>CADCKW010000007.1 GCA_902802115.1 uncultured Pseudomonadota bacterium | reverse complement strand
CAAAGTTCATCAACCAAATGACCAGTGGTAAAGTCAAAAGAAAGATTCATTATTATGCAACCAAGGGATTTTATTTGACTGCCGCGTGTGTGGATGAGATTGTTATAAAAACGATTACAGATTTTCTGAACAGTGATATGTCCAACCTGCCAATCAACCTGGCCGCCATATTAAAACGAATTGATATAATGAATATGAACTTTGCAGAAAAACGCGATTTAATTCAATCACTGGTTGAGAAAATTGTATATTCGCAAGAACATCTGATTTATACAATTACAACCGATGCACAAAAATTACAGCCGTTTATTAAGGAAAATTATGTAAATCAAAAAATTGAGTCCATGGAATACATAATTGATGACAACAGCATAACAATTACAGAAAAAGTATTTCTTCGTAAATATGTGAATACGGTATACGATCACGGTAAAAACGGAGTTCTAAATGTCACTGACAATAACCATCTGATTCTAAAAGCCTTCGCCACTGCATGGAAATATAGGGAACTATACGAACAAAATGGCAATGTAGATAATATCATCCGCAATCTGCACACGTCCCAGCGTCAGTTTTATCGTTACCTGGATATTGCATATATGAATCCAGACAAGATAAACGAAATTTTGTCCGGAAAACTAAAAATTAATGTTAATGATTTGTTTCAGATTGCAACAGAAAATCAATTATTACTAGCGTGCTCAACTACAGATTGTACAAAATCAGCAAGCAGCACAGCCGCATCTACGACCAGTTTTGTATGATGTGCGGCGATTGGTATTCTGCGTGTGCCTAACCCGTGTGAATCACTGGCATTATTGCGCATTTCAGAAATAGAAGTCACAATTTTGTTTAACCCAGATAACAAATCGTTAATCCGTTTATCAGTGTTTTTATCCTGATGCATATGATATAATGACTTAAATTGATTGTACAAATAACCTATGTCGCCATTTTTTAATGGTTCTTGGTTTTGTTTCGCAATCCCCCATATAAAAGCTTCCTCCACAATTGTTCTAGCCTTCGTAACAGCGCTGTCGTAGTCCGAATTTTCAATGCACGCATAAGCTTTCGACATGCGTTCGTTTATGTAATCGTTATCTATATGTGTATGAGTTTTTAATAAATTGTTAAGATTTTTTGTGAGCCTGATAAGATATTGCCCTTGTTGTTCATATAATTCTAGATCCCAAGCAAACAATTCACCATTTATGCAATCTATTGTTTTATCATGAATTCTTTTGCATATGTTTTCCATGGTTTTTCTAGGATAACCACCCCATATTTTCAAAATATGTGGTTTTGATAATAGGTACGCTAAAACTTCGGATATTTTGTTATGTTTTATACTTTCTTTTATCAGCATATCCATATATTGCCATCTACTAAAAGATCCGTATTGTATTGTAATACCAAACTGTTTTGCTAATTTACAAATATCTGGTCCCGACAAAGACGGTAATCCAAGAGACAGTTTCTGCCCTTCGCATTCATATTGTTCAACTTCTTTGTCGCCATCCAAGATTTGTAAAATATTTTTATCGCATAGTTTTAAATACGTGTTTTGCATTACTTTTTCCTTGTTATTCATATATTACTATGTAGGACAAAAACCACCGATTTTCAAGGGCAGGACGACAAAACTGGCATCGGGAAATTTGGCAAGGTATATAGTTGTGGTGAAGTTTGGCGGATTGTGTGCGGATGGCGATATACATTGGTAATGTCGCCCATTAAAATCGCCGGAAATGGGGTAAAAAAGAACATCCCGTGGGATTGCCACGGGATGTTCAATATTACTGGCGGATGGTGAGGGATTCGAACCCCCGGACGAGTTACCCCGTCAGCGGTTTTCAAGACCGTCGCATTCGACCGCTCTGCCAACCATCCTAAACTTACACATGTTCCGCCGGTCTTTCAAACCTGCGGTTTTGTTCGCTTGTCGCACCTGTCGGTGCTGCTCACCACTCGTTCGCGCTCGGCTGTGCTTCGCTTGCCTTGCTGACTCGTATGCAAGACCGTCGCATTCGACCGCTCTGCCAACCATCCTAAAACTCTGTAAATTGTTCTGTTTCAAACGAACAATGCTGTCATTATATATTATTTTTTTGACAACGCAAATGTAAAATTATCATACGATTCCTTTTTATCAATTTTTGTGATATAATTACCAGACATGGATATTGAAACAACTTTTTGGGCGGTTGCCATTGTGGTTTTCTTGATTTGGATGGCTTTTGCGTCGCCAATTCGTGGTGATATTGGCGAAGGAACTGTCGCGCGTCGATTAAAATCTTTGCCTTCCAATAAATATGCCGTATTCAACGATGTTATGTTAAAAACAGGGCGGGGCAGTGTCCAAATTGACCATATTGTCGTGTCGCAATATGGAATTTTTGTGGTGGAAACTAAAAATATATCTGGCATTATTACCGGAACGGAACACAGTGAAAATTGGACCAAGACTGATAATGGTCGTCGCTATGAATTTTTTAATCCAATAACGCAAAATATGGGGCATATAAACGCGTTGGCGCATAAATTAAATATACCGACATCAAAATTCATATCGATAATTGCGTTTTCCACGCGGGGTCGATTAATGTTTCATCAATTACCATCTTCGGTTGTGTATATTCCACAAGTCGCAGGTAAAATAAAATGCTATCACGATGTAAAATTATCGGTGAAACGTGCCAACGAAATTGCAGACCAAATTCAAAAAATCAAAAAATATAAATTGGTGTCTAATCGCCAACATATTATTGATGTAGAAAATGCGATTGCGGCGCGTAATAAAAAAATATCAGCAAACATTTGTCCTGTGTGTAATGGTCGTCTGGTTCTGCGCAAGGGTAAATATAGTGAATTTTTTGGGTGTTCAAATTATCCAAAATGTAAATATACACGTTCTAAATAATGTATCAAAAATTTGCCTTTGTTAAATTTTGTTTTATAATCACAGCATGAAAGTTTATATAGCCAATATTAATTTGATTAGTCAAAATCCAGATTTATATGCGGAATTATTATCGCCGCGTCATCGCGCGCGCGCATTGAAATATAAGGATAATCGACAAAAATCGCAATTTATTTTGGGACGTTTAATGGCGGCATCATCTGGCAAAAAATATACATCATATGCGGCATATGACGATATAGTTGTTGTTGCGGCGGCATCAAATGGACGTGTTGGAATTGATATTGCCGATGCAAACCAAGATTGTGAAATTCCAGAATCGCGGGATTTGCGCATAATAAATCTGCCCGATGCCCACAATAAAAAAGAAAGAATTCGTACGCGGACATTTATGAACGCGATATTTCGGTTGGGGGCATTTGCGCGTTGTCGTCAGTTTATGCGTCATGGTGATTATGTTATATGTATCGCATCGACGCGTTTTTTTGACATGCCACGGCTGCGCAAATTTAACATTGAAGCAAATTTTCCAGAAATAAAAAATAGGATTTAGGTCTAATTGAATAAATACTTATCCCTTTGTTAAAATACCTATTGTGAACGGATAGCTATAACCAAGGGAGATAAAAATATGTTTACTCATGAAGACTTATGGAACGCTATCGAACTTCTTGCGCGCAAGAATAATATGACATGCAGCGGTTTGGCGCGTGCCAGTGGTTTGGACCCAACAACATTTAATAAATCGAAAAGGGCATCAAAATATGGCCAACCGCGTTGGTTGTCTATGGAAACAATATCCAAAGTATTAGATGCCACACATACAACTGCGGACCAATTTGCAGACATGTTTCCTGATTCAAAACAGATAGAAAGATAAAAATACAAAGGGACTTGACACCCACCGCCGTTCCGGCGGTGATTTTTTATACATGTTTTGCAATTTAATGTCATTTATGCCATAATTTTACAAAAGGATATAATATGCAAAAAAGTAAAATATCTGTGATTGCTAATAAAAGAATAGATGATTCTACATTGGCTAATGCCAGTAAAATTATATTGGAATTACAGCATGAATTAAAAAAATATATTAATACGGGGCATGGCCCATTTTTGGCGGCAATTTATGATTCAAAAGGTAATTTGATTGCCAAGGCTGCCAACAGTGTTGTTAATAAATCTTGCAGTCACAATCATGCAGAAATGAATGCGATAAAATTGGCAGAAAAGAAACTGGGAACTTATGATTTGTCGCCATATAATTTAAGCATATATGTGACCGCAGAACCATGTATGATGTGTTTGGGGGCGATTATGTGGTCTGGAATCAAAGAGGTTTATTATGGTGTGTCTTCCAAACGTGTCACTAAAATTACTGGATTTGACGAAGGGTTTAAACCAGATTGGTTTAATGAATTTAAAAAACGCGGAATAACCGTATATGGTCAAATTGAACAAGGTGCCGGCGAACAGGTTTTGCAAGATTATGTGACCCAAGGCCACATAATTTATAAACCAAAAAGAAATTATTTTGCCAGGGCGACTCGCGCAATTCACAAGTTTATAAAATGCAAGATTTACCGTCGTTCTGGAAGGAATTAAAAACATTTCTACGAATCTTGTGATATAATGATTTTTGAATAAAGAAAAGGATAATAAAATGCAAAAAATATGTCAAAGTTGTGCTATGCCGATGAACGATGAATCATTATTTGGAACAAACAAAGACGGTTCCAGAAATTTAGATTATTGTATTTATTGCTATAAAGATGGTCAATTTTTGCAACACGCAACTATGGAAGAATACATCGAAATGATGGTTCCGTTCGCATATCAGGCAAACATGACTGGTGATCAAATGCGTGAATATTGCCAAAAAGTATATCCAACATTAAAAAGATGGAAAAAATAAAAAGACCACCAAAACAGTGGTCTTTTATCTTGGCAGGGCACCCGCACAATTTGCGAATTGATTTTGTTCATGATTTGTTGCAATTTGGAAAAGAGATTAAGGTGTTTTTGAATAACAATATATTACAGTTTTGATGTATCGAACACATATTTTCGTGTTTTTATTCCATTAACTATATTTATAGAATCTAATTTTCCACCCATTTTTTCTGATGTACGCCAAGCCGGGATATTATCATCATGGTTAAATATTAACACTTGTTTAATACCCATTTCTTTGGCTTTTTTTAATGTTTCTAACTTTATAATATTTCCATATCCTTGCCCACGATATTCTGGCAAAATATGGGTGCCTATATGACCACCGTCTTTTTTTAAATTATCATTCAGGTAGTGTCTTAAATTACTAACCCCAACAGGTTTTCCATCAACATACATAATAAAAGTTGTCCCAGGAACATAACCATCACGCAAATTTTTACCATGTGAAGAATCTATTTCTTTTTGAACCCAAACCGCAAATTCTTCTTTTGACAATCCATGTGCCCGATTGTTTTTACCGTTTTCAGATGCAGGCAATTTTTGAAAAAAATCATACAAAGTATTCGCATCTGATAATTGCAATGGTTTTAATTGTATTTTCATATGTTGTCCTTTTCAGTTTGTCTTTGGTTATAATTATATCATAAAAGTTCGTAAATGTGTAAAACTGTGTCTGTTTTCACCCAACTTTCGAACTCGTGCAAGTATTGGAAAACAAAGATAAAACCGCAAAATTGCGGTTTTATCTAGTTTCGCTCGGCACGTTTTGCCTGTGCGGCATTCCTAACGCATCGCGATAAATCGCTCTGCAACTCATAGTGGCAGGGCCAAATTGCCAACATTCGAACTGCTATAACCCTACACTATGCAGAAATTCAGGAAAATTTAAATGCATTGGAAGAATTTTTGAACAATATCAGACATATTTAAACCAGTTTATATTGAAAAAAATAATAGATTAGAATATAATCATAATATGTGAAGCCAAAGGAGAAAAAACATGAAAAAGATTCTTTTAACATCAGTCATTGCAGTAATGGCAACGTTTTCAGCAAACGCATCGGTTGCACCATATGTTTCATTACATGGTGGTTATGACAGTGCAAAATTAACTTTTGGTGCTGATAATATAAACCGCGTTAGACAAGAAGACATGGCTAATTCAGCATACGATGTATCTGGTGCATTTGGCGTAAAATACGATATCACACCATCTTTTGGTATTCGTGGTGAAATTGAATACGATTTTGCAGATGCGCGACATGTTGGTTCTGGGGATTTAAGCACAGATTGGATACGTGCACATACAGTATTGGCCAATGGATATATCGATTTCAAAAATTCAATTGGTTTGAATCCGTATTTTAGTGCAGGTATTGGGTATCAATGGCTACACCATCCTGGTGCATATGATTATGATTCACAAATTTTCAAGAATCTAGCATATCAATTTGGAACAGGTATAACATACGATATAACAAAACATGCTTCGGTTGATTTAGGATACAGATATCTAACAACTTCCGAAATTGATTTTGCAACTAATTGGGGGGCAAAAATGAATGCACAACCTGTATTTCATCAGTTCCGCCTGGGTGCAACATATACATTCTAACGGCAAAAATAAACCAAATAAAAACGACCACCAAAACGGTGGCCTTTTTATTTTGGCAGGGCGTCCCGTGCAATTCACGAACTAATGAAATCAAAGAATTATTGGCGTTTGGGCAAGAGATTAAGGTGTTTTTAAAATACGCGTTGACAAAATAATGTTTAGACACTATAATCGTCAAAATGATAAATAATAAAAAGGTAACAAATGAAAAAACTAGTCAAAGTTCCAAAAACGTGCACACATCTGGTTTTACCGGATATTTTAAACTATTTGGAAAGTCATTTAGATTATTATCGGACACAAAAGGAAGAACTCTCTGGGGTTATGATAGGAGATGTGTATATTGGATATTATCGTTTATCGGAACATGAAGAGAAAAACTATTACAAGATACGGGTTGAGGATGATATATACGAAATATATTATGACAGAATCATAACTTATAAAAGACAAAAAATTCGGGGAGAATGGCATTTCTCAGCAGACAAGAAGATGAAGTTTTCTCCTGATGAATCAAAACGCATGTTTTCTCAGATTGCAAATATTTACCAAAAAGTAACAAAAAAGAATCATAGAAAACTTTCTTATATCATAGAAAAATACCCTTATATATGGGGACCCTTGTTGGGCTGTTTGTTTTGGTATACATTATCTTATGTATTTTCCTATTCTGTCGAAAAATTTAACGACAAAGAAAAGCCCAAAAAAACGCCAGCCTCAGATACTATCAGATACAAAGAAACAGACCAAGATAGTGCGAACATAAATCCAGTAAATACATTTATATATAATGCCTGCCAAAATACGAAATAGTAAGCGGTTGTAAAAAATACCAATAATAACTACGAACCACGAAAAAGGTTAGATTTCTAGCCTTTTCTTTTTAAAAGTTCGTAAATGTGTAAAACGGTGGATGTTTTCAACACCTAACTTACGAACTCACACCAATAACGAAAATCAAAAAAATCTCCGTTTGTCGATTTTTTAAGATTTTCTTAATTGTCCCACTCGGAATTGGTCATGCGTGCCTTTGGCACTCTGACCTCATTCGTGACGCATCGCGATAAATCGCTCTGCTACTCATAGTGAACCTCCGGTTCAAATCCGGGGGTTGAACAAAAATTAAAACCACCCGTTTGGGTGGTTTGAATTTTTGGCAGCCCCACTCGGATTTGAACCGGGATTCTCGCCTTGAAAGGGCGGTGTCCTAACCATTAGACGATGGGGCCAAAACTTATAATTTGCCGACAAATTCTATATTATAAATTTCCTGTTGTCAAGTGTTTTGCTCTATTTTTGCAATCCGCGGCGTATATCCATCATAATTTTGCCGATGCGATTTGCATATATTATTCCCGCCAAATTACAGATTCGAATTTAGAATTTATATAATTTCGTAAATTGTCGTCTTTGAAAAACTGGTCGCGTGCTTCTGGGGTAGTTGCGTGTTCTGCATCTTCGAAATGTGGTTGATATTTTTGTATCGCGATTTTCTTTACACCGCGCATTGCGCAATCGTCAATAATTTCACGCAAATCGTCCAGTGTTATAAAACGTGGGTCACACGTCACGCGAACCTCAAAATCTTTGCCGGTTCCAATCCAAAAATCCAAAGATTTTATCATTTGGTCGTATGCAACAGAATTTCCAACCAAAGATTCATACTTTGCACGTGTGGCCTTGTAATCCAAACCAATCCAATCAACAAAAGGTTCCGCGCGTTTTAACAAATCTGGATAAAAACCGTTTGTATGCAGTCCAATTGCGAACCCTAAATCACGCACACGTTGCATATAACCAATTGTGGCATCACCTTGCATTAGTGCCTCGCCACCAGAAAAAACGATGGCCTCTAAACGACCGACGCGTGATTTAATCCAATCAAACATTTTTGTCGGGTCGTATGGGCCATCGCCAACATCAATTAAGTGGGGATTGGAACAATACGCACATCTTAACGGACACCCGACCAAAAACAGCACAGCCGCCAATTTGTCAGGATAATCAATAGTGGTAAAAGAAACCAATCCCCCAATTTGAATTTCGCGCATAATATTAAGCCGCTTTCTTCATCAGGTCAGAGTGTCTTTGACCAGCTGTCAAACTGTTTGCTTCTGTAAAGGTTTTGCGTTCGCAAAATTCGCTATATTTTCCAATATTAAAGTTTGACACAGGACGAATAAATCCCATAGAACGTGAAAATACTTCGCATTTTGTTCTTCCTTCGTCGCAGTTGCAGTTTGTGTTAGCCATAGTTTTCCTCCTTCCTTTGGTTGTGTTTTTTTGTTAATTTTGATTGTTTTTATTTGTCGTTTGCGCCGCGTTCCGCATCGCATTTTGGACAAAACTCATGACGTCCAGGCAAATAACCATGCTTTGGACATATTGAAAATGTTGGTGTCAATGTCATATATGGCACTTTATAATTTTCAAATATAGTCCGCACGATTTTCTGTGCCGCTTCGCCATTTGATACAGGTTCGCCCATATACAGATGCAACATTGTGCCACCTGTATATTTGCGTTGTAATTCTTCTTGGTGTTCCAATGCCACAAACGGATCGTCTGTATAATTCACAGGCAATTGTGTTGAATTTGTATAGTATGGGGCATCTGGGGTTCCAGCGGTAATAATATCTGGATAGTTCTTTTTATCTGTTTTTGCGAAACGATAAGAACATCCCTCTGCTGGTGTTGCCTCCAGGTTATACAAATTGCCAGTTTCTTCTTGGAAGTTTGCCAAGTTTTCGCGTATGAAATCCATAACGTCCAAGACCAGTTTTTTACCAAACACTGTTGCGATATTTTCTGCACCGTTTGTAAAGTTTGCAACCATTTCATTTGCGCCATTTACACCGATTGTAGAAAAGTGATGATTCCAATTACCCAAATAACGTTTTGTAAATGGATACAAACCGCGTTCCATATTCTTGGAAATGATTTTGCGTTTGATTTCCAATGCATCGCGACCCATGAATAACAAAGATTGTAATTCGCGGAACAAACCTTCGCGGTCGCCTTTGTGTAAATATCCCAAACGTGCCAAGTTAATTGTGACCACACCAATAGAACCTGTTTTTTCCGCCGAACCAAACAAACCGCCACCGCGTTTTAACAATTCGCGAACATCTAAACGCAACCGACAGCACATAGAACGCACATCTGTTGGGTTCAAATCGGAATTCAAAAAGTTTTGAAAGTTTGGAATACCATATTTTGCCGCCAAATCAAACAAAGGTTTTACATTTGGGTGATTCCATGGAAAATCAGGAGTGATATTGTATGTTGGAATAGGGAATGTAAATGGACGACCCATTGCATCACCTTCGGTCATGACTTCCAAAAATGCTTTGTTAATCATATCCATTTCTTCCTGCAAATCACCATATGTGAAATCAACCTGTTTGCCACCGACAAATGGACGTTGTGGGCGCAAATCTGTTGGGCATGTCCAATCAAATGTAAAGTTGATAAATGGTGTTTGGGTTCCCCAACGGCATGGCACAGCACAATTAAATATCAATGTCTGCATAGAATTTTTAACATCTTCGTATGACAATTTATCAATACGAACATATGGTGCCAAATATGTATCAACCGATGAAAATGCCTGGGCACCTGCGAATTCATTTTGTAATGTGCCCAAGAAATTCACCATGTGCGAAATAGCCGTCGCCATGTGTTTTGCGGGACCACATTGTAAATAACCTGGGACCCCATTGAATCCTTCGTATAACAATTCGCGCAAAGACCAACCTGCACAATAACCAGACAACCAACCTAAATCATGAATATGTATAGATGCGCGTTTGTGTGCCGCCGCGATTTCTTGTGGATACAGGTGCAACCAATATTCTGCGGTCACGCGTTCGCTGGTGCGTAAAATTAACCCACCAATAGAATAACCAATGTTTGCGTTTTCTTTGACGCGCCAGTCAGCCTCGGTCACATAACCATCGATAACATCAACGGCATCAATGGACGCATCGCGAATTTCACTGCGTTTTTGGCGATATATAACATATGCCTCGGCTGTTTTGTATGCGCGTGAATCCATCAGGGTTTGAACAACTATATCTTGGATTTGTTCAACGGTTGGAATTTTATCAACAAATGCGATATCCAATTTATTCAATACAAATTGAGTAATTGTAAAAACCTGGGCGTCATTTAATTCGCCAGTTGCAGCAACGGCCTTGGAAACCGCATTATAAATTTTGCTGGCATCGAAATCGACCGTTTCGCCAGAACGTTTAACAATTTTTGTTTGTTTTGTGATAAAATTTAATTCACCCATATTTTCTTTCCTTAAATCTATATATAGTGTTTTTTGATTTTGTTGATAACAATATATAGTATATAGAAAATAATCTCAACACAGAAAAAAGCAATTTTTTATATTTTTTTACTTGCATTAAAAAAAGGCATAAAATCCGCCATTTTTTTTATTACGAATCGTTATGATTTTGACACAAAACATGTATTTGTATTTAAAAAAACAAAAAAACATAAAAAAACACGATTCGAAAAATATAAAAAACACAAAATATAGTGTTGAAATTTATGTTGCAATACTATATCTTGACAAAATAAGAATAAAAAGAAATAAGATATTGACAAAAAGCGGAAAATGTATTATATATAATGTGTAAAGTGATAAAGGAAAGAATCGTGGCAGATACAAACAGATTTAATGATACAAAAACACAGGCGTTATCACAAAACGCAATTGTTGATAATGTGCAAAATTTGATTAAATATTTTGAAAAGCGCGTATCTCCAAATATTCAAGATATTAATAAAAAAATAACTGCGTTGAACAATAAAAAAGAATTTTTGTCTGGCAAAATGATGCAGATTATGCACGAATACGACAAATTTGTTTTCAACGGTGATGGTGAATTAAATACTGTGCGCGGCGATAATAAATTGGTTGGGTTTTATAAAGACCAATATGATAATTTTTCTAAACAACACCAAGACATACAAAACCAACTTGAAATTTTATACAATATCCAACAACAGTCTGTTATTTTGGGTTTGTTAAAAGAGGTTTTTCAATTGTTATTAAAAATACATGAAGTCAATGAAACTATTAGTTGGCAAACCTCTGCGGCATATCAATCTATGTCCAGGTATGAAAAAGACGATGAAAAAGACGAAGAAGTTGATGATTATAACCACACATTGGAAATGTATAATTCTCGGTTGAATAATTGTTGTGAACAACTGTTGGGTTTTGTGGATTTTAAAAATTATTTATCTGTGTTAAGCGCAGAAAATAACAAAAACAAAATGCGTGGTGGCGCGAATACAAGGCAACACTAATTGCATACTGTCATAAATGGTGGAAACGACAGTTCTGTATTTACACCACGGTCCCCACAATCCATACAATTAAATTTTCTGTTTTGTGAATGTTCGGTCCCCATAATAATCGTTTTACCAGCAACATCTGGGACAAATGTAATATATTTTGTATCTGGAAAACCAAAATATAATCCGGCATTTTCACCAACACATGTTGTCGCATCACCTGGATAACAGTTTGCGTCATTTACCTTGGTCTTATCGGGCACACAATGTGCGATACATGTGTTTTCATCAACAATCATTTTTTCGCAAGATGTGCATGTTAATTTTCTAAAACTCATCGTTGCACCACCACGACCAGGATTAACAGGCATCTTAACATGGGTGCATTTTGTGTTTGTTGCCGTTTTATTTGGGTCTGTCACACATTCCCAGGTCATTGTTGTATAATTCAATTTAGCCATGGTATTTGCATCGCATTTGCGACTGGGGAACGGATCAACACATTCCCAAATCCCATCAACCATAATAGCCGTCTGCACAGAATTACATAATGGTTTTGTTGTGTCATCTGCAACACAAGAATTTGTTGTATAATCCCACACTGTATCCCCGGGGCAACTGGTTTTTGTGTTGTATCCAACACACTGCCACCGACCAAAACGCAATATTTTTGATGTTCCAACCGGACATACAACATCATCAACATTTGGTGCGATAAATTGTGCGGCGGGGTCTGTTTGTGCAAATTGTGTCACATATACCAACTGGCCGTCCATCATGTGCATTTGATTTATCAAAGATTTTGGTATTGCGCGTTTTGTGACGGTTGAACCTGATATAATATATCCGTTTTGAAAAAGACCAAAACTGCCCGCATCGGCAAAATTTTTTTCCAATATAGTCATTGTATTATTAAATTGACTGTTTGGTATTACCCCAGATGTTGTGACAACATAATTATATGTTGTATTTCCGGCGCAACCAGTAATATTCATACGTCTGTCCAAACAAATGATATCGGATTGAATAGCGTTTTGTTCAACACATACATCTTGGAATACGGTATTATGCAAATTTGCATTATGCACCGCCGCGGTACATTCAATAATCGCACGCAAATCCGCATATTTTACCGCATATTCGGCCTCTTGCGCGGGGGTTCGCACCGATGGTGCCGAAAATACATAATACGCCCCCAGAAACAAAGCAACCAAAAGCGTTAAAAAAATATTCATCATTCCCCCTTGCGATTTGTAAAAAGTGTAGGTAATATAAACATAAAAAGCAACAGGAAAACCATTTCAAAAAAATAAAAGAAAATATTATGAAAAAAATATTCGCAATTTTATTGTTATCTGGGTGTGGTTTTACGCCGATGTTTTCTGGGGACGATATGGATATCTATGTCGAAAAAATCAATGGGATAAATGGTATAGAATTGCGTAATGCGTTAAATGCAAAATTTGGTGGTGCGCATTCTGATAATTCAATGTATAAATTGGTTGTGGATTTGGACGAACCATCAAAAACTTACAAGGGTTTGGACACAACCGGAACTGCCACCTGGCAGGCTGTAAAACTGACGGCACATTATAAATTATACGCGGGTGATGAAATGATTGCATCTGGCAATGAATCTGCGGGTGAATCATATACATTTGTGCGTTATTTGGTTGCGGCAAATGCGTCATATAATAACGCGGTTCAAAATGCAGTGTCGGTTTTGGCTGATAAAATCAGCAGTCGTGCAATCGCAGAAACAAAAGGGCGACAGACCAACAAATGAAATGGAAGGAATCAGATTTTAAAAGCGGAATAAAAACAGTCAAGGCTGTTTTAATTTATGGACCTGATGCCGGCCAGGTTGATGAATTGTGCGATAAAGCCATCGAAATTTTGCAGATTGACCGCGATAATCTGTTTTCCGTATCGGCCGATGAATTTCGTGATAAACAAGATGCTATTTTTGCCGAAAGTTGCAGTCCGTCCATGTTTGGTGGTCAAAAAATGGTTATCATTTCTAATGCCGGTGATGCAATGGCCAAAACAATCGGTGAATTGGTGACACATGCTGGTCTGTGTGCGACTGTTATCGTATGTGCGGGTGAATTGCGTGCCGGCGGTGGATTGCGTGCGTTGTTTGAAAATGATGACAACTTGGCGGCATTACCTTGTTATACCGATGATGCACGCACATTGGCAAATTTGATACGCGAAACATTGTCTGCCGCATCAGGTATAGAACAAATAACCCCAGACGCCATGGAATATATGACGACACATATGGGGGGCGACCGCGGAATTACACGTGGTTTTTTAACAAAAATTGCATTGTATGTTGGCGATAAAAAAATCGTAGAATTGGACGATGTTGAAAAATGTTTGCCTGATACATCTGGGTCGGATATTGATGATTATTTGTATTCTTTGACGGCGGGTTATGTTTCGCAAACGATGACTGCACTGGACAGGTTAATGTATGATAACATCGAACCAAACATGTTAATTCGTATGCTGGATATTCATTTTAAAAGATTATTAACAGCGGTCGTTGATGGTCAATTTCCGCGTTTGTTTTGGAAGGTTTCTGACAAATTTCAACGCGCCACAAAAATATGGGCTGAACCCGACATAGATGCTGTTTTAATCAGGTTAAATGAACTGGAACGTCAGTTGCGCACAACTGGTATGCCACCAGAAATTTTATTGCGTGACTTTTCATTAAAATTGGCATTAAAAACAACCAGAATGGCTCAAAAGAGGAGGAAATAATGCTTGCGTCTGTATATGCACCCAAAGATTTTAAACGTTTGCGTGTGGTTGGTGATTTGGTGGCGCGTTGCTTTGATTATATTACACCGTATATTCGCGCCGGCATTTCAACTGGCGAAATTGACAGGTTGGTCGCAGAATTTTTGCATGCAAACGGTGCGCGTTCTTCGGATTTAGGATACCAAGGATATCCAAAAAATATTTGCACATCTGTTAATGATGTTATTGTGCATGGTATTCCAAACGATAATGAAATATTAAAAGATGGTGATATTGTTAATGTTGATTTAACCGCAGAATTCAAAGGATTCCATGGTGATGCATCGCGTATGTTTATGATTGGTAATGTGAAACCAGTGGCGCGAGAATTGGTGCAAACATGCCAAGATGCGTTAAATGCGGCGATTGCAGTATGTGCCCCCGGGGTGCCATTGTCTGAAATTGGGAAAACCATAGAGGCTGTTGTTAAACCACATGGATTTTCGATATCGCGCGATTTTGTTGGGCATGGCATTGGTAAAGTTATGCACGATGACCCACAAATATTTCATTTTTACGATAAAATGTGGGATAGGGTTAAAATGGTGCCTGGGTTGGTATTTACGATTGAACCAATGATAAATACAGGTTCGCCAAAATGTAAAATTGATGCAGACGGTTGGACGGCACGTACTGTTGATGGTGGATTGTCTGCACAATGGGAACACACATTGGGAATCACCGAAGATGGTGTGACGATATTTACAGAAAAAATGGTGTAAAGCCAAATGGCAACATTGGATTCGCAATTTCGTAATGGACACAGGGAAAGATTACGGCAAAAGTTTTTAGACAATAAACTTGCCGAATATGAAAAATTAGAATTAATGTTGGGCTATGTTGTTCCACGTCGTGATATGCGCCCATTGGCACATGCGATGTTGGAACATTTTGGTTCGTTGTCAAATATATTAACGGCAAGATATGATGATTTAATTGAATTTCCTGGGATTGGTCGCAATGTTGCAATATTTATAAAACTGATACATGATATAATTTTAACAGGATACAGAAACGAATTAATCGAACGGCCAATATTTCACAGTGATAAAGAATTGCGTAATTATTGTATGTGGATGTTGGCAAGTAAAAATGTTGAAGAATTTCATGTCTTTTATATGGACGATGATTTGCGTTTATTGCAAGACCAGGTTCATAGTGTTGGCACCGTTGATTGTTCATCAATATATACACGCGAAATTGTAAAACGCGCATTGGAATTAAATGCGACAAATGTTTTATTGGTTCATAACCATCCAAACGATATCGGTAATTTTTCAACACCGGATATGGCCGCCACCGAAGAATTATATAACGCATTACAGCCATTGGGTATAAATGTTCGTGATCATTTATTGGTCACAAAAAACAAAGTTTCATCAGCCAAAGATTTAACTTTATTTCATTTTTAAAAATTAAATTCAGGGTCATCTGTTGCAGAATCAATAACTTCAAAAACCTCGTATTCTTCGGGTTTTTGCGTGAATTCGCGTGTTTTTAATAAATCTTGAACTTGGGATACAGATATTTTCATAATATTACATTGGTTGATAACAAACTTTCCGCCGCCTAAAAAATCGACAGCGGGCAATGCCAATGATAAAATACCAAACATTAAAACCAAAGCTTTTAAATTTTTTGCATAATCGTTTTTTGCACCGCGTAATAACACTGCCGCCCAACCAGCCAATAAAACACCTGTGATAGTGGTTAAAACAATCCATGCGTTTTTAATAAAATCCATCAATGGTGGCCAAATACATGTTGGATCAACAATGCAAATAAAACCTAATTGACAGTCTTTGACAATATATCCTGCCTGGGTTAATATTCGTGCAATTTCAGCCAATTCTTGCATGTTTTTGTTGCCTTATTTTTTTGCGGCAGTCGGGAAAAAGTCAGGTATGCCAAATTCTTCATCATTTGCGGCAACGCCCGCCCAACCAAACAAATCGCCCATTAACCCAGAATCGTTATGTTTGACTTTTTTAAATGGTAAAATGTTTTTTAATTTTCCAATTCTGCCACCGCGCGCCGAAGTTTTTGTGGTATTGACGATTTTATCTTGGGTTTCGGCAAATTCGTTTGCCAATTTTTCTAATGTTAAATCTGTTTCGTCTAAATCTGTTGCAACTGGCTCTATAATTGTTTCTTCTTTATCTTCGTGCAATGATTGTACCGATTGCAACAGTTTTTCCAAACTGTCATCTTCTTCATTGGTGTTGATTATTTGTGCTGGTTCTGGTTCCACAGTTGGAATTTCATCATCTATATCGGCGGCATCAAAACTGATGGGGGATACACCTGTGTCGATATCATCTGTTTCGGTTGTGTCTTTAACAATATCTACAACATCGTTTGACAAGTCTGTATCATTCAGTGTTTTTGTTTCAGTCGATTTTTCACCACCCAATACAGACAAAATTGGTATAATTGCATCGTCCGGTTTGTTATCTGGTTCTGTAATATCAATCTGGGGTTCTGGTTCGACAATTTCTTCGATTTCAGGGTGAGTTTCAACAATTTTCTTTTTTGCGCGTTTTGGTTTTACCTTTGTTTCAGGTTCTTCTGCAACAATATCTTGGTGAATATCGACAACATCATCAATCGGCGTTTCAATCGTTGGTGTTGGTGCTGTATCGGCGGCTGTAATGTATGAAGGTTCTGGTTTGTGTGTTTCGAATTTTTCCCCTAATGCATCTTCTTTATCGACAGGCACACCAAACAAAATGGTATCGCGCGCCAATCCTAATTCTTTGCGCACAGTTTCAAAAGCATCGCGCACATCGTTCATATTAAAAATTTCACTGCCAGAAATATAAATAATTTTTGTTTTCATGAATAATCCCCAATTCATATGTTTAAAAGTTTTTTGTCAGGCATATTATATCACATTTTATGGTTGAACGCATATAAAAAATGTCGTAGAATATGAAATATAATGACAGAATTAAAACAACAGATTTTTCAAGAATTAAATTCGCTGGAAAATGCGGTGCTGGGGCTGCGTTCGGACGCGTCGGCATCTGCGCGCCAAACGGATTTAGAGGTCGCAATTTTGTCGGAACAGGTGAAAAATCTGCGGGCCCAACGTGTGCGCGCGGTTGAAATGATTGATAAAACTGTATCTATTTTGGAAAATTTAAAGAGAAAATAAAAAAATATGAGTATAGTGACCATACCTATTGTAAATAAAAATTATCAAATGGGCTGTGAAGACGGTCAGGAAGAACGTTTGATGGAATTGGGGCGCATTGTTGATGCGCGTGCGCGTGAAATTTTGGATAAAATTGGGCCACTGCCGGAAAATTCGTTGCTTGCAACATTGTGTATTGTGTTGGCTGACGGTGTTCATAATCGACCGGTGGCTGCCGCGACCGAGGCTGACCTGCGTGAAATACTGGCGCGAATTCGTGAAATTAAACATAAAATAGGGGCTTAAAAAAATATTGCCCCATTTTTTTATCTGGTTTTGACGGTTTTTTGCCGGATTATATTGCGTTGATTTAATAACGGTGATACAAACCCGGCAATATGGATTGTTGGTGGCAGCACTGGTTCAAAGTTTTTATCAAAATATTTTTGTGTTGCCATGTTGCGTAATGCCTGGGGGCCAGGTGCCATTGCGTATAAATCATTTGGCATATTATACACATAATCAAACATATCATTATATTTCATATTTTGAATCTTGTTTAATTCTTTGGTGTATTCAGCAACCGCAATTCCATAAATATCGGCAACGAATAATTTGTCGGTTCGATATGTTCCAAACATATCCGCGATTGTTTCATTATTGTATCCGGCGTATAAATGTTTGCCGTTTGTGTCGGGTACAAAAGAACCGTTTTCAACACGACCACGTCCCAAATATACAACAGCATGTGTATTAGATGGTGTGTTGCTTTTTTGGAAAATCACAATTGCGCCCGGGTGTAATGATTCCACAGAAAAATTATTTTTTGCAAATTGTTGTTTTAAAACCTGGCGGATACTGTCAGGCGTGCTGTCTGTGACGCGTTTTGCCTTCAAAAACGCAGACAACGCATTGTTATAATCTTTGTTAGATTTATACATTTTGCCATTATAAATAGTTCCCCTATATTCAGGCGCATTGTATTTGTTTTTCATCAATCTGCGAAATTCAGGACAAGAATGGCGCGCCTCGAAAGGAATCAAAGACAAAGTATCGCCCAAACTTTCGATTGCACGATTTAACTGTGTATATTGACCAAATATACAATACCAACGCACCACCGCCCCAGGAAATTCGTCTAATACAGCTCTTGAATGTCTTTTTTTACTGGTGCGGATATTTTTTTGACCCTGTAAAACATTATCGATGTATGTGTCGCATAATTCGCGTGCCTTGGCATCTATTTGTTCTTGGGTATTTGGAAGGGTTTGTGTTTGAACAATTTGTTGTGCATGCAAAGAAGAACCTTTTTCCTGAGTGTCAGTCGCACCCTTTGGCAACAAAGTCAAAGAACCAAATAATAAATACGGAAATATAGATTTGAACTTCATTATGGTTTCTCCTTTATGCCTTGTAATACAAAAAGGCGCAAAAACACCAATTTGTATTATTGGTTCGTTGCCTTATCGCAACGTACATTCAAATATACCGAACCCGGCATATCCCGACTTGTCATGACTCTCGACAGCCCGCCCAACATATCAGGGAACCAAATTTGATTATACCTTTTTTATATCACAAAAATGATTTTGTGTCAAGTATAAATTTTTATGGGGAATTCATACTTATATGCGTATGCGATAAATAATTAGACTTGCGAAAATTTTTGAAATGTTTTAATTTGCTGTTGATAAAATAAAAGATGGCAGTTATGAAAGAAAACACAAAAATTGTTGAAAAAATTGATTCCGCCCAACTTGGCGAGGCGCTATCGGAACGTTATTTATCGTATGCGGTATCGACCATTGTGTCGCGCGCATTGCCGGACGTTCGTGATGGGTTAAAGCCTGTGCATCGTCGTATTTTATTTTCTATGTTGCGGCAAAAATTATCACCAAATGCATCGTTTCGTAAATGTGCGACGGTTGTTGGTGACGTGTTGGGTCATTATCACCCGCATGGTGACTCGTCTGTGTATGACGCAATGGTGCGTTTGGCCCAGGACTTTTCTGTTCGTTATCCATTGATTGATGGTCAGGGCAATTTTGGAAATATTGACGGTGACCCCCAGGCTGCATACCGTTATACAGAATCAAAAATGACCCAGGCCGCCATGTTAATTATGGAAGGTATCGACGAAGACAGTGTTGATATGATGCCGAATTTTGACGGAACGACGGTTGAACCAACCGTTATGCCGGGGGCATTTCCAAATTTGCTGGCAAATGGCGGTATGGGAATTGCGGTTGGTATGGCAACAAACATACCAACACACAACGTGGCAGAGGTTTGTGATGCATTGTGTTTGGTGGTTGATAAACCAGAATCCACCACTGCACAAATTATGAAAAAATTGATTGGACCTGATTTCCCAACGGGTGGTGTGCTGATTGATTCTTTTGAAACGATTGTAAAAAATTATGATACGGGTCGTGGTGCTTTCCGCGTTCGTGCAAAATGGGAAACCGAAGATTTGGGCCGGGGACAATCCCAGGTCGTTATTACTGAAATTCCATATGGCGTTGTGAAATCTAAATTGGTGGAACAAATCGGCGAAATGGTTGATTCTAAAAAATTGCCATTGGTCGAAGATATTGTTGATGAATCAACAACAGATATTCGTATTGTAATCACACCTAAAAATAAAAATGTACCAATCGATAAAATGATGGCGCATTTGTTTGCCACAACGGATTTAGAATATAAATTTAATATGAATTTTAATGTCATCGATACGCATGGCGCACCACGCGTTATGCCGATTGGTGATGTATTGCGTGAATTTATCGCACATCAAAAAAATGTTTTAATTCGCCGGACTAATTGGCGGTTGCGCAATATTGAACACCGTTTGGAAATATTGGGCGGATTATTGGTTGTATATTTAAATCTGGACAGGGTTATTGAAATTATTAGAAATGAAGACGAACCAAAACCTGTTTTAATGGCTGAATTTAACTTAACCGAAATCCAGGTTGAATCCATATTAAATACGCGCCTGCGTTCTTTGCGTAAATTGGAAGAAATGGAAATCAAACGCGAAGATGCCGAATTACGCGCCGAACAAGAAAAATTGCAAGGTTTGTTGGCGGACGAATCTGCACAACGCGAACAATTAAAGGCGTGGTTTTTGGATATCAAAAAAATGTATGATAAAAAGACCGCATTGGGCCGTCGTCGCACAACATGGACACCGACAACTGGCGACGTTGTTGTAAATGTTGATGATTTTATTGAAAAAGAACCAATGACTGTGATTTTGTCTGAAATGGGTTGGATACGTGCGGCCAAGGGTCATTTGGATTTAAATAATTTGGATATGAAATTCAAAGACGGTGATGCACTGCTGACCGCATTTCATGTGATGAGTACGGACAAGGTTAATATATTTAGCACATCTGGAAAAATGTTTTCAATATCCGCGGCAGATTTGCCATCGGCGCGTGGTTTTGGTGAATCTTTGCGTATGATGGTTGATTTAGGGGCGGACGAAAATATTGTGCGGGCATTTGCGTTGGATATAAATGCAAAATATTTGTTGGTATCGCGCCATGGTGCCGGTTTTATCGTCAGTGGTGAAAATTGTTTGGCACAAACCAAAAATGGAAAACAGGTTATGAACACAGACGCGGCAAACCCTGCAATTTTATGTGTGCCTGTCACCGGTGATATGGTTGCAATATCTGGGTCGAACGATAAATTATTAATGTTTTCAACCGACCAAATACCAGAGATGTCGCGTGGCAAGGGTGTAATTTTGCAAAAATATAATGCGGAACGCACATATGTTTTGGACGTTATGTTCTTTAATATGGCGGACGGTTTTGGTTGGACAACCGGTCGTGGCACAACAAAACTGGACGATATATCGCCATGGGTTGCAAAACGCGCGTCCCAGGGTCGAACAATTCCTGTTGGTTTTCCACGCAGTGGCAAATTTAACAAATAATTCCGCCCCGCTGGGCCCCGTCGCGGCTTTGCGACAGCAAAGACGGATGGGTAAGCATTGGGGGAGGGGAACCTTGCAGTAGCGAAGCGAAAGCAGGTGGAGGGGGTAATTTCCCTCCCAAGAACCCAAAGGGTTCTGAATCGGAGGGGGCGGACCGCGAAGCGGTGGGGAGGGTTATAGGCAACCCAAAATAACAGTTTTTCCAAAATAAATATTTGACAATTATGGATTCTAATAATACCATATCGCCCAAATTGTTTTGTAAGAATAAAATCACAGGGGGTAAATGAAATTGTCTGGGAAAAAATCAAATATCACAAATGTTATAAAACAAATTGTTGCAGAAAACTTGGGAACAATGCCTGAAAATATCACAAACAATACAACAATGAATTATTTTGCAACAATGGCGGTCACATACGATTTGCATCATGAATACCCCGATGTTCATTTTCCCGAAGATAAATTTGATAAATATTGCAAGTTTAGCACATTGCGCAATTATGTTCGCGCACATGTTAAAATACAATCTAGATAAAAAATTGGTCAATCAATTATTGAAATTTTTATAGAAAATAAATAATAAAAATCCCGCCGAATTGGCGGGTTTTGAATTAGTGTGGCATTTTAGCCTCGGTAAATACGACGTGTTTGCGAACCTTTGGGTCGTATTTACGGAATTTCATTTTACCCTTGGTATTTTCAGATTTTGTGTTTTTAGTTGTTGTATAAAAGAAACCAGTTTCTTTATTTTCCAACTTGATAACTTCAATTGCGCCTTTTTTTGATGCCATTTTAATAACCTTTTGTTTATTGCGTATCGTATTCTATCGTTTTTTTTCGACAAATCAAGTATTTTTTATCGTGGCCTGCCACCCGAAGCCCACAGGGCGAAAAAAAAGAGTGGCCTGCCACCCGAAGCCCACAGGGCGAAGGGTGGTGGGGGTAAAGAGAGTCGAACTCTTACGGGTTGCCCCACTGGAACCTAAATCCAGCGCGTCTGCCAATTCCGCCATACCCCCATCTAACTCATTTCATTTGTGTATGGCGGCACTGTCGTAGTCGCCATACCCCCAAAAAATATTAATATACCGGATAATTGCGTGGATACGTGTTCCCGGGGTGCTGTAAATCATTTTTTACCCCACACCCAGCCAACATCACGCATAATACCAGTAAAACAGATAAAAATACGTTTTTCATGCCATTTATTATACAGCCTACATAAACTTTGTCAATAAAACAAAAATCGCCATCAAAATTGACGGCGATAAATTCTGGCGGGATGTAAGGGGCTCGAACCCTCGACCTTCTGCGTGACAGGCAGACGCTCTAAACCAGCTGAGCTAACACCCCAGAACACTTTCAAAGCGTTATGTATATTATACTGTTAATAATCGCTTTGCAAGTATTTTTTTTAATTTTTTTAAATCAGTTTCCCCATTGCCACCGCTGTATCGCACATACGGTTGGAAAATCCCCACTCGTTATCATACCATGCGGTCACATGAACCAATTTTCCATCAATCACATGTGTTTGGGTTGCGTCCAGGTTGGCACTGTGCGCATCGTGGGTAAAATCAATTGAAACCAATGGTTTATCACAATAACCAAAGATATTTGATTCTGCGCGTTTCATTGCCGCATTGACTTTTTCTGCGGTTGTTGCCTTGGTTGTATTTACGACCAATTCCACGACAGATACATCTGGGGTTGGAACGCGAATTGCAATTCCGTCCAATTTGCCGGTCAATTTTGGTAAAACCAAACCGATAGCTTTGGCGGCACCTGTGGTTGTTGGAATCATAGACATTGCCGCTGCGCGTGCGCGTCTGGGGTCTTTATGTGTTTTATCCAACAGTTGTTGGTCGCCGGTATATGCATGCACAGTTGTCATCCAACCATTTTCGATACCGAATTTTTCACTTAAAACCTTTGCAACTGGGGCTAAACAATTTGTTGTGCATGATGCGTTTGAAACGATTAAGTCTGTTTTCTTTAATGTTTTTTCATTTACACCAAATACAATTGTTTTATCTGCGCCCGCGGACGGTGCGGAAACCAAAACGCGTTTTGCACCTGCGTCTAAATGCACACGCGCCTTGTCCGCAGCTGTAAATAATCCAGTGCATTCCATAACAATATCAATTTTCATTTTGCCCCATGGCAATTTAGACGGGTCGCGTTCGCAAATACATTTGATTTTTTGATTGCCGACAATGATATAATCGCCACTGGTTTTTACATCTATTGGTAATTTCCCATGCACAGAATCATACTGTAATAAATATGCGTTTTGATCAATTGGTGCCAAATCATTTATTGCAACAAATTCTATGTCGCGCCGATTTGATTCCAATGCCGCACGCAAAACCATACGACCAATACGGCCAAATCCATTGATTGCAACTCTTACTTTTTTCATGTGTATTATCCTTTTATTGTTATATCACGATAATGATATCACTTTTGTCACAAATCAACAATCAGATTTTTTGCGCATATCCTTGAAATTGTGATATTTGCCGGCTATAATTTACCAAGATGAAAACGCGTGATTATATTATTGTTGGACCAACCGCATCTGGCAAATCTGGATTTGCAGATTGTTTGGCGCGTCGTGTAAATGGCGTAATTATAAATTGTGACAGTGTCCAAATATACCGCGGAATTGAAAATATATCTGCCAGTCCATTTGCAGAAAATATCAATCAAATACAATCGCAAAGTTTAAATGGTGTGCCATATAAATTATTTTCCATATTGGATTTATCCACGCCACAAAGTGTCAGTGATTATTTAAAAATGGCGCAACACGAATATGATATGGCAAAACAGGCGGGGCGCCCTGTGATTTTTGTTGGTGGAACAGGATATTATGCAAATGCGTTATTAAATGGTATTTCCCAGATTCCAAATGTTGATGAAAAATCCAGAATACGTGCGCGCGAATTGGTGGCGCATGATATAAATGCGGCGCGAAAAATGTTGCCTGCGGATTTTCGTTATACCGATGCGCAACGCGTTGCGCGTGCTTTGGAGGTTTTTTTTCAAACAGGCCATCATATCACAGAATATCAAAAAAACGCGCGTGTTGGTGCGGTTTTGCCAAATGATACGGTCAAAATTTTGATAAATCCTGATGCAAAAATTTTGCGCGAACGTATTGCTGGGCGTATTCCTGAAATGTTATCTGGGGGTGCCATTGACGAAGCGCGCGCGATAATACAAAATAATTGGAATCCATCACGTGCAATTGGCGCGGTTCAGTTGGTTGATTTTTTGAACGGGAAAACAGACCGCAATACTGCAATTCAAAATTGGATAACAAAAACAAACCAGTACGCAAAACGGCAACGCACTTGGTTCCGGACTCAATTTTCCCCTGATATAGTTTTTGACCATGTGCCAACAGACGCGGATACAGAATTGGTATTGCAATATTAGAAAAAATCAATTATTTTACATGTATGTTTAATCCTGGGACTGTTGTCAAAGTTTTAATTCCAAATGTTATAAATACTGGATACGATTATCGTTTGCCGGCATCGGCGGATATTGGACAATTTGTACGCGTTTCTGTAATGAATAAAGTGTATATCGGTGTGATTATCGGTTTTGGCGACAGTGGATTGAGCCCGCAAAAAATAAAAGATATTGCAGAAATATATCCATCAAAATTATCTGTTGATGATTTGACATGGATAAAAAAAATGTCGAATTGGACATTGATGACACCTGGGGCGGTGTTGCGTTTGATAATAAATGTGCCAGACGCGTTTTTGCCACCAAAAATGGAACCAATGTATAACTTTAATTTTTCGGCAACTGGAAAAATGACAGAGGCTCGTCAAATGGTGATGGACGCATATGCGTCAAACGATAATACACCAATGACAATAAACGATTTGCGTAATATTTCCCATGTATCACCGTCTGTGATAAACACAATGATAAAGCGGGGGTTATTAACATTAACCGATACGCGTGTGGTTGAAAAAGATGAATTTAACTATAAATATTTTGATACAGGTTGCGTCACATTAAACGCCGAACAAAATATTGCTGCAAATACGATTGGCGACGCGGTGGAACATGGTGGTTTTTCTGTTCATGTTTTGGACGGCATTACAGGCAGCGGTAAAACCCAGGTTTATTTTGATTCTGTATTGCGTGCATATAACTCTGGTAAATCAGTTTTGTTAATGATGCCTGAAATTGCATTAACTGCACAATTTATGACGCGTTTTGAAAAACGTTTTGGTGCGCCACCGGTTGTATGGCACTCTAATTTAACAGCGGCGCGTCGTCGTGAAATTTGGCGCGGTGTGTTAAATAAAAAAATTCGCATAGTTGTCGGCACACGCAGTGCATTGTTTTTACCATGGCAAAATCTGGGACTGATTGTCGTTGATGAAGAACACGACACATCATATAAACAAGAAGATATGGGAAATTATCATGCGCGCGACATGGCGGTTTTGCGTGCAAAGATTGCTGGGTTTCCTGTTGTGCTGGCATCTGCAACACCTGCGATGGAAACGATGCGAAATGTTGAAATTGGAAAATATAAAATATTAAAATTAACATCGCGTTTTGGTGGTGCGCAACTGCCTAAAATATCAACAATAGATTTGCGGGAAAATCGCCCAACTGACTACACGATTCCTGATAATGACACACCACAACATGGTAATTTATCACCGGTATTGTGTGATGCGATTGATAAAACATTGTCTTCGCATCAACAGGTTATGTTATTTATAAATCGTCGTGGTTTTGCACCGATTACCCAATGTCGAAAATGTGGGTGGGTTGCGACATGTCCTGATTGTTCGGTTGGTATGACATATCATAAAAGGTTGGGAAAATTATTATGTCACATGTGCGGTCGTCAAATGACATTACCGACCAAGTGTCCTGATTGTAATAATGAAATATCTATGTTTGGGGCGGGGCTGGAACGCATAGAACAAGAAGTTCATAGCCGTTTTCCAAATGCAAAAACGGCATTGGTGTCCAGTGATACAATCATGACGCGACAAACATTGGAACGATTGGTTGCGAAAATGGAAAATCGCGAAATAGACATAATTATTGGCACACAAATTTTGGCAAAAGGACATCATTTTCCAAATTTGACATTGGTTGGCGTGGTGGATTCAGACATGGGTTTATACGGCACAGATTTTCGCGCCGCCGAACATACTTTTCAACAATTATTTTAGGTTGCCGGCAGGGCGGGTCGTGGTGAATTGCCCGGTCAGGTTTTATTGCAAACATATCA
>CADCKW010000006.1 GCA_902802115.1 uncultured Pseudomonadota bacterium | reverse complement strand
ATAACTCATCATTGCCGCGTTGCGTATGCGAAGACAAATCTGCAACATTTAATGTATCAACAGGCAGATGTGTTGCCGCCGGCCAAAGCGAGTGCGCCAACAATAAAATGGTATGGTCACCAAAAGACCAAGCATGTGTTGAATGCCCAAAAAATGCACCGTTTAACGAAAACGCCCAAGAATGTGTATGCGAAGATACAAACTTGAACTTTGACAAAACCCAAATGGCATGCATATATTGTGAGCCGGGCTCCATGTTCTCTGCAAGTGAAGGGCAGTGTATAGATGCGAACAAAGAAACATGTGCCACAAACAACCATTATTTCTGGCACATCAACGATGAAAAATGTTATATATGTCCAGAGTTTGCGCCATACAACGCGACTGCAGGCGGATGCGCATGTAAAGACGAAGGATTATATTTTGACACAAAATCTGGTGAATGCATCGACTATTGTCCAGATGGCGCGCATTACGAATCATCTCGTCATACCTGCGTATGCGACGATGCAAAGTTATCAATCTACCCAGAAGAATTTACATGCAGATAAAAAACAAAATCCCGGATTTTTCCGGGATTTTTTATACACAAAATTTAATATAAAAAACTTTATTATTATGCTTGCACGAATCGTTTAAAATATACAATATAGCCTTGTAAAATTTATACCAAGGGGGAAAAAGTGATTATTGGAATAGGTATTGATTTGGTTGAATGCAATCGTTTCTTGGATTGGTCTGCATTTAAAAAACAACGTATTTTTACCAAGACCGAATTAGAATATGCAGATAACGACAATGCAAACGCGGAAAAACATTTGGCAAATTTTTGGGCCGCACGCGAAGCTTGCCTGAAAGCATTACACACAGGTTTTGGTGAAAACATCAGTTTTGCTGATGTTTCTGTGATTCACAATGATTCCGGGGCACCAGAATTATTATTGAACGGTGGGGCAAAAACTGCATTAAAAGAATTATGCAACGGCAAAACCGCCCAGATTCATTTGTCTATCACCGACCAAACCGATTATTCGGCGGCAATTGTTGTTATAGAGGCAATTGAAAAATAAATATAAACAATATTGACATCAAACACCCAAATTAAAGTTTGGGTGTTTTTTTATTATCTAATTCATCATAAACCATTTGTATAGCATCACATAATAAAACAGAATTTTCAACATCTTGAATCCAATACATTTGTTTTGCGCCACTATACGGCAACACCATTTTTCCTGGAATATTGTGTATCACGAAATCCACAGGTTTTATTAAAAATCTGTTATCATAAATGCCACCAATTATTTTACCATGATAATATAAAATATATTCACCCATCATTTGTCGTGATGTCACATCACCCAAAAATTCAACCTGGGATAATATAAAATCTAAATAATCTTTACTGGAAGCCATAATTTAAAATAACGGCGGGAAACAATCGCCACCTGAATCCGGACAACATACATTTTGACCATTTACAACCGAATATGTTTCCCCGGCACAGCAACCATTGGCATCAGGCGCAACATCACCATCACACAAAGAACCCCCAGAAACAGTCGGTTCCGCATCGGTAAAAACTTTATCAGTCGTCACTTTATATTCAGGCTTATTAACATCGGTCGGTGTTGCAGGTTCCACATTTTGATTATCGTCCATGGCAACGGAATTTTCTTGGTTGTTTTGCACAGGAATATCTGCAGCCTCGGCTATTTTATTTAATGAATTTTCTGCTATTTCTTCTATACGCGATGTTTCTTGGGATTTTATAACTTCGCCACTGGCAACAAACGGATTTTCATCATCTTCTTGCAAATCATCGGCAACCGTCGCCGTTTCAACAACATTTGTGGTTGGAACATCTGCATCAGTGTCCGCCGTATTGTTGTCTGCCTGGGTGACAATATTTTCATCAGGCGTCACAGTTGGCATAACATCAGCCGACACATTAGAACGTTGATATAACCATAATGTAAATACCGACAAAGCAATCAAAACCAATAACAACACATAATACAATATGCTTGGTTTATGTTTATGTTCATCAACAACCGGTGCATTTACCACAGGCGCGTTTGCCACAATGGGCGAAGCAGGGCGCACTAAGTTTTCTGTTTCATTTTTTACAACCGGTGCAACAATTGACGCAGATTCATCAACAGGTGATTCCACAACCGGTATCACATCAATTGGTGCAACATTTTGGTCCGCCGGTGCTGGCGCCACAATTTCATTATTTGACTGTTCTGGTACCGGTGTGACATTTAATGGTGCCGCATCGTGACGTTCCATATCAACATTATCATCTTCTTCGTCTAAACTTTCGAATATTTCATCTAACTGTGCATCATCATCGGCATTATCAATTTCTGTGGGCACATCAACCGTATCTGCAACAGGTTTTGGTGGTTCCAATGAAATCGTATTTTTTTCTGGCAATTTATCGTTTGATTTTTCAAATGTATCCTGAACCGGTTCATATTTTTGAACTGCACCAGTTTTTTCTTCTGTGCCGTCATCGTTTTCATTATCGTATGTGACAGATAAATCCTGTTGTGCATTATTATCAAAATTGACCGCCATATCATCAAAACTAATTGGTTTAAACGCAATCTTTTCATCAATGATATTTGGGTCTTTATCAAACAAAGGTTTTACATCTTCATTGTCCGCATCGGCATCATCGATTGCATCGTCAAAATCATCATCTAAATCATCTGCGATATCATCAACTTGCACATCGGCATCATCATCAATATCTTCTGGCAAATCTTCTTCTGTTGGTTCTGTTTTTTCTTTTTTTACTGGCACCGCAGATTCAACAGTTTTAAATTTTTTATCATCAACATTGGATACCAAATCCAACACAGCCTGGGCCGCAGCAATATCATCTGTGGCAACCAACAACCGTTTATTTGCGTTTTCCAAACGTTTTTTTGCGCGTTCCAATTTTCCAGTCAAAGCATCTAATTGTGCCTCGGCACGTAAAATTTTTGCCGCCGATTGTTTTGTCGGTTCGCGACCAATACCGCGCCGCAGATTTGTAATTTTGGCACGAACCGCTTTTATTTTAGCCTGTAATTCAATAATAACATCACCGGTCCGTTCAATTGTTTCACGCGCATTATCCGCCACAGATGTTGCAGCCGCCAAACGTTCTGTTGCAGAACGACGTGCAGATATTTCGCGAAAATCATGCAAATCACGCAAAGCCCGATTGATATTATCACCATCATCGTATGCGCGAATTAAATTATCATAAACAACCAAGCCATCATATTCGATATCTAACTTTTGATATTTATTATCTTTCTTGGGGCGAACAGTTTCCAAATCGACATTATAATCATTAACCAACACATCGTCCCATTTGCGATTTCCGCGTGCCGCCATAACCAACAAAACATTTGGTTTTATTTTGTCAATCGTAGAATCCAAAACAAAAACCAATTTATTTTGAGCATCATAAAAAGCCCGCAACAAATTGCCCTTTATTTCATAATCTTTGGATTTCAAAAGTGATGTGTGTTTCTTCTCGCTTGGCATTTTATCCCCCAAATGTAATTTTTATTTCTTTTTAGGTGCGGTAAATTGATATGCCTGACGGCAATGTTCATAACAATACGGTTTTCCAACAAACACAGTTTCACCGCAAAAATGAAAATCTTCGGAATCCGGATCACCAATTGGCCAACGACATTGATTTGGTTTCAAAGCCGCCAATTCCAACGCATGTTGAATAATCCGTTGGTGCAAAGCCAAATTCGCATTACCCGGACGCGATGTGTCCAATGCACGTGGCAAACGTTTAACCGGTGTTTTTGGTTCAGCTGCCTTGGCATTTTTTTTGATTGTCTTGCTGTCCGCCGCCGTCTTGGACTTGGTCGCAGCAACCTTTTTAGGTGTTTCTTTGACCGATTTTTTTGTCGCCTTGGGCATAACCACAGGTTTCACAGGTGCGATTTTCTTGGCAACAGATAATTTTGATTTCTTTGTCTTTGTCGCAGTTGCCTTGCCAGTTGTTTTTTTTGTTGTTCCTGTTGTGGCCTTTAAATTCCAACCCAAACGATTTAATTTACCAACGACAGCGTTTTTACTCATATCCAAACGCTTGCCGATTTCAGATGTTGATAACCCTTTGCCCAACAGAGCTTTTAACTTTTTTAATTTATTATCGTCCCAACCTGTAGCCATCTTATAAAATCCTTGTTTTAATTGATATCATGATTGTATCATAGTTCCGAATCGAAAGGCAAGGGGGAAATCATGTTTTTTTACACTTTTTTTATAATGTTATTATTGGCGGCATGTTTTTGTGTTTGGCGTATATCTGTGGCGGATTTCAGGCGCAGAATCATACCAGACGCCTATTTATTTCCATTATTATTGATTGGTTTAATAATTATTCACTTTTTCCCTTGGGTTTGCACAACCGCCGAATCGGTATTGGGCGCAATTACAGGCTATACATTGGCCTGTATTATTGGCTTAATATTTGAACATTACAAAAAAAATGCTCAATACAGTCCAATCGGCATGGGGGATATAAAATTAATCAGTGTTGGCGGATTATGGTTGGGAACCACAGGATTGGCCATTGCTTTGATTTTTGCATGTATATTTGGAACAATTTGGGCGCGACAAAATAAACAAAAATATATACCTTTTGCACCGTTCTTTTTTGCAGGCGGATTTTTGTCTTTTATTACAATTCTGTTTTTGTTATAATAAACCCAGATAGCAGGGCACAAGAGAATGTTTTTTATACGCAGATTTTCACAGAAAACATACATGCTTGCCACAATATTTTTTGTGACAGGGGCGTCTGCGGCCACACCTTTTTCGCAATATGGTATGATTCAAAATGTGCAAAATTATGCAAATAATCCATTTTATAATAACGGAACTGCACAAATTACAACCCCACGAATTGTCTATGCGACCGGTCCTGCATTAACACCAAACGATTGTTTGCGAACAGTGCAATCAATTGTTGAAAATGTTTGTTTTCAAAATAACTATTGTAAAACAACAACTTTGGCTGATGTCCGTCCAAAAATCATGGTTCAATTATCATCTCTGCCGGGGCATAATTACGCGTCCAGTTGTGCCGGATATATTGATACTATTTATGAAAAATATCAAAAAAATGCGTTGAATTCTGCATCGGTTCAAAACATCAGTTCTTTTCCAACCGCGCCATCAAAACAAAATAATACAAACACAAATACATATGCCGCACGTGCCGCAGAATTAAAATCTTTACAAAGCCTCAACCCAATTGACACAACGGTTAATGATGCCGATTTTCCAACCACATTGCGCGATTTATCTATCACAGAATATACAAATTTACAACGCGATAATTTGGCTGAATATATGGATAAATCCGCATATACACCATTAAATATTATTCGCGAAGAAAAAACTGCCGGCACCACACCCGGTAAAACATTTGACGGCAATAATTGTCAGGCGGTTTATAATTGTATATCTCAAATCGGTGATGCAGAACGCGCTGCCGAAACAAATTGGTTTAACGCGCGTCAAAAATACACAACAAACCCATCAAACGAAAATCACGAAAGTTTAAAACAAACCGCAACCGCGTTAGAAAACGCATGGAAACGCGCATTGTTATCGCCATGCCTTTGCACACAAAACGCTGATTATTTGCGTGCTATGAATATGAAAGATTTGTGCAACAAAGACGATACAAAACGTCAAAACTGGATAAATGAAAAAATACAAGAATACAAAAACAAGACGGGATTATAACCAACAATGAAAAAAGTATTATTATCTATTTTCTGTTTGATTTTTGGTTTTAACCAGACGTGCATTGCCGCAATAACATTGGACGCATTAAATATTCCAGATGCCACAATAAACAACTTGGGGTATATGGACAAGGGCAATTGTAAATTAAGATACGACATTGCAACCGATAATGACGATTGGGTATTGGTGCCTGGGCGCAACCGTTGGGACAGTGATTATACCCAAGGATACAAAACCGATGGCGGTGCCTGCACCGATATTGGACATACTGATTATGTCTGTATTGCCGGTCAATCTATATACAATGGAACAAAATACCTTAATCGTTGTTTTAAGGCCGATAGAGGTTGGGCGGGCAGTTGGTTGCCTGGAAATGATAATTGGAAAAACAATAGCAATATACCCGATTGTTCAACGAATCAAAACACATGGACCAAGGCCGGACCAAATAAAATTGCGGTATTTGTAAATAAAACTGACAGCATTATAACAGATACTAAAAAAATTCCTTTGCGTTCAGTCCAAGGTGATAATGCGATAAATCAATATAATATAAAATGTGTCGCATATGTTTGCATTGACGATAACAACAGAATTACATACGGTGATAAAAACGGCGAATGTAATAATTCATTACAAGATTCAGCGCCGCACATGAACACAACAACACAATATTTAAATGCTCTGCAAAACACATGTTCAACCATAAAATAAAAGCATGACACCCGCACGCATATTTTTATTTCTGTTATTTTTTTGTTCAACTGCATTTGCGGAAAACGATGGAACATATTCTATTGATGATTTATTAACACGCAACACCACCGGCACCCCATGCGCAACACGAATTTATGAATCCGCACTTGCGGCAACAGGTTCCGGTATAGAAAACCCAGACGAAGCAGACACAACAGAAATAAACACATGGGCGCATTTAACATTTAATCAACCCCGCATAATTGAATCTGTTTTAAAATGCCCAGAAATTCAAAGTCTGGCCGACACCGATGTTATTGTTTTTGACCAGGTTCAATATACTTTTCCAACAGGCCGCACAATCAAAATAAATTACGAAACCCAAAAGGGTATGCTAAAACAAAAATTAATTGCCGCAAACAAACCAAAAATATCCCCAGATATTGCAAACCCTGACATTTTACACGATATTGAAAACGGTATAGTTTGGACAAATGTTGATCCGTCATGGTACGGAATACTGGTTGCCGAACATGGCACATTGGACGAATTTATAAAACCAGATAAAACAAATGTTTTATCTTTAAAATATATTGAACAAAATATCAAAAAATTTTATCCACGTGACCATAACACATGGCCACAAAAAGCAAATTGCACATCAAAAACCGCCTCTGCCGAAGATACAGATATGATAAATCGTGCAACTGCACGAACGGTTGGCGCTGAAACACCAAAATACGAACCAAAAACAGATGCAGAAAAAGAGCAATCTAAAATCGCAAAAAATAATGATTACTATGTTATGGGTGACGGCAACCTGCAATGGATTAGCGGCGCAGAAATTGCCGCTGACATTGTTTTAACCGTTATCACATGGGGTGGATTTTCCGCAGTCAAAGGAACCTTAACCGCAACACGTGGTGTAAAATCTTTTGCCAAGGCGCAAAAGGCCATGCGTGCATTAAGAACATCTAAAAACGTTGCCAAATGGACCAAAACAACCGACAAAATCACCGATATAAACAAGGCTATCAAGGCCGCTGATAAAATTGAAGATTCATATCACACAATCGCAAACCTGAACAAAACAAATATTCAAACTGTCAAAAAATTAAATAGTGAATTAGATGCATTAAAATCTGGCAAAGCAAACAATCGCGCAATTCGTGCAACAACCCAAGAATTAGAAATTGCAACCAAACAGGCCAACGCATCTAGGACCGCAACAGATACCGCCGAAAAAATATTAAAAACCGAACAAACATTGCAAGATGCCAAAAACACAAATAAAACCCAACAAGAAATACAAAGATTAGAACAAGAAATAGCAGAATTAAAGAAAACATACGCAAAAAACCTGAACGATTTAAAACAAACACACATCAACGAATTAAACGCACTGGAAAAAACCACCGATGTCAAAGAATATCAAGAATTATCCCAGGCGCGTCGTGACATTGCCCATACAACATATTTAATGCGCCAAGGCAAAGTTGCATTTCAATCAAATCGCGGATTATTACCTGTTCGCGCATGGCGTTCGGCAAAAAATTTACGTGCCGGTTCAAAAAGTATGAAAAATATGGAAAAGGCAATTAAAACCGTTCGCGCAAACACCACAGGATTAAACGCGCGCATCAATGATTGGTTGTTTCACAGCACATTAAAAAATATAACCGCACTCAGCAAAGTTGTCGCCGGATTAACAACTTTACAAATGGTTATAAAAATCGCAGGCGACATGTATGATTACACAGATTTATCAACTGGTAAATTTACAAATAATATCGATATGAAACCTTTTTTGTTATTGGGTGCCGACAATTTACCAGACTATGAAAACGAGGTTAATCATGGTATGTGGCTATTTTGGGCGGGCAGTTCCACAAACCCAGCTGACGATGATGCTGCATTTTTACAAACTATGAGTTTTGCTGAAAAATTTCATCAAGATTTGGTCGAAGTCCAAGACGAATATGACAATGCGGCATGTGATGTTGATATATTTGTTGTCCGTCCAATCATACGCGCACCTGGGACACCTGACGAAGAACTGTATTATTTATTCATGAACAATGTTCCATGGACAACACATGATATAAATAATATCAACCCAGAAATTGTCGAAAAAACACCTGATACAGAAAACCAAACAGATTCAATGAAATAAAGCCTGTTGATTTTAAATGTAAAATTGTTGTATAATGAAAACATCAGGATAGGGGACAATATTGAAAAAACTATTTACATTATTTGCAATTATAATATGCGCAACCACCGCAAACGCATATCAAATATCCACATCAAACGAATATGGAACTGGCGATGCACGCAATCAAAACATTGTCGTAAAATGCACAACCCCAACAGGTCAAATTTCAAGTCAAACATGTTCTTTGCGCAGATATGTAAAATGCAACGATGCCGGCGATTGTGCGAATTGGGACGCATGGCGTGATTTGCGCAATACACGTGACACATATTCCAGTTGGCAATCTGCCGCAGACGCATGTTGTCGCGCCAAAGGATTGCGATAGATAAAACCATTTACACCATATTGCCATTTATGATATAATTCACATAACAAAAGGATAATATCATAATGCAACAAGACAAATTTCCAAAAACATATCAAGGTTTTTATTGGTTGGTCATCAAACATTTTCCATGGTATTTTGGATCACTGTTTTTCATAGGAATTACCATAACTATTTTTCAAATGGTTTTTGGACCATTAACATCAAAATGGATGATGCAAATTTTTGAAAATGCTGCATCTACAAATTGGGCCTTAATTGGACAGATTTTCTTATACATGGCTGCATTATATGCCTTTGATATATTGATACAATTTATACGTTCAATAATAAGAGAACGCAAACAACAAATTTTTAATCGTTATAAAATATATATTTTATATAAGCGTATATATGAAAACGATATTTCTTTTTTCATAGATCGTCCTGCTGGCAGAATAGGCAGTGATGCCCAAGCGGTTTCTGGAAATCTAAATGAATTGACCGAAGTTTTTTATAGTCACATTCTGGGGGCGGTGTTAGGATTTGTATTTTTGATTGGTACCATGGCCACGATAAACGTGTGGTTATTAGCCGGACTTGGAATCTATGGTATAATAAAGGTTGTTTGGGAATGGATGATACAAAGAAAAATTATTAAAAATAGTAAATTATTACGAGATGAAGATTCTAAATACATGGGGCTTCGTAGCGATAGTTTGAATAATGCATTAACAGCAAAATATTTTGCAAATACAGAATATGAAAATAAATACATTTATAATGGTCGCCAAAACCTTATTAAACTTGCTGGACATTCGTATTTTCTATCCCGTTGCCAATGGGTTCCTACAACAATATTGTGGCGCATCACACAATTAGGCATGTTATTTTTCTGTTTTGTTTTAATATTCAATAATGAATTAAGTATCCCAAATGCTGTCTTTGTTATGAGTTCTATTGGTTCAATAAATAATGCATTTAACCGGGTTAATTCTACATTACAATCATACACAAAAACATCAGCAACGGTTAAAAAGGCATATGAAAATCTTGTTGTTGAAAAAATCGTAAAAGATAAAGAAAACGCTAAAAATCTATCAGTCAAAAATGCAGAAATAGATTTCAAAAATGTCAATTTCAGCTATGGCAAAAATACACTTTTCAAAAACTTTAATTTAACGATAAAAAAAGCAGAAAAGGTCGGTATTGTTGGTCTGTCTGGCGCGGGAAAAACAACAATATGTTATCTGTTATTACGCATGTATGATGTCCAAGATGGCAAGATTTTGATAAATAACACAGATATTCGCGATGTGACCCAAGATTCTTTACGCAAAAACATATCTTTTGTTCCACAAGAGGCAACATTATTCAACCGTACAATCTTGGAAAATATCAGGTATGCAAAACCACGTGCCACACGCGCAGAAGTTATAGAGGCAGCAAAGAAAGCAAATATTCATGAATTCATTTCCAAATTACCAATGGGGTATAACACATTGGTTGGAAACAACGGTATAAAATTATCAGGTGGTCAAAGACAACGCGTATCAATTGCACGCGCGCTGTTAAAAAATGCACCAATATTAGTATTGGACGAGGCCACATCTGCCCTGGATTCTAAAAACGAAATGTTGATACAAAAATCACTACAAAGTGCTATGGCTGGTAAAACCACATTGGTAATTGCACACAGATTATCAACACTCAAAAATATGGACAGAATTGTTGTAATCAAAAACGGCAAGATTATTGAAACCGGCACGCATAACCAATTATTGCGTAAAAATGGCGAATACAGTAAATTATGGCACATACAAACCAACCAAAAATAATCACAAAGGTAAATAAAATGACATATATGGAAAAGTTTTTTGAAATTTTTAAACAAAATATCAAAACCGAGCGTTTGGAAATGCGAATTTTGGCACCAACCCCAGAAAACGCAAAAATTATATGGGACGTTTTGAAAAACGAAAATCCAGACGATTTTAAGTATATGTGGTATTCCGTATCACATAAATCGCATTTGACGGAATCTGTCGAAGAAACAATGGAACGTATGAAATTGGATTATGAATCTAAAAACGGTTGCACATATTATATTTTTAACGACAATAAATTTATCGGTTATATGCGTATTCATTTCTGGGCTGAATCACGCACTTTACAGTGTGCGTCTGTTTGGTTTATAAAATCTGCATGGGGCAAAGGTTTTAACACAGAAATTCATAACAAATTGGAAGATTTGGCATTTAACAAATTACATGTAAATCGCATATGCCGACAAACAATGGCTGGGAATTTGGCATCAAAAAAATCTATTGAATCCGGCGGTTATCATCTGGACGGCATAGACAGACAATCCAATCGTATGCCAGACGGAACATTTATGGATCATTTAATGTTTTCAAAATTACTTTGCGAATATAACAAATAAAACAACCGTCCATTTGGGCGGTTTTTTTTTAACTGGTGGATGAGATTGGACTCGAACCAACGACCTCTTCGATGTGAACGAAGCGCTCTAACCAACTGAGCTACACATCCAAAAACATGTGGCTTGCCACACGAAGCCTTGGCGAAATTTGGCTTGCCACACGAAGCGTTTCGCGAAGTTTGGCTTGCCACACGAAGCGTTTCGCGAAGTGTGGTGGGGATAGTGGGACTTGAACCCACACGGTCGCAATGACCAAAGGATTTTAAGTCCTCAGCGTCTACCATTCCGCCATATCCCCGAGAACTTTTTGGTGGAGCTGATGGGACTCAAACCCACGACCTCTACGATGCGAACGTAGCGCTCTATCAACTGAGCTACAACCCCGTATGCGCCAAATTATATATAAATCAGCAAAAAAAGTAAAGCAATTTTTTTACCTTTTATTAAACCAGATTTTTTGATACAATTTTAATTATCAGGAAGGGTAAAAATATGCCAAAATCAGTGAAAAATATACAATGGGAACACGCTAAAACAAAATTAAAAATACTGGGACTTGCCGGATTGTTATCTGTGGCAACGATTAAAACAGCAAATGTTTTAATCAACCCCAAGGCTGAAACGGAATTAACCATTTCCAAAAAAACACAAAAAAATATATTAAAAAAAACATACAAAATAACAGACCGCGAAACTTTCAATCAATTATGGAACGATGCAAAACCACTATGCGTTCCTGTATTGATTTTATCTGAAAATTGGCGTTTGGATTTTCATCATGACCGCGGCGCCAAGGCAACACCAAATTCTGTGTGTGCCGGACTGTATTATTACCCAAAAAATGGCGATTTTAATTCAAAAACATGGATTACAACACGTCAGTATTGCATAAATTATCAAAATTCACACAAAGGAAAATTGCCTAAAAATTGTACTCCGCAAAATATTCGCGACGGCGTTTATGGTTGGGGCGAATCAATGGAAAACGGGCGGCATTTAAACAAGTTATATAATGTTTTGGTTGGTTGCGAACTGACCATCAACGAATTTGCCGCAATATACAGCCATTATTTTCATACAGGCAATTTAAATGCCGCCAAAAAAATCGCATCTATTAAAAAAAATAAAAAAATCAAAGACAAATCTTTGGCTGGTGCCAAGGCTTTATTGGATACAGACCAACCAACATTGCCCGGTCAAAAATCACGCTTTATGCACGAAGCATTGGTGTTTATGAATACAGATGATTATTGTTATGATTTGTTCAGTCTGTGCGTCGATTGTCATTTGGGAACATCTATCAATGCGTGCCCCAGTGAATACAATAACATCAAAGGTGGCAAACTGACACATGACAGGGCGCAAATCATCAAAGATAAAATTTGCAATTATACTGTCAAAGGTGGCAAACAAATAAAATATTTATGCAATCAAATAAATGACGATAATATCATGGTATTTTGCATAACAACACAACATTCAAAGCAAATCGATGAACGTAATGATATTTATCGCAATGCCATGATTGCATATAATAAACAAGATTACAAAACAGCAAAAAAACTGTTTATTCAGGTTATGGAAAAACATGGCGAAGGCCCAGATTTATGGAACGATATGGCAATTACTTATTACAATTTGGGCGATTATGAAAACTGTATTGAAATGTGCCGTCGTGTATTGCACAGCGATAAAAACACCGAATATGCCAAGGCTTGTTTCAATGCAGGTAAAGCATACGAGGCATTAGGCAATTACACCAAGGCAATGCAAAATTACAAGGCCGCATTAAACTATTATAATCAATATGGAATTGCCGGAAAATCAGCCGACATAGATTATGCCGGCATATATCGCACATCAATAAATCGTGTAAAAAAACAAATTCCCCAGGCAAAACAAACATCACAACAAAAACACAAGGCCACAAAAAAGCAAACAACAAAAAAGGGCGGAAAACAGAAAAAATCCACAGTGTTCTTTTTGGCAACAATGGCGGTCGCAAACAAAAATAAAAAACGCAGTATTATAAAACAAAAATCCAGATAAAAAATCGGGAACCAAAATCCCGATTTTTAAATTTGGTGGGCATAAGAAGACTCGAACTTCCAAGGTATTGCTACCACCAGTACCTGAAACTGGCGCGTCTACCAATTCCGCCATATGCCCATAAACACGATGCTTTTATATTTGACAGCGATGTTTTACAAAACGACCGACGCGCGCATCTACCAATTGTTCGCTTTGCTCACCACTCGTATAGCTCGGCTGCACTTTGTTCGCCTCGACTAACTCGTATGCCGCCATATGCCCATTTAAAAGCGATTTCATATTAACCCACCACACAAATAAAATCAACAATTTTTTATAAAAATTTATGCAAAAATCAAACTATTTGCTTGCCCAAGAAAATTTAAATTTGCTAACATCTCAACTAGATATGAGAAGGATTGGATTTATCTTGGTTTTCTGCGCATTTTTTGTGTCGGGCGGTTTTGCCGCATCGCGCGTGGCAACCACATCTGCATCGTCCGGCGCATCATTAACCCGCCAAGGCACTGCAAATCAACGGGTCCGGACAACTGTGCCAACAACAAAAACCGTCACACGCGTCACCCCAACACAAAAAACTGTATCCAGAACCGCAACACAAAAGACGACACAACAAACATCACGCGGAACAACCGCACGAAATGCAACGACCGCACGCGCCACCAATGTTGTTGCACGTGCAACAACCGACACGCGCACAGGTGCCGAATATGAATCTTGCAAAAACGCATATTTCACATGCATGGATCAATTTTGCCAATTAAAAAACGACGATTTTCGCCGCTGTTCATGCAGTGACCGTATTTCCACATTGCAATCTGCAAAAAATTCATTGAATGATGCACATGAACAGTTGGTTGCATTTAACGAAAATTTGGATATTGTTGGCAAAACTGCCGCCCAGGCGGCCGCAATGAATACCGCCAGCGACGGCGAAAACGCACTGGCACGCGATACATCTGCGTCCAAGGCATTATTAAATGCAATTATGAATTCTATTCGTGGCAACGACACGCGTGTTGAAAATAATAATTTAAGTCCATTAAACAGTATCGATTTATCTTTTGATGCGGCAAATTCATTTGGCACAACCGATGTGGGCCAGGCAATCGCATCATATAACGGCACCGCTTTATATTCTGCGGTTTATCCCAGTTGTCGTAATGCGGTAAAATCCAGTTGCAACGATGCATCTTTGCAACGCGCGGTAAATGCATATTTAATGGCCATTGAACAAGATTGCAATACCGTCCAAACCGCAATTCAAAACAAACAAAAAGAAACACATGCAGCAATTCGTGAAAGCAGTGCCATGTTGGATTTGGCGCGTGCTGAAAATCATCAAAAACATAATAGCGATGATTTAGCAACATGTATCGCAAACATTGAATCCGCAATACTCAGTGAAGAAGTTTGTGGTGCAAATTACCATAAATGTTTGGACAATGGTGAATTTATCGATGTTTCAACCGGTGCGCCAATTGCTGGGGTTGTTGATTTCTATAAATTGGGAACAATGCTGACATTTAATGCTGACCGCAATAACGCAGAACAAAAGTTGGCACAAAATCCGTCTAATCGTGGATTTGTGACCGCATTTGAAAAACGCGTAAAACAATTTGCAGAACCCGCATTGGACAAATGTTATGACGAATCCAAAACCGCATGGAACGATTATTTGAACAAAGCCATGTTGGATATTTATTACGCACAACAATCCAAAGTTAATGAAATAAAGCAGGGCTGTTTTGATTTTGTTTCTGCCTGTTATATGAACGGCAGTGATGCAATGACAAACGCTATGCAAGGACTGGTTGCCGCACAAACAACAAATTTAAATCCCAATGTTTTAAAATTAAATCAATCATTATGTTCTGATTATATTGCATCATGCAACAATATGTTTGACGGACAAATTATTGCAGATTACATCAATAACCGTCATGACACAGACTCTTTGACTGCATGTCGTGCGGTGGTAAAACAATGCTTTGATAATTACGGTGGATTAAACTATGAAAATCTTTATAACCCCGACAGCGGTTTATTTGCATCAGGCCAGGCACCTAATTGGTTTTCATTATATGAACGCGACAGAAACAACAAAATAAAATGTAACGACAATCAATTTTATGCACAAACCAACGACAACCCATACCCATGCGTTAATCATGGCGGTTTTGCATACAAATCCGCATGCGCACAACAACTGGCCAATATTGATGCGTGCAACGCACCCGACATGATTGAAAAATCATTTGGTGGTTTTGATTATTATAACAACGGCGATGTTTATACACGATACGCATACACCAACAACGACCGAACTGGAAAACAAAACAGATTATTACGTTCCGCCGGTATTGCCACAGAAACATACAATCAAATTGTTGATATTTTGCAAACACAATGTTCAACATTAAATGGTCAGTTTATGACGGTTCAAAACCTGGCATTATACAGCAACAATTATTCCAAAGATAACTTCTGTGAAACGACATTTAACCAAAATGACAGCAGATATTATGCCATGCACCAGGCATACAGCATTGGCAAAAGCTTTACAACATGGAAATCAAAAAGAATCTTTATACCACCAACAGACATTAACCAAAATCAAACCACCACAGATAACACAAGTGGTTATAACCAAGCAATAGACCTAAACCCCGATTCATCAGGCAAGGACAACCCTGATTGGGGCAACAATACAGGCAACGGAAAGTCATTAAGTGCAAAAATTCCGGTTCGCGCCAGGGCGGGTATCTATAATGCGGCTTACAAATACAATGTGGAACAAATCCAAGAATACAAGGCTGAAAACATGTGCCCACGTGACTATGCAAAAAATGTTGATACCGCATCATGGGGGGCGTGTCTGTGTTGGGAAAATGGCGGCCGTCGCAGTAATAACGGAACCAGCACACGTTGTGTTGCAACATTTCCCGTTCAACCATTAACAATATATAATGTGACCCCAGTCAGCCAAACCGAGTATTCTGCAACACAAACAATAGCATACGGATTATCCAACTCTTGCACGAAAAATGACTTTGTCACCGCAATAAATCAAACAAATACCGGGACCGCAGATGCACCCAAAAATGACCCAACCGAAACATCATCATTTACACTGTGGCCATACAAACCGAAATCTGCGTCAGATTTACCAACAGAAAACGATTGGTGTAATGCCAATGTAAATACGAAAAACCAAGTATGTCCATTTGGTGTTAATGTATTAACCGAAAAACCAACCAACACCACAGATAACAATTATGGTTTAAATGCAGGCGATTGTGCAAAATGCCCATTTGATTGGGTGACCACAACAGTGACAACGTCTGGGACAAATACCGGAAATAATGAACGCGCAGAAATAAAATGTTGCCCAAGCAACTATGTGGCAATCAAACATGTCACAGATGGTGAAAATTGCGCCAATGGTCAATGCTCTATAGTTACAGGTGGTGGTCCAACTATATATTTATGTTGTCCAACAGAATACCCAACAATCAACGGCGATAACTTTATTGGTTATAAATGCAAGAACACTAATAACGAGACTGTAGATGCCATAACAGCCACAGACATCACAAGCAATATTATAGATGATAATTTCCCTCAGTCTGGGGCCAATATAATTATTACAGGAAACGATTAAAACTTTTGTGACAATTTATTTTTTATTATTAAAACAAATCTGCGGCAATTCGTTCCCCGACAGAATCATCGTTTGGACGCCACAGTTTATCCGCCGCCGATAATTCAGCAATCATTTTTCTGCGAACTTGTTGATTATCGGCAATATTATGAAAATGATTTAAAATATTTTTCGCATTTGCGGCACGACCCAATAATTCAGGATAAACACCACGATTTAATAAAATATTTACCAATGAAACCCATTTTACATGAACCAACAACCGCCCAATAATTGATGTCAGCCAATTCATACGATACACAATTATCGCAGGCACATGAACCATCGCCAATTCGGCCGACACTGTACCACTCGCCGCGATTGCAACAAATGTTTTTTCATACAAATTATACCTGGCCGTTGATGATATAATTTCCGGGGCAACCGTCCATTTTGACACCGCCGAACGCACAATTGCATCGGTTGTTTCAACGGTTGGAATTATAAATCTGTATTTATCATTTGGTATTTGTTCAACAACCTGTTGAAACACTGGCAGGATTTTTTTTACCTCGCTAACACGACTGCCTGGCATTAACGCAACGATTTTTTTACCACGTGTATTTTTTTGATGATAATTTCCCAAAACATTATCCGCCACCGGATGACCAACCGCAATCGTTTCTAATCCATATTTGGTAAAATAGGGGATTTCAAAATCAAAAAACGCATATAATTTATCAAATATAGCCGCATATTTTTTTGCACGTCCCGGTCGCCATGCCCAAACCTGGGGTGCGACAACATGATGAAATTTCAATCCGTCTGCAATCAATTTCTGGCCAGCCGCCGATTTTTTTACCCCCGAAACAACCGCACGCGCAAAGCCCGGCGAATCTATGGTCAAAACCAAATCAGGTTTTGTTTTCAAAATTGCATTGATTGTTTGTTTTATACGTTTTTTTAATGTGCGCGCATGTGCCAAAACCTCTATCAGCCCCATAACCGCCAAATCAGACATAGGAAATATCGGTTTTAACCCCGCATCAATCATATTTTGCCCACCAACACCAATAAAATCTGTATTCTTGGCGGCGCGCATAACATTTGCCCCCAAAACATCACCAGAAACTTCGCCGGCTATGATAAATACAGTTTTTTTATTCGGCATTTTTTGCGGTTCCAATTCCACGTTTTGAACGATTTTCAATAAAATCTATGGCGTCCATTGCATATTTATTGTTTTTAACATCTTTGCGGACACGATTTAAACGTTCTTCGACAGTGCCTTCGGTTTCACGAAATACCGCCGAATATACAGAATGAATTGCATGCATATCTTCATTTGTGAAACCATGACGCATCAAACCAACACGATTGATTGTGCGATATACCGCGCGGCCACCGGCACCTTCGTATATTGCATATGGCAAAACATCATTACCAACCCCAGACATTGCCGCCACAAACGCATTACGACCAATACGAACAAATTGCAAAACCATCACACCACCAGACAAAATTGCAAAATCTTCAACCTCTACATGTCCGGCGACCTGAACCAAATTAGACATCACAACACTGTTGCCGATTTTACAATCATGCCCCACGTGCGCATTTACCATAATTTGACAATCGTCACCAATTTCTGTTCCGTCTGACGCAGGTGTCCCAGAATGAATTGTCACATATTCACGAATTCTGCAACGTTTTCCAATACGCAATCCGGTCATAGTGGATTCATCTTGCCATTTTAAATCTTGACTCATAACCCCCAATACAGCAAATGGATAAACAATAGAATCATCACCAATTGATGTTTTTCCATCAATAACAACATTGGAAACCAATTCCACGCGATCGCCCAAAACGACATTTTCACCAACGATACAATTTGGACCAATCTTGCAATCTGCGCCAATAACCGCACCCGGTTTTATAATAGCACTTGGATGTATATCACTCATAAACCTATCCTTTATATGTTAAATTACCGTATGATAATACATCAAATAAAATAAAAGTGGTATTCAAGAAATATAACAAATTATAACAAAGCCCGAACTTCGTGTAAAAAATCACCTGATGGGATTGATTGCCAACCCAAAATAGCCATGCACGAAATAACCGGCATAACCGTTATCAATCCAAACGCAAAAATACCCAACATCAACAATCTTGCAGATAAATGTTCTGGCACAGATTTTGCATGTATAACCTTTAACCACGCAAGACCAGCCGCCAATCCACATGTTCCAATAAACACCGGCACAGATTCTGTCATAACAAACAAAACACCCGCCAACGCAACCAAACACCGCATCAGCCATTTTAATTTAACATATGCACTGTGATAAATTTTATTTTGTGGATTAACATTGCGCAAAACAATCGATGCAACCAACGGAATTCCAACAAAACAAATTCCAGCCAAATGCAACAAAGTCAAATTTCCCAACTGACCAAACCGGAAAAATTCAGGTTGCATCAAAATCATTATCGTAAATAACAACAAAAACCCAGAAACAAACGGCACATTTCTAATATTATATTTCATAACGCGACCAACATATCCACCACCAACAAATGCCGCAATCTGTAAAACAGGCCCCCACCAATTATGTGTATCTGTTAATCCAATAATGGCCAAAATCAAGACACAAAACCCAACATAACGCCATTTTTTTGCACGCGTCAATTCCCGATATTTTGGCAACTGAATATCACGCGTATTATACCCAACAAAAACCATACCAATAAACGCAACCAAGGCGGTCACGAAAGGCAACAAAGTTTCAGCATCGCGCAAAACAGTATAATTTCCACCAAACAACACCAACCAAATCAAAGACATGATAACGGTCCATTTGATAACGCGAACTTGGACACTAACACTGTTCCAACCAATCATATCCAAGAACCTGTTGCCGAACTTATACGCAACATAAAACAATGGCAACATCAACAATCCCCACCAAAAAAACGCAGGTGCCGCCAATGCCGCATTATTAAATGCACTAATTGCACTTTGCACAACCAAAGATTCATCAAACATATACTTGCCTTTTTTGTTTTTTGCTATTATGATACAGGTATTATGGAAACACAAGAAATTTTTACTTTGTTAAACGGAACTGTTAAAATGTATCGTTCCAGTTATAATCCCACATCTGATGCAGTTTGGTTGGCGGCAATGGCACCAACACGTCCTGAAAATATCCTAGATGTCGGTGTTGGTTCTGGGGGTGTATCATTATGCCTGCATCGGCATTTTCCAAACACACCAATTATGGGGATTGACATTTCCGATGAAATGTTGGCGGTATGCGAACGCAATGCCGAATTAAACCACTTTAAAATCGAATTGATGAACCAAGATATTTTGACCTGGTCAACGCCAAGAACTTTTGACTTGGTTGTGACAAACCCACCATATTTCAAGGGCAGTGCGAAAAAGAAAAATCCCCAGGCACATCATAATGCCGATTTATCGCATTGGATACGTCGTTGTATTGCACGCGTTCGTCCTGGGGGGCATTTCTGCACAATCGTTGATGCCGCCCGTCTGGGCGAGGTTTTGGCCGTCATCGGCAAAAGTTTTGGCAGTATAAATATAATTCCACTGTTTGGAACCAAGCCTATTGCCGAACGTGTTTTAATCAGCGCACGCGCGTGTTCATACGGCCCCAGTGTTATTCATATTGGTTTTCCAATGAATCATAATCCGGTTTTGCGTGACGGCTTGACTATTAAAAAAATTTTGTCTAATATAAAACCATAATGTTAAACTTTATTACAAGACATTTTACATCTGCGTGGGCATTTTTGACATGGCCATTTCGCACATTGTGGAAAATGATAGTTCGACTGTTTCCACCGCGCGAATTTACGGTTATGGACACACCACGTGGAAATGTTTATAGTTTTAACCAAAGTACATTTTGGCGTTTCACGAAATTTGTTGGCAAAATAGGGCTGATTGTGTGGGCTTCGTGGTCCACTTATGTTTTTATATACCATCGTCCAATGTTGCAAAAACGAACCCAACAATTACAGCAAGAACGCGAATATCATGACCGCCAGGTCATAGATTTACAGGCCTATCTGGGAAAATTCAACGAATTAACACGCGAACTAAATGTCATAGACGACAAAATAACAAATTCAAAAAAACTAACCGATGCAGAACGCGAAAATCTAACAAATTCCAGGGTTAAAATTTGGGGCGAATTGGACTTTTTAAAAACACGCGTTGCAGAACTATTTGCCGCACGTGATTATAATCCAGACTTTTTGAAAATTGCAGATTTATCTGTGGCATACGATATGGTTCGCGCAGAAAACGCAACAATCCGCGAACAAAACGAACAATTATTGGAAAACATGAATATCATCGCCGATGCAGACAATGAAATTATAAACGGTGTCACAAAAATTACTGATGAACACGTCAAAGAATTACGCCAACAATTAAATAAAATAAATTCGACTTTATTATCGTTGGGAATCCAAGAACAAACACTGATACAAAACGCAAACAAATATTCAAATCCTATTGTAAATAACATATTTACACCGATAACATTTCATACAGACGTCGATACAAAGTATAAAAAGTTGGCATCAAACCTGGAAATGTGGGCCGGGTTATCCAAACTGGCAACTGTTTTGCCATTGGGTTCGCCGGTTAAAAACACACACGTCACATCTGGATTCGGCATGAGAACAGACCCATTTACAAAAAAACCAAAAAAACACAAGGGTATTGACTTTGCCGGCAAAATTGGCACTGAATTATCTGCCGTTGCGCCTGGACGTGTTGTATCGGTTGGCGAACGTAGCGGATACGGATTAACGGTTGAAATTGACCATGGACTTGGGTTTTCAACATTATATGCGCATTTATCTAAACCATTGGTGTCGCGTGGCGATTGGGTCAGGCCCGGGACGGTTGTTGGTCTGGGCGGTTCATCGGGGCGTTCAACAGGCGCACACCTGCATTACGAAATTAAATACAAAGGCAACCAATTTAATCCGGCGAAATTTGTAAAAGAATAAAAAAAGAAAACGAAGGAAAGAAAAATGCTGGCATTTACAAACGCAGATGAAAAACAGTCGCCAACCGTTATTGGTGCAGGCTGTCATATAAACGGCGATATAAAATCTGATTTAACCGTCCAAATTCATGGAACTGTTCGTGGTGACATTACCGCAGACACAATTGTTATCGGTCGCGGCGGCCATGTAATTGGCGACATATTTTGCGACACATTATTTTTACATGGCGAATTAAAAGGTTCTGCAACGGTATATACCGCAAATATTTTCAGCAATGCAAAAATGAGTGGCACATTAACATACAGAACCCTGAACATAACCAGCAATACCGAATTAGAATGCAAATTGGCGAAACGCAAAGACAAAGGAAACACAAATGACAAATAAAATATCAAAAATATTTATTGGCGCCGACCATCGTGGTGTGGGTGTAAAATTATATTTGATTGAAATGTTAAATGCCGCAGGTTATGAAACCATAGATTTGGGAACAAACGACATGACAACACCTGTGGATTTTCCTGATATTGCGGCAAAACTAGCCGACGCAATGTTGAACGATAAAATGTCGCGTGGTATTTTGGTTTGTGGCACAGGTGCCGGCATGGAAATCGCGGCGAACCGTTATCGCCATATTCGCGCATCGCGTTGCAACAGACCCGAACAGGCGCGCGATGACCGTTTTCACGACGATATAAATGTTTTGGCATTGGCGGCCGATGATATTGACATAGAGGTTGCATACCTTTGCACCCAGGCATTTTTGGAAAGTCCATTTGACGATTGTGAAAAACGCCGTCGCAGAATTGAAAAAATATCATAAAAACAGTGCCAAATGGCACTATTTTTATTTTGTATATAAATCTTGCAATTTTTTTGTCACCGCCGGATTATATTTGAAATACTTTGCCGTTCCCGGAATAACATAGTCCGTCAATTTTTCACCCGCCACCAATTCGTCTTCGCTGACTGTATTTTCAAAATCGATATCAGGACGCACTAATTTATTTGGTGCAACAAACTTTTTAACATACGGACAAAAACCCGGAACAACATAATCATGGTGCAGGGTATCAAAATTCACCGGACTGCCGTTGCTTTTAAAACAACTGTCGCAATCTTCATTCACGCGCGCCGAAAAATCAATATTATAACAATCGCACAAACGATTTTTACCCAAATGCCGACAACGCACACGCGTCAAACATATACGGCCGTATTCATCTGGGGTTTTCAGCAAACAACACAATCCACATTGTTCGCAAATGCGTTCCCACGCGGGCGTTCCAGGCAAAATTTGATTTTCTTTCTTCATACTGTAAATATAGTATAAAAATATTTTTTGTCAAGATTTATCCGCACAAACAAAAAACGCCCTGGGAACAGGGCGATTTAATAAATTATTTTTTCACAACAAAATTCACCAATTTTTTTGGCACCACAATTGTTTTGATAATTGTTGCACCATCTAACTGTTTGGTGGCATTTTGTTTGGCTTGTTCCACCAATTCATCTTCGGCAATGGCAACCGGGACAGTAAAATCACGCACGCGTTTGCCATTTACAGACACAACAATAGTCATATCATTATCCGCCAATTTCGATGTATCGGCAACCGGCCAAGGTTCAAACACCATCATATTGGTATGCCCGATTTTTTCCCACATTTCTTCGGTCAAATGTGGTGCAAACGGATTTAACAATTGAATCAAAACAGAATAGGCCGCACGTGGCATTTTTCCACCCGGAAAAGCATTGATAAATTCCATCATTCCAGAAATCGCAGTATTGAAATTCATATTTTCAATTCTGTCGGTCACATCTGCAATCAAACGATTAACCAATCTTTCTTGTGATTCTGTTAATTTATCATCTGTCAAATTATCTGCAAAGGCCTCGACACGTTTTAAAAATCTTTGCACACCAGACAGGGCGCCTTCGGACCAAATTGTATTATTTTTCCATGGTCCCAACGACAATATTGCCAAACGCGACGCATCGGCACCAACGCGGTCCAACAATTCTGAAACCTGGAACCCATTGCCGCGTGATTTAGACATTTTATAACCGTCACTGCCCAACACCAAACCTTGTGCAGTTCGTTTTTTATATGGCTCTGGGGTATTTACCAAACCCAAATCGAACAAGGCATGATGCCAGAATCGCGAATAAATCAAATGACGCGTATTATGTTCATGACCGCCATTATAATGTGTCACCGGCATCCATTTTTCCATCTGGTCTTTGCTGCAAAATTCTTGGTCATTGTGTGGGTCCAAATAACGCAAATAATACCACGAAGACCCGGCCCAACCCGGCATAGTATCTGTTTCACGATGTGCCGCACCACCGCATTTTGGACATGTTGTATTCACCCAATCAGTTGCACGTGCAAGCGGACTTTCGCCATCATCGGTTGGTTTGTAATCCGTCATATACGGTTGCATCACAGGTAATTGATCATCAGGCACCGGCACCCAACCACATTTATCACAATAAACCAAAGGAATAGGTTCGCCCCAATACATTTGACGCGAAAAGCCCCAATCTTTTAATTTATATTTTGTTGTTCCGCGTGCAAAACCATGTTCAGTTCCATATTTAATTGCGGCATCGATTGCATCTTGCTTGCCCATACCGTCCAAGAACGATGAATTAATGTGTTTGCCATCGCCTTCCCAAACTTTATCAGGTTCGCCACCAGCCAACACTGGAATAATTTCCAAGCCAAATTTTTTTGCAAAATCCCAGTCGCGTGAATCATGCGCCGGCACAGCCATAATCGTTCCATACGCATAATCAACCAACACATAATCAGATGTAAAGATTGGAATTTCGCGTCCATTAAACGGATTTATTGCGGCAATACCTTCCAGTTTAACACCGGTTTTTTCTTTGGTTGAATCTGTTCTTTCAATTTCACTTTTTGCCGATGATTGTTTAATATATTCTTCGACCGCCGCCGCATTTTTGATGCGCCCCGTATCCAACCATTTACGCAACAATTTATGTTCGGGCGCAATCACACAAAAAGTCACACCGAATATAGTATCAACACGTGTTGTATAAACCGTCATAATATCATCACCAACGCGGAAATCGACATCGGCACCATGTGATTTTCCAATCAAATTAATTTCATCTTTTTTAACGCGTTCATCAAAATCCAAATCGCGCAGACCGTCCAACAATTTATCGGCATATTTTGACAAAGCCAAATTCCATTGTAATTTAATTTTCTTTTCAACTGGTCCATGGCAACGATCACAACAACCGTCTTCTAATTCTTCATTGGTCAGGCTGGTTTTGCAGTTTGGGCACCAATTCATTGGCAGTTCAGATTTATAAGCCAACCCAGCCTTAAAAAATTGAATAAACATCCATTGGGTCCATTTAATATATTCTGGGTCAGATGTTGCCACACGCGTTTCAGGATTTACCGACCAACCCGCTTGGTCAATAACCGCCGCATAAGATTTTTTTAATTCAGTGGCAATATCAGCAGGGTGCCGCCCGATTTTTGTTGCATAATGTTCGGCGGTAATTCCCATTGCATCGAATCCCATAGGAAACAAAACATCATAACCCAAATGTCTGCAAAAACGCGACATAACGTCCATACCGGTATAAATCAACAAATGCCCCGCATGCAATCCCGCACCAGACAAGAAAGGAAATTCGACCAAATTATAATAACGTGGTTTTGAATCATCATTTTTCGGCACAAAGGCCTTTGCATCGCGCCAACGGCGTTGCCATTTAGATTCGCGTTCAACAACTTTTTTCATATCGTCTGTCATATTTTGTCCTTTGTTTGCAGAATTCGCACCCAACAATTTTATACAGAAAACATAGCAATTTCAAGATTTTTATTGATAAACAAACAAAAAAACACCCATATTTCTATGGGTGCTTCTTGATTTAGAAATAAAAGCCTTTTTTTAGAGGGACCACGAGTAGATTTTACACAAAGCAAAATCGTCACTGGGTGCCCACGCGGGAATTGTGTTCGGGGCTTTCTAAATCAAAACTGTCAATCTGCGCTTTCGATAATTTCGTACCAATGGGGTTGGCCGGCGTCGTCTTCGACCAGCAAGCACTTTTTACCGGCGGGGCAGGTTTCGTTCGGGCGGGTTTGTTTGGTTGCCTGCAAATCCGCAATCGCCGCGGTTTGATTGATAGTGTTTGTGACAACATCGCGTATCGTTGCAATCGTATCGTTCAATTCAGTCACCACAGGGCTAAACCGCGCAGTATTGTATGCAGTTGTCGCAATTTTGATATCCGGTGCGCAATACGGAACATATGCAGTTGCGGTATCACCTTGTTCGAGCATAATTTCTGTAATGCCTGCGATAACTTCAGGTGACGCGGTAAAAATCCAGATTTGTGTAGGTTTGGTTATTGTGAATGTGCCATTGCCTCTCCTTAGAACACTAATATTTGAGCCATCGTAACCACGAATAGCAATATTATCAATGCCATTTGCTGTACCATTTACTGTAATTGTATAGGTTCCAGGTGATATAAAATCGGTATGTTTCGACGACCATGTACCAGCCGATAAACTAACAGATGAAACATCTATATTATATCTGGTCCATATTCTATCGGTGGTTACAAATTCTTTTGTTGCAGTTTGTGAAATATCAAACAAATTCCGGCATGGGTTTAACACCACCACCGGCCCGGCGATAAATGTTCCGCTGCCCGCGTTGGTGAAAAAATTCCCACTGACCGTATCATACATACCAATTACACCAGAACTATTTTTTGCAGGTACAAAATCACGAACAAGGGTGTTGTTGTTCCATATTTTGGCATATTTTATAAGCATTGGTCTCAAAACGCCCGGATTCTCATTGTCGTTCACAGTAAATAAATACATGCTGACAGGAAGTTCAAAACTTGCAACACTTATAGTATTTAAAACGTTGCCGTCCACACTTAAAACATTATCTTTTACTATTTTATGTTCTAACTTGTCCGCAAGAAAGCCTGTTACATCATTGCTAACAACGTTATTAGTACTGTTATACATGTTATTCCACTTACCAGAAACAGAATAACCCGCAGCAAAATATAGTGGTGTCTCACTCCCAGCAACAGCACCAAAAAATCTTAAATCACTACTATAATTCGCTTGCGCCACCATTTCTACTTTCGTTGAGCCATTCGGTATAATCCCCGTATCAATATACTGTGTTCCTGTGGATTGGATATATTCTAATTCTGTATAACCGGCGGGCAGGGTGTCTGCGACAGCCGGCACAGCGAATAACAACCCCAATATTCCAAATAAAAATTTATTCATTCCCAATCCTTTTTCTCTCTGTTGTTTTTTGATATTTTTTTCAAAAAAAATACCGTCTTTCAATAAAGAGCGGTCGGGGCGTTGAAGAAATCATACACATCCAATGATTCCACATGTCTTTTCGTACATATGGCACCCCGACCAAAAAATTTGGTTTGGGCATTTAACATTGATATTAAAAATTATTGCATATATAAAAATATGACACCAACAAAAACACCAGCACCAGCCATATTTAAATATATGCCGATGCAAAATCTATATACATTAATCAAGAATTGCGATTCGTAAAATCAACGCAATCCAGGTGGAATAACGACACAAATCTTGCATCGGGATGTGTTTAAGGCTCTTCACAGCCCCGAATTCAACTCCAATTGAATTCAGGTGTATTGTTAAAAATCGAAACAAATAACGCAAGCAATATTTTAAACCACCACAAAAACACCTAAAAATCCAGGGCAGGAAAGGGCAACAACCGTAAAAAATCACCGCAAACCCGCAGAAATCCGCCATTTTTTGCAATTTTTAGTATGAAAATAGGGCGAATTTTGCCAAAATTCAGGCTTTTTAGTGATTTTTGCCATATTTTTGCATATTTTGATATTTGACACATTTGCACAATTTGAAAATATCAATTTGCAATCAATAAAATTTACGATATAAAATTTATTTTTTTATAAAAATTACAAAAATTTTTAATTTTTTTGTTTAATAAATTCAAATCCTTGGGCGACCACGCAAAATCTGCGCAACACCAACAAAACCAAGGGGTTGAACGAATTATCACCATTTACCAAAATTTTATAAAAATCGCCCTATGCCAATATTTCTGCATTTTTCAGCGTTTTTACACACACAAAAATCACCAATCGATTTTAAACGCGATGAATAAATTTAATCATATAATTGGACGACGAACGCGCCCAAAATCGATTGATTTTCAGGGCTTTGATACATAAAAAGCATATAAATATATGACAAGGTCGCTGAAAATCGATTAAAGAAACAATAACACACAAATACCAAAGCACAAAACCATCGCCAAACCCGCAGAATCCCGCCAAAATCCGCTTAAACAAAGCACTATGCTTTTGGTATATTATGTCTGTTTATTGTTTGTACAAGCCAAAGAAACCCGCACGACTAGTTATATTATGTATAGTTAGATATGCAATCGGCATATCTAACTATACATAATATACATTATGCGCCTTTTTACAATCGAAACTTATACCGTCTATAAACACTCACCCATGCCCCCTGATGTGACCAGCCCCCTATCCAAAAAAAACAAAAAAAATGTCGTGCAGACTTTTTGCACGACACCTGAACTTTTTTTATCACGATAAATTATTTTTTTATCTTGGCAGCCTTTTTAATTTTATTTAATCCAGTGCCAGCCAATTTTGTTAAATTTTTAACACCTTTTTCCAAATCGCTCTCTTCCCCTGCCACTGTTTCAACAGGTTTCACATTTGAACAGCAATATGGACATTTTGTCGCCGCATTACTGATTGTAGATTGGCAATATGGACACGCATGTGTTGTGACCGGTTGTTTCGATTTGGCCTTGGCAGCAATACGCACAACCAAAAACACCGCAAACATTGTAATTAAGAAACTGATAAGTGCATTGATAAACATACCAATTCCAATTGCAGAATCCGCCCCCAGAACAATTTTCCAATCAGAAAAATCAATTCCACCAATCAACAATCCAATCGGTGGCATCATAACATCTTTGACCAAAGAATTAACAACCGATGTCATCACCGACCCAACGATGATACCAACAGCCATATCGATTGCATTGCCGCGATTTATAAAAGTTTTAAAGTCTTTTAACATACCCATTTTTCTATCCTTTTTGTTTTGTTTGTTCTTGTTCATTGTTTTTTGTTCCAATCTTGGTTTCATTGTGCGAATTTTGATATTGCGCCAATGCACGCAACACCGCATTTAATGTTTTGCGCAGGCTTTCGTCATGCGTTTCAACCATTATGTTAGCCATAGCATAGGTTTCATATCTCTCTTTGATTAACTGTGATAAAATCACCCTGCTGTCGTTATTTAACAACTGCGGTCGCGTATGACGAAAATTAGTCCGTTTTACCAACAAATCCAAATCAGCCTTTAACCAAATACTGATTGCATCGCGCAACACCATTTCCCGCACCGCAGGTGTGATAAATGCGCCCTCGCCCGTGGAGATAACCTTTACACGTGGTTTTGCCACCAGCAACCGTTCAATCACAGATTTTTCAGCGCGTCTAAATTCTTGTTCGCCATACATTGAAAAAATATCAACAACCGATGCCCCAGCCGCCGTTTCGATTTCACAATCAGAATCCACAAAATCAATACCCAAACTGCGCGCCAATGCACGACCAACGGACGTTTTGCCCGCCCCCATCAATCCAACCATAACTATTGGTTTATCTAAAACTATTTTTGGGTTTCTTGTCATATTTTAAATATTATCATAAACACAAACTCAATTTCAATCCATATTTGACAAACGTTCCAATTGATCAGCCGCAATCAATGCGTCTATCATTTCGTCCAAACCTTCACCACCCGCCAAAATATCATCTAACTTGTATAAAGTCAGTTTTATTCTGTGGTCGGTCACGCGTTGTTCTGGAAAATTATATGTTCTAATCTTTTCACTGCGGTCCCCAGAACCAACCATAGTCCGCCTTGCACCATTACTTTCGTTTTGTTGTTCAAGTCTTTGTTTTTCGTATAATTTTGAACGCAACACAGCCATAGCCGAAGCCTTGTTTTGAAATTGACTACGTTCATTTTGACATGTCACAACAATACCGGACGGAAAGTGGGTAATACGAATTGCACTATCGGTTTTATTAACATGCTGACCACCGGCCCCAGACGCCCTGAACACATCAATACGAATATCTTTATCTTCGATAACAACATCGATTTCTTTGGCCTCGGGCATAACAGCAACAGATGCCGCAGATGTATGAATACGACCCGATGCCTCGGTTTCTGGGACACGTTGCACACGATGAATTCCAGATTCAAATTTCATGCGCGCATAAGCCCCCACACCATCGATTTTAAACACAATTTCTTTGTACCCATGCAAAGATGTTGGATTTTCCTCTATAACTTCTATTTTCCAACCCTTGCGCAAAGCATAAGATTTATATTGATTATACAAATCGCCCGCAAACAACGCAGATTCTTCACCACCAACACCCGCGCGAATTTCCATAATCACACTGTTATCGTCGGCGGCATCACGTGGCAATAACGCAATTTGCAATTCGCGTTCCACATCAGGTAATTGTGCCTTTAATTCCACCAATTGAGCATTTGCAACATCACGCAATTCGGCATCTGCCAACATTTCGTTTGCGTCCGCGATACCCTGAACGGTTTGAAAATATCTGTCTATTAACGGCAACAACTCACTTAACCGCGAATATTCACGCGCCAATTTAGTCAATTCATCACCAGAAACCGTCCCAGAATTCATCTGTTCGCTAATTTCTGCGGCTTTGGCCTGAATATCGCGTAATTTTTCTTCTATAATCATTTATGCCACCCTTACCAATTTTATTGCGTCCGCCAAAGACAAAGTCTGTTGTTCGCCAGATGTCATATTTTTCAACGCAACAACTTTACTTTGTGATTCATTATCGCCAATTATCATACTGAATTTAGCCTTGATTTTATCAGCGTATTCAATTTGATTTTTAAACTTTTTATCGGTATCCAAATACGACACAGCCGCAATACCTTCATCTCTCAACGCATTTACGATACTTGACGCATAGGCAACATTATTGTCGCCCATTACCAACACTGCAACATCAATTGGATTTTCAAACCGCGACAAATCAATCTGGTTATTTTCCAACATGGCCGCAAAGATTCGTGAAAAACCAATCGCCGCCCCAACCCCAATAATTTTGGTTTTGGAAAATTTACCCGTTAAATCCGCATAACGACCACCACCAGCCGCCGTTCCTAATTCCGGATGATTTATCAATTTAAATTCGAAAACCAGCCCAGTATAGTATGCCAAACCGCGTGTAATCGACAGGTCTATCCGGGCATTTTTTACCCCCATGCCAAGCAACACACCCATAAAATTATTCAATTCATCAATCGCAGAATTTAAGTTGTCAGTTTTGTTTATAAACTGTTTATAACCGTCTGTAAATACAGATTTTATTAAATTTTCTTTATCGGCGTTATTTAATGTATCACGCAAACCTTCGGCAAAGTCTTCTTCGCCCATTTTATCGCGTTTATCGATTAAGACAAACACATCTTTTTTCTGTTCTGCGTTCATTTCCAAATAATCGAACAAAGCGTCCCAAAACGGACGAGAACCAATTAAAACCTCAACTGGTCCAATAAATTCATTAACAGATTCCAACGCGCGATTTATCACAGAAATAATTTCCGCATCATAATTTGTTGATAAAGAATTTATTCCCATGATATCCAAATCCATTTGGTAAAATTCACGATAGCGCCCTTTCTGTGCGCGTTCGCCACGATACCGTTTGGAAAACTGTGATGCACGAAACGGAAACACTAAATCGTTCAGGTGTCCTGCAACATAGCGCGACAATCCAACAGTTCCGTCATAACGCAGCCCCATTTTCGTATCGCCTTTTTGAAATAAAAACATTTGGGTTTCGATTTCGTCCCAGTTGTCTTTATCTGTTAAAACTTCGGCACGTTCAATCGCAGGCAAATCCAACATAGAAAAGCCAGCCAATTTCAAAACATTTTGCATACGCGCCGCACAATAATCAAAACACCGTTGTTGCGCCGGTAATAATTCTATAAATCCCGACAAAGGTTTTGTAGGTTTTAAATCCATAACTTAATTCCTATGGTTAAAATTTGTTAAACTTGATTTTTTTCAAATGAACTATATCGCCAAAATGGATATATATGCTAGAAACACGACGCCCAATGGGCGTGATGCAAAATATGATAAAAATGTAATTTATTCACAGTCATACTGTGATTATAATAGCAAAAATTCCAAAATTCAACTAAAAACCAATGAATTTTCATTCCGTATTTTCTGGTGCCTCTATAATCGGGAACCAGTGCGGGCCCGCAGGACAAGCATCTTCCGGGCGGGTCTGCTTGTCCGCTTGCAAACTGGCTATCGCGGCGGTTTGATTTATCGTTTTTGTGACGATTTCGCGTATGGTCGCCACCGCGCTATTTAAATCTGTCACCACCGGACTAAACCGCGCGCTGTTATACGCCGTCGTCGCAATTTTGATTGCGTTTGCAGTGATTGTTGTGACAACACTGGCGCCCGACGACAACAGGGTTGTAATGGTCATACCGGCCACACCACCTGTGCGATTATTAACCGGTGCGGTGGTCATGGTCTGTCCTGCGACAGTTTCCGTTGTTGGTGTTGCCAGCGGATAAACAATTATGACAGGTGTTCCGTTTGCGTATTGGTCGGCTAACCATTGTGTCCAATTTTCAACGCTTGTATGAGCATCTGTTATCATTATTTGTTGTTTATTACTACTATTATAGATATAACCTGGTGCTGTTGTTGAACGATAAGTTACTTGATAATGTGTGCAAACAAAAGGTAAGGTGCGTGCCGTTGCCACAACCAGATTTGAAACGTTTGTTATAAATCTTGACTGCTCTGCATTGTATGTCCAATTTTCCGTTCCATTCAACACCTTTACCCCGACATTTCTCGTGATTGCGCCAGTGTTGATATTTTGAGTATCACGATAATCGCCAACACCCAACAAAGTCGCCACCGTTGCGGTATGATTCGCACTGTCCGCAATCGTTTCAACCTCGCCATCTGTGTAGATTGGTTTAGAATTTCTAAAATCTGTAATTGTTATCATTGCAGGGTTTGTTGATATTCTTACATAAGAAATACCATCGGGTATATCAACTTCGTATGTAAATTCCGTTGTTTCAGGTGTTATAGGAATAACAGTTTGCGATTGTATAACATTATTAGCATTAAATAAATTTATACGAACATTTACAGTAGCAGTTTGGCTCGCCACTCTATTTACCGTCAATGTGTATTTGCCTTTTACGGTTTTCATATAATCTGTTGTATAAACCGAAGAGTTTGCAACCCACTCTAACTCAGCATTATAAAAATAACCATTTGTTACAGCACTTGCATCAAACTCATTTACACTTGCTCTCAACACACCATTATTACTCACAATGTCAATTGGGGTTGTTGGTGTTGGGGTGCCGTTCTGTTCAACCAAACCCGCCACAGTCACCGACGATATTGGTCCAGAATTTGTCACCACCTCCGGTTCCGCGGCAAATGACGACACGACTGGCGCAACCGCCATAAACATAAACAATAACCCCATCACAAACAATCGCTTCATAATCAATCTCTCCAACCGATTTTTTCAATAAAAAAACCACCAGTTTCAAAAGGCGGTTGGAGGTTCGTAACTATCATTCATGGAAAATAGTGGGCTTATTTATGTATATCACCACCCTCCAACCAAATACAGTTGGAGTGGTATTTAACGTCCCCGCAGACGCCATGAACAAGAGGTTACGACACCTCATCAATGGAACACCCATCGACATTCACAATTGTATCATAATATACAAATTTAATGCAAGAACAAAAAATAAAAACCTAAAAATACCGATGCAGCGATGCGCCATTTTGCGTCAGCCACCGTTTAGCCCGTTCAACCCCAAAACCATATAATTCTGTCACCTGGCGCCAAAATGCCGGCGAATGATCCATATGTTTTTTATGTGACAATTCATGCATAACAACATACCGCATAACAGACACTGGCGCAAAAGCCAATCGCCACGAAAAAGACATCGTCCCAGTCGAAGAACACGACCCCCAACGCGATGTTGTATCACGCAAAGCAATCCGCGACGGCCAAAATTCCCGCGGTGTTGTTCGAATAATATTTTTGATTTCTTTTAACAATTCTGCCTTTATCACATCACGCACACGCCGTTCAAACATATCAGGCGTTCCGCCAACCAACAAAGTCCATGTGCCGTCTGCGTTTTTAATCAAACTGTTCGAACGCACCCCTGGCGAACGTTTTATACACACACGTCTATTCAAAAATTCTATTTCATCACCATCACAAATTGGGCATTTTTTTGGTGCGCGCGCAAAAATCATATTTACCCATTTGCGTTTAGATTCCAAAAAACGCACAGCATTGCTTTCAGGCACCAAATACGGTTTTGAAATATGAATTTCAAATTCGCCTGATGTTTTGGGTCGCAAAATAATATTTTTCGCCCCGCGTTTTGATTCAATTACAACAGGAATTTCACCACCATCGTCCAAAGTAAAAATATAATTCGACATAATTATTTCATCTTTTTACAAATATCCGCCGCCACTGTATCTATATCCATGCCCATCGCACGCAAAACCGATTGTCCGTCCCCAGACATACCAAATCGATCAATTCCGCATACAGCATCTGCAAATTCAAACCATGGTGCCGATACACCTGATTCAATTGCAACCACAAATCCGCGCAAAATATCACGCTGGAATTTTTGTGATGTGCCACGGAATTTTTCAACAGACGGCATAGATACAACCTGGACCGACGGTCCAATTTTTTTTGCCACCGCGACAGCAAATGGAACATCTGCACCGGTGGCAATAATTGTGATTCGAACACGACGCGCCGTTGCAGGATAAATGACATACGCACCATTTGATAAATCTGTGCCACTTGGTGTCGCAATTTGCAAAAACTTTTGTCGCGATAAAATAATTGCAGACGGTCGCATCACATCATTTAATGCCGTTTGCCAAGCCCACGCAACCTCTGTTTTATTTGCAGGTCGCAACACATTTAAATTTGGAATCAATCGCAATGATGCCAATTGCTCAACAGGCTGATGCGTGGGACCATCTTCGCCAACCGCAACACTATCGTGACTAAACACATATACAACCGGCAACCCAGACATTGCAGCGATTCGAATAGACGGACGCATATAATCCGCAAACACCAAAAAAGTCGAACCGTATGCACGCACGCCGCCCGCCGCCATACCGTTCATAATTGCACCCATGGCATGTTCGCGCACACCATAATTTATATAATTTCCAGAAAAATCATCGGCAACAATCAATTTTGATTTTTCCACACGCGCCCCAGTATTAGCACCTAAATCCGCACTGCCCCCAATTAAATTCAAACCATTTGCAAACAATAAATTTAAATATTCAGCCGACAATTCACGTGTTGAAACCTCTGTTTTATCATTTTTAAAGACCGGATTTGGAACAATTGTATGCGCAATTTGATTTACATGCTTAACCGTTCCGGCGGCAACCTGCGCCCAACGCGCATCACCAGAACCCGAAACACATTGCCGCATTATTTTTAATAATTCAGCCTCCCCAATTGCCAATCCATGCGCCGACGGCTTTCCTGCCAATGATGTTCCCGCCCCCAACACAGATTTTACCTGGACAAATGTTGGAAGTTTTGATCGACGCGCATCAACCAGAACTTTATTTAACCTGTCGAAATCATCGACATCAACATTATTTACAACGCGCCAGCCCGCCGAACGCACAACCCCCGGCATATCAATCGCAGTCAAAGCCCCGCCATCAATCGTCAATCCATTATCGTCCCACAACAAAACCAAATTATCTAATTTATAACGTCCGGCAAAAGAAATAGCCTCAAACGCAACACCTTCACTCAAATCACCATCGGAACACAGACAATAAACGCGTGCGCCTGTTCCTTTGATTTTTTCAGCCATCGCCAAACCAACTGCATTTGCGACACCTTGCCCCAATGGTCCCGTTGTTGCATCAACACCATCGATTCCAATTTCTGGGTGTCCAGGTAACCCACCAGATTTACGAAAAGATTCCAAATCACCGATATTATACCCCGCCAATTTTAACACCGCATATAACATTGCCGAACCATGTCCGGCGGATAAAACAAACCGGTCCAACCCAGGCCGCAAAAAATTTGCATAAACAGTTGTCACGACATTTGAAGCCGACATAACAATCCCAACATGCCCAGATGCCGCGGCATGTATTGCATGCAAAGCCAAGGCCTTGACAGACCCAGACATATATTTTAAATCTCTCGCATTGAATCTCATAATGTGATATTATAACATAAAACAAAAGGTAAAAAAATGATAAAAATTTGGACCGAAAAAAATACAACAAATAACCGTATGGAATTGATGGCGGTAATTGCGGCATTAAATGCAACCAAAAAGCATGATACGGTTGAAATTCACACCGACAGCCAATATGTAAAAAACGGCATGGAAACATGGTTGGCAAATTGGAAGGCGCGCAATTGGCGCACAGCGGATAAAAAACCGGTAAAAAACAAAGATTTATGGCAAAAACTGGACGAATTGTCATCAACTGTAAAAATCCATTGGGTTTGGGTTCGCGGTCACGACGGCGAAGAATTCAACGAACGATGCGATGAACTGGCACGCGGATACGCAGAAAAATTAAAAGATTAACACACACCCGCGCATAAAAAACATAACCGTCCCTACGATTATCAGGGACTTTTTTTATTTTATTTGCAAATCACAAAAAATTTTTTATATGATAACGATTGAATACAACGGGGGTTGTATTCGGGGCCCTAGAAAAGCCTAACACATAGCCGATGCAAGATTTGCATTGTTACCCGCCCGTAAATAAAAAACGATTCGTCGTAATGATTTTTTTGCGGTTGTTTGTAACGGTTTCAAATTTTGCATCGATATTAAATCGCATCGATGCAAAATTTTTTTGTATCAAAAACAATTGTGATTTAATCCCCCAATGATTTTAACCCTGCGTTTTTTGGCGGGGTGTCTGCGTATAGCGATATGCGCGGGATCATTGCTATGTTTGATTTTTCTAGCACCCCGACCGCTTCTGTTTTTATTCAGCGGTATTTTTTGTGTTTTTTTCAAAACACAAAAAATCACGCGCCATACCAAAAACCAAAGGGGAGAAAACATGAGAAAGTTATTATTGGGGTTAATCGGGCTGTTGTTTGCTGTGCCGGCTGTCGCGACAGATTTACCCGCCGGATATACAGAATTAGAATATATTGAATCCGAACGTGGTGCATATATTGATACAGGAATATCCTATGGAAAATTTGTACACGATATTCAATTTACCATTGATGGTCAAAGAAATTTGTTGGGGTGTGGTGTAAGTGATTCTCAATTTTGGGAAGCAACGGCTGCAGATAGATTTATATTCTCTTCTTCCAGCAATGGATATATTCTTGGCAACCCAGCAAACAGAAATATCGTGGAATTTTCTATAAATAAAACTGAAGCATCATTAACAGTAGGAAACGATACAAGAACTCATACACATTCAAATACGAGCAACAGAACGTATTTGTTGTTTGCTCTTAATGGTTCTACTACTTATTCCGCACTTGCTAAATTGTATAGTTTAAAAGTATATAACGATAGCGACGTATTGATTCAAGACCTTGTCCCTGTTAAACGCCTGAGTGACGGTGAGGTTGGTTTGTACGATACGGTAAGTGGGCAATTCTTTACAAACCAAGGCACTGGAACATTTACCGCAGGTCCTGTGGCGGGAATTCACATTGCCACGACGGCGTATAACAGTGCGCGGTTTAGTCCGGTGGTGACGGAATTGAACGATACGATTGCGACAATACGGTCGGTCGTGACAAACACTATCAACCAGACCAAAGCCATTGCGGATTTGCAGGCAATCAAACAAACCCGCCCAAACGAGAACTGTCCCGCCGGCAAAAAATGCTTACTCGTTGAAGACGATGCCGGCCAACCCCATTGGTACGAGATTATTGAAAACGCATATGGCTTGCCAAGTGGTTATACGGGGTTGGAGTATGTGGATATGCAAAGTGAGTCGTATTTGCAAACAGATATTGTGCCGACTTATGATGGTCGTGTTGAAATGGACTTCCAGACAACAACATTTCCTGCGGTTGGTGGCGCGTTTATGGGAGGTCGTAGTGCTGGGTATCCCGCAGGTCTAATACTTGGTTTTAATGTAAACAAAACTTTTGTTTTTGATGGTTTTAGCGAAAATCGTTATCAATCAACTAATTTGCTCACAAACAACACAAGATATAAATATACTTGGAATAATCAGGTTGCAAAATTAGAAACAGGTGGTTCTGTTGTTGGCACAAATACATTTACAGGTGAAAACGCAAACGGCAGTGCTTTGGCAATAAACGCATTAAATAATAACGGTAGCATTATTGGTAATGAGGCTGGTATCTATCTGTATTCATTCAAAGTATGGAACGCACTGGGCGAATTGGTAATGGACTTAATCCCTGCGAAAAATTCGTCTGGTGTTGTTGGTATGTATGATACGGTAAGCGAAACATTTAAAACGGCAACTGCTGGCACATTTGCGGCAGGTCCGGAGACGGTTTTATTTGGAATTGGCCCCGAATTCAACTCCCATTAAACTTAAAAAGGCTTGGTTCCAAATAAATGACACCCAGAATTTTCTGGGTGTTTTTTTTATGCAGAATAGCCCCGAACAACTCGCTCGGTTCGCTGTCGCTTCCCTGCGCGGCACTCGTGACAAATCGCCTGACGGCTCTTTTACTCGTAGTCCCATTAAAAAAAGTAAGGCTGCCAGACAGAGTCAAGAAACACCGATAGAAATATCGGTATTTTTTTTGTTGCCCACGAATAAATCATTATACCCACCCCACCACACACAAAAATATTTTTTGACAAAAAACTTGACAAATTATTTTTTTATACTATATTAGAAGCATATAACCAAAACCAAAAGGGGAAATTATGGTTAAAAAAACAAAAAAATCTAACAAATTCAAAAACGCTTTATTGCGCGTTTGGAACATCATTTGCTGGCCTTTCAAAAAGATTTGGGCGGCTCTGTGTTGGCTGTGGAATTGGATTGCCGGCATCAATTTGGTTGCTCTGTTGAATTTGGCTTTATTGGTATCAATCATTGTTTTGTTCAGTTTGTTGATTATTGATTTGCGTAAAAGTGCAAATGCAACAAACGTTCAGCAACCTGTTGTTCAATCTGTCAAAACTGTTGCAGAACCTGTTGCAAAACCACAACCTGTGGTTAAACCACGCAAAATAACATCATTACCAATTAAACGCGATGCAACACGCAAAGCAATCGCACAACCAATCCGCGTTGCAAAAATTAAACAAAATCCTGTGGCAATTAAACAGGTCGCGGTTGTTGTTAAAACAAATACAATCATGGGTGATACAGTAATTGACCATCATGATATGACAACAGTATTACAAAATGGCGCACATGTTCGCGGCAATTTGTATATCCAAGATTTGCGCAAATACACATTACCTTGCAACATTGTAATTGACGGTAATTTGATTTTACGCGATGTCAATATGTTGAATTTCTGCGGTGATTTCACTGTTCGCGGCAACATATATGTCAGCCCACGTTCCAGTTTTGGACCTGTTCCATCAACGGCACGTATCGGCGGACAAGTAATCTTATAAAAACAACAGATTACAAAGTTTTCTTTCATGTTTAACTCCTTTGAATGACTGTGGCAAACACAGTCATTTTTATTTTATTTAATTCAAATTTGTGATATAATGATATTAACCAAAACAAAGGGGAAGAAATGAACACAATAAAAAAACTTATTGCAGTTTTGGCGAAAAACCTGGGATTGACCATCGTATTATTTGCGGCAATCATTTTGTTCGCTTTATTTTCAGACGGTCTGTTGGCGGGTTTAATCACCGCATTGTCTGCATTGATTGCATACACTTGCTGTGAATTGTTGTATCGCGAATACAAGGCTTTTGCACCTGCGCATACACCGACAAAACGTTCCGCAAAAAAATCTAAATAAAAAAGTGCCCATCTGGGCATTTTTTTAATCTTTATACTTTTACTTTTTATCTGTATTTTCTGGTTTATCTGTCACAGTCACTTTATCATTTTGTGATGTTGCAACCTTGGAGGCTTCGTCCAAAGTTGTTTGTTGTGGCGCACTATCGCCAACCAATTCTTGACGCAATTCACTGTCCCCTGTATTCATATTAGATTTTGCCGACACCAACGCCAACAAAGCACACAACACAAAGAATATTGTCGCCAACCATGCAGTTGCCCGGGTTAAAAAATTACCAGCCGCCGCACCAGTCAATGCGCCACCAAACATAGATGCCGCCGACGAACCGGACATACCAGAACCCTCACTCTTTTGTAATAAAATAATACCAATCATAAATACCGCAACGATAATCAACAAAACCAACAAAATTGAAAACATTTTTATTCCTTTGTTAAAAGTTAGTTAAATATTAAAGTCAAAAAAACTAAATTGCAAGGATTTTCAATAATTCTGCCGCAGCAGCGGTCGAAGCCTCTTTTTTTGACGCCCCCGAACCAGTTGCTGTTTTACCCAATGCCGTCACCGAAACATTAAACACCGGATTATGCGATGGACCTGTTTGTGGCAAAAATTCATATACAGGCAAATCCCCAGTATGATTTTTTTGCACAAATTCTTGCAAAGTCGTCTTGGCATCTTTGGGCGCAACGATTTCAGCCGCCGCCAATTCGCGCCAAGCCGACAAAATCACATCACGCGCAACATCAAACCCAGATTCCAGATAAATCGCGCCGAATAAAGCCTCCATCGTATCGGCCAAAACATGCTGAATCCGCCCCGCCGTCATGTGTCCATGCCGAATATGTGGCGCCAATTTTATTTTTTCGGCAACATACGCCAATGTCTGTGTCGAAACCAATGTTGCATGACGGCGTGCCAATTCGCCTTCGGCCTCATTTGGAAACATTTCAAACAGCAATGTCGCAACCGACAAACCCAAAACCCTGTCGCCGATAAATTCCAAGCGTTCGTTATTATGTGCTGAATCCGCACCACTCTGTGTCAAAGCCAGATTCAACAAGTTTTCATCTTTAAATTTGTATCCTAATATTTCCATTGTTTATATCCCCATACCAAAGCGACCCCAGCGCATTTTAGATCCCCATGTCCAAACCAATGGCATTGGCGCATAATAATTATGCGAATACCATATAAACCAAACCTTGCCCAACACATTATCGCGTGGAACAAAGCCTATTTCTGCGCGACTGTCCGAACTGTTATCACGATTATCGCCCATAAAGAAATAATGACCATCTGGCACCGTATATTCCGCCGTATTATCATACGGTGCGTTATCTGTCATTTCTATAATACTGTGCCTGATACCATTTGGCAATGTTTCGGTATATTCGGTTGCATCAAACACACCACAAATACCCGTAGCCATACGACAATATGAATCTGGCTTGTATTCAATAGTATAATTAAATGATGCAGGTGCATTATCAACCCAGATTTTATTTCCCTTTATCGCCATATTATCCCGATAAAAACCAACAGACCGTATAGATTTAGGTAATATTGCCACAATATAACGACGCGGATTTTCACGCTTTACCATTTTACCGTTTATATATAACCGCCCTTCTTTAACCTGAACCTTGTCCCCGGGGCGACCAATCAAGCGTTTAACAAAATCCTGGGATTCATTGATAGGATTACGGAATACAACGACATCACCAACATTTGGTTCGGTTGATAAAAACCGCCCGTCCCACAAATGCCATGAACCAAACGGAAAAGAATAACGCGAATACCCATAAGACCACTTTTCTACGAATATATGGTCACCGACCTCTAATGTTGGTATCATTGACCCAGACGGTATATTAAATGGTTCCAACAAAAAACTGCGAAATATAATCGCGATTAAGGCACCATAAAATATAGTATTAAACCATTCACGAACGGCATTTGGATTTTTCAGTGGCATTTTTCTCTTACCTTTTTATTTAATAACAAGTGTTGTGTATTTTAAAACTTGAAAACTTGTTATGCAAGTCTATAATGCGAATATGATTTCATTAAACTCTATTATTTTTAACGGAATAACCGCCACCAAAATAGATGTTCAAACACAACTGTTCAGTGGCCTGGCAAAACCAGACTTTAATATTATCGGGTTGGCTGACCGCGCGGTCAAAGAATCCGCAGAACGCGTATTAAACGCATTGAACGCATTAAATGTCGCACGCCCATCACGCAGAATGACGGTAAATCTATCACCGGCAGATGTCGAAAAATCCGGTTCGCATTTTGATTTACCTATTTTATGTGGAATTTTATGTGCGCTGGATATACTGCCACACGATAAATTATCAAAATATTTAATATTGGGCGAAGTTGGTTTGGACGGTTCTGTATTAAAAACAGACGGTATATTACCTGCAAGTGTTTGGGCAAAAAAACAAGGTTTGGGGATAATTTGTCCCGCATCTTGTGCTGCCGAGGCTAAATTATCTGGCCTGACCAATATTTTGGCACCCAGACATGTTTTGGATTTAATCAATCATTTCCAAGGTGTTCATGAATTAGAATTTCCAACAGATATCCATGACCCAGACACAACCGATGACACATCTGTTGGTGACATGGCCGAGGTCTATGGCCAACAGGCCGCAAAACGCGCATTGGAAATTGCCGCGGCGGGCGGGCATGCAATGTTAATGGTTGGTCCCCCGGGGTCTGGAAAAACAATGTTGGCATCACGATTGCCTGGGATTTTACCAGATATGACAACCGAAGAAATTTTGGATACATCTGTGATTTATTCGATTGCCGGCAAATTATCTGGGCGCAGTTTAATTACAAAACGTCCTTTCCGCGCGGTTCATCACACAGCCAGTCCTGTATCTTTGGCAGGTGGCGGTTCCGATGCACGCCCTGGGGAAATTTCATTGGCACACAATGGGGTTTTATTCTTGGACGAATTGCCAGAGTTTAACCGTTCCACATTGGAAATCTTGCGTCAGCCCATGGAATCTGGGCAAATTATGATTTCACGCGCCCGTCACAACGCAACATACCCCGCAAACTTTCAGTTGATTGCAGCAATGAACCCATGTCCATGTGGGCATTTGGGCAATGCGGCATTATCTTGCACGCGCGCGCCCCGCTGTGCCGAGGCATATCAAAACAAAATTTCTGGGCCATTGATGGACAGAATTGATTTGCATGTCGATGTTGATGCGGTAAATCCATGGGATATGAAACCCGACCAAAATATCCATGTCGAAACCAGTGCTGAAATCCGCAAACGCGTGGTCGCCGCCCGCAATCGTCAATTAGCACGCCAAGGTTGTATAAACGCGATGTTAAACGGTTCTGCATTAGATAACGCAGTGCAAATGACACCTGAAATGACAGAATTTTTAAATACCGCCGCTGAAAAGACTGGCATGTCTGCGCGTGGATACAATCGCATCAAACGAATTGCACGAACGATTGCCGACTTGGCTGGTCGCGACAATGTAATTTTGGACGATTTGATAGAGGCTTTATCATACCGCCCCATAAATCGTGGCAAATACGGTGCAAAAATCTAAACAAAATCCTTGATTTTAATATAAAAAAATGTACCATTTGTGCGATAAATGTGGGAACATTTGGCGCATTGCCACTGTGGGATTTACTACCAATAAAGACATATTTTTTGAAAAATTGCTTTATTAGCAATAAATTCGCGTGGTGATGCATAAACATTAACTAAAAAAGTAAGGATATTAAATGGTATTATTACATAAAAGAAAAAACGCGACAGTCGATAAGACGACTGAAACAAAAACAGAAACAAAAAAAGAAACAAAAAAAGCAAAACCTATTGATTCTATGCCTGCGCATGAATCCGATAAAAACGATAATAAAATGTATTTTATGGCACTGGGCGGATTAGAACACGTCGGTCAAAACATGTATGTTTATAAATATCGCGGCAAATATTTGATTGTTGATTGCGGTATGGGTTTCTTGGAAGAAGAAATTGGTGCTGGCGATGTGCAATATTGTGATACGACATGGTTGGAAAAACACAAAAAAGATGTTGTTGGATTTGTTATAACCCATGGCCACGAAGACCATATTGGCGCATTAAAATTCATTTGGCCAAAATTTAGAAAACCAATATATTGCACTCGTTTCCCAGCAGAAATATTGCGTCAAACATTTGACGGAATCGAACTGGATTACGACCCAAAGCGCGACATTGTGGAATTTGATGCAAATGGTGCGACATTGGATTTATCACCATTTACGGTTGAAACATTTCATGTATCACACTCTATTCCCGAAGCACAAATGTTAATCATTAAAACAGATGCCGGAAAAATTTTACACACAGGCGACTGGACATTTAATGATGACAACCCAATAGAACCGGCGACCGATTATGCGCGATTGCGCGAAATTGGGTCAGACCCAAAATTATTGGCATGCGTTTGTGATTCAACGTCCGCCTCGCGCCAAACCGTCCAAACAACAGAAATCCAGGTTCGTGATACATTAACCGAATTGATGAAAAACGCACCTGGGCGCGTATTTGTGACTGGATATTCACGCAGTATCGCACGATTGAAAATGTTCGCAGATGCCGCGCATGCCGCGGGACGTGTTGCCGCAATCAAAGAACGCAGCAATCCAAATCCTGTGCCATTTGTGGGATTACCAGAATTTCGTCAAATTGGTATAGAATTTGATTATTTACGCGAAAGTGATATTCATTTGCATCGCGACATACGTGATTTGCCGGCTGAAAAACAGGCTATATTTTTAACCGGTTCCCAGGGCGAAAAATTCGCAATGCTGACCCGTTTATGTCATGGGGCGGTTCGCGAATTAAAATTGCAACCAACCGATACGGTTATATTCAGCGCAATTATTATTCCTGGACGCGAACAAGATGTATCAACATTGTATAACAAATTGGCACGCATGGGCATTAAAACCCACACTATATTTGATACAGATAACGTTCATGCATCTGGTCACGCGGGACGTCCTGAATTTGAAAGATTTTATGACATGGTTCATCCCCAGGTATCTATTCCAATGCATGGCGATTACATTAACGAAATGTTAAACGGAAAAATGGCAATGGAACGCGGTGGTGCAAAACAAATGATGGTTGTGCATAACGGCGATATGATTGCACTCAGCGATGGCGAACCTGCGTATGTTGCCGAAACAATCGAAACGCGTTTTGTCGTTATGGAAGGCGAAACCGAACGCAGTGCCGATGACCAGGTTTATAAAAACCGCAAAAAAATCGCAACCAATGGCGCAGTATTTGTGACTTTGCCGATTGACAAACGCGGATTTTTAAAAGGCACCCCAGAGGTTTCCAGCGCCGGTATATTTGAAACAGACGACACAGGATTTATGAAACGTCAAATTCAAATAGAAATTACCAAGGCTATCGACGGATTAACCAAAACCGAACGCAAAGACAAAAATAATTTAACCCGCGCGGTTCAAACTGCGTCGAACAAGGTAGTTCGTGCGGCATTGGGTGCCGATAAAAAGCCACAATATACGGTTCATTTTGTTCAAAAATAAACATGTATAAAATTGCAAATTAAAAACACCGCAACCGCGGTGTTTTTTTGTGCCCTGCCCCTTGAAATTCAATAAAAAACTGATAAAATAAAATATGATAATATAAAGGTTTTTAATATGAACAACGACAGTAAAATTATTTTAACAGGAATCAAACCAACCGGTATGCCACATATCGGCAACTATATTGGTGCGTTAAAACCTTTGATAGAAAAATCACAAACAAATAAAACCTTTGTTTTTATTGCAGATTTGCACGCATTAAATTCTATTCACGATGCCAAAGAAATTCGCCAACATACTTACGAAATTGCGGCTTTGTTTGTGGCATTGGGATTAAACCTGGACAACGCGATTTTATTTCGCCAATCCGACATAGACGCAGTATATAAATTAAACACATTTTTAATGAACGTGACCCCAAAGGGTTTAATGAATCGTGCGCACTCTTACAAGGCTATGTTGGAAAAAAATGCTGCGGCAAATCGCGACCCAGATGCCGATGTTAATATGGGTTTATATACATATCCTATTTTAATGAGTGCCGATATTTTATTATACAATGCGGACATTGTGCCGGTGGGCGCCGACCAAAAACAGCACGTTGAATTTGCCCGCGACATCGCCGAATATTTTAATCGAACATACGGCAATGTGTTCCGGTTGCCCGAACCCCAGATTGGTATTAATAACGGAATTATACCGGGATTGGACGGCCGCAAAATGAGTAAATCTTATGATAACACAATTCCATTATTTGCGCCGGCAAATGAATTAAAAAAGAAAATTATGCGCATTATAACGGACAGTAAATTACCAAACGACAAAAAAAATCCTGATGAATCGACAATATTTTTGTTATACAAACATTTTGCCAATGCTGATGAAATTGCGACAATGCGCGACATGTTTGAAAACGGCAAAATTGGTTATGGCGACGCAAAAAAAATGTTATTTGAAAAAATAGATTCTGTATTATCTGCGCCACGTGCAAAATATGAATATTTAATGGCGCACACCGATGAATTAGATTCTATTTTGGCGGCGGGTGCTGCGCGCGCACGCGATACAGCAAACGACACAATTAACCGCGTTCAACACGCTATGTTGGGATAAAACAAAAAAACAAAAAAAACAAAACGGAGAGAGAAAAATGAAAACAACAACTTGGATTTTATGTGCAATTTTGGCAATCATCGGTTATGCATATTTAACACCGAAAACCATTGACACAGTTTCTACAAATGGCGAATGTTTGACGACCGCGCCACGCGACCGAACGGCTATCACTTTGCGCGTCACGACATTGGATAAAAACGCATTAAAATCGATGCGTGCGGCGACACAACAAATGGCAGAAATCAACACTTACCTGGCGGCATTGGATGTAAAAACACAAACCACCGAATTTAATTCATACGAAAAAACCGAATGGAATCACAGCACACAAAAATCCGTCAATCTGGGCACAGAAACAACAATTGCGGTCGAAGTTTCTGCCGACAATATGGATATAATCGAACAAGTTATAAATCAATTTGCCGGCCAACCAAACATTTATGTTGGCAATTTACAAATGTTTACATCTGCGGAAACATTAAAACCAATTATGGAAGAATGTTTGGGTGATGCGGTTCGTAATGCACGCGAACGCGCCAACGCATTGGTCAATGGTGCCGACCGCAGAGTTGGCAAATTATTATCTGTCACATACGGCAACGCGACATACAATGCACCAACCGCGAACTATCGTTTGATGGCGGCCAAGGCGGTCAGTGAATCCATGGACATGGATGCCGGCGCGTTTGGAACGTTATCAAGCAAAGACACAAATGTTTCTGTCAAAGTATCTGCAACATTTGAAATTAGATAACAAAATGAACGAAATCGTCAGTGATTTTATAAACTATTTATTGAATACAAAAAACTATTCAACGCATACGGCAACGGCGTACGAAAGTGACTTGCACGATTTCATAGAATTTTATGAACGGTGGTCCAACACAAAATTATTGCCGGCGGATTTATCGCGTATTGATACAATATGTTTTCGTGCATGGTTGGCAGATCGCGCAAAACGCAACTTGACGCATAAATCCACCGCACGCGCATTATCTTCGATTCGAACATTTTATAAATATATTGCGAAAAAACATAATATCCAAAACGATGCAATTGGATTGATATCTGCACCACGTGTGCCACGCAAATTATCCAAGGCAATCGAAACAACCGAAGTTGCCGAAATGAAATCTGCCCTTGTCACAATTGATGAAAAAAATCCTTGGGTTGCCACGCGCGATTGGGCATTGATAATGTTGTTGTTTGGGTGTGGACTGCGCATATCCGAGGCATTATCATTAAAGATAGCCGATATAAAAAATCGTCCTGAAACAATTCGCATAATTGGTAAAGGCGACAAAGAAAGAATTATTCCGGTTTTACCCGCCGTCCATGATGCGATTGCAAAATATATAGACACATGCCCATATATGGGCGATGCCAGCCAACCATTATTTCGCAGTGTCCGCGGATTACCCATGTCACCGCGCATGGCGGAAAAAACAATTGAAAACCTGCGTGCATATTTACAGTTGCCCGATTATGTGACCCCACACGCCCTGCGTCATACATTTGCAACGGCATTATTGGCGGGCGGTGCAGATTTACGCAGCCTGCAAGAATTATTGGGACATTCATCATTATCAACGACACAACTTTATACACGTGTCAATATGGCGGAAATCAATAAAATCTATGCCGCCGCCCACCCCAAAGCATAAAAAAACACCCAGAAAATTCTGGGTGTTTCTTGACTCTGTCTGGCAGCCTTACTTTTTTAATGGGAGTTGAATTCGGGGTCTTGACCAAACAAAATCAAAACTAGTTCCCCTCTATGGAGGGGTGGCGCGAAGCGACGGGGTGGTCACTGTACCACCGGACTTTCGATAATCTCGTACCAATGCGGCATACCGGCGTCGTCTTCAACCAGCAGGCACTTTTTCCCGGCGGGGCAATTTTCGTCTGGTCGGGTTTGTTTGTTCGCCTGCAAATCCGCGATTGCTTTGGTCTGGTTGATAGTATTTGTGACAACCGACCGTATCGTCGCAATCGTGTCGTTCAATTCCGTCACCACCGGACTAAACCGCGCCGAATTGTATGCAGTCGTCGCAATACGGATTTGATTTGCACAATACGGAACATATTCGGTCGCATTACCCTGTTCCAGTTGCCATCTTAATGCTGCAACCTGTTCAAATGTCACCTCGTTATTATTGCCATATGGATTTGAACCAAATCTAATATAGTGCGTATTTTCGCCTGTGGTTATTGTTAATGATGTATTGCCAGTAGTTGTGCCCTGGTTCCTGCGTATAAATCCAGAATCGTTATTTGTGCTATATTCTGATATCGTTATAAAATACAATTCATCACCGCCCCAGGTTAATGTGTATGTTGTATTTGGATTTACTGGGACATATGGAATATACAAAAAATTTGCAGCGGAAACGCTATACTCCCCTGATGTAGAAATATAATGTCCAATATCTATGTTTGATGCATTTATATTGACTAAATTCCGGCATGGGTCTAAATCTGCGAATGCTGACGATATCGACACCATTAACCCAAATACTAACCCCAATAATTTTTTCATTTTCTTTCTCCCCATTTTTTTATTTGTCTGCTGCGCAGGTCTTTTTATCAACCTGGATCCTCACGCTACGTTCGTCCGGCTTTGCGTTTCACGCAAGTTGGACTCACTTGCTCAGGATGACATCATCCTTGGCTTTCGCCAATGATGCGCGTATTCGGGCTCTGCCCTTTACGCGTTTTTTATTTTTTGCAACGCAAAAAATAAAAATACCGCCTGCAACGGGAAGCGGTCGGGGGTGTTCGAAAAATCAAAACATGACAATGATCCCACATGCCTTTGCGTGCATGCAGCACCCCCGCCAAAAACGGCCCAGGGGTCAATCATTGGGAGTTATTGTTCAATACTTACATCGCGCATAAAAAAAGCATCGATAAATTGAGCAACTATCGATGCAAAACCTGAATTAGTTATATCAATCCACATGAAAATTTATCACATGGTTTTTGGATAACAATGCAAATTTTGCATCGGTCATGTTTATAAGGCTTTTCGAAGGCCCCGAATACAACTCCCGTTGTATTCTGTTTGGTATGTTAAAAAAATTTATCTGCATTTTGCAAGCATAAAAAATATACAAACAAAAAACCGCCACAAATGGCGGTTTTTATAAATACATTTCCATCTATTAACGAGAATAGAATTCGACGACCAATTCTGGTGACATTTGAACAGGATATGGAACGTCTGCAAACGCAGGAACACGAACAAATGTCGCTGTAAAGTTTGCACTATCCACATTTACATAATCACAGAAATTGCGTTCGCCAGATTCCAATGCCAATACGACCAATGGCATTTGTTTTGCTTTTTCACTGACGGTGATAACATCACCCGGATTTACACGATATGATGGAATCTTGACACGTTTGCCATTAACCATAATATGACCATGGTTAATCAATTGACGTGACGAGAAAACCGTTGGCGCCAATTTCGCACGATACACAACCGCGTCCAAACGACGTTCAAGCAGGCCAATCAAATTATCTGGTGTGTCACCACGCATATTGTCAGCCTCGGCATAATATTTATGGAATTTCTTTTCGCCGATATTGCCGTAATAACCCTTTAATGTTTGTTTTGCACGCATCTGTTGTGCGTATGCAGAATTATTACCACCGCGTGATGTTGGACCATGTTGTCCAGGTTTATATTTACGTTTGTTAAATGGGGATTTTGCCTGGCCCCACAAATTTACGCCCAAAGAACGAGCAATTTTTAATTTACGTGTGCTACGTTTTGCACCAGCCCTTGCCATAATTTATCCTTTTATTTTTTTGGTTTTTAGGGTGCCAGATATTTAACAGAATCCTTATCACGTGCGGGACCAAAAAGCACCGCCGTTTAATCAGTTCTGATTACCCAGCGGTGCATATATTAGAATAAAATTACCAGAAAATCAAGTGTTTTCTGTATTTTTTACAAAGAATTATCGCCAAACACGCGTTCTGCCAATTTTCTACGCAAATTCATCATCGTTTCCGCGCGTTTTTTGGCCCTGTGCTGTTTTTTTATGGCACGAGTTTGGGCTTTTTCTTGTTTTTTTATTTGTTTTTCCAATGCGTTACGAACCCAACCCCATTTCCATGACATATAACCAGATTTTTCAAAATTCCATATTTCATCAATTTGAACATTTGTTCCACAGAATTTAATCTTTCTTGCACAATGAATGCCATCAACAACATGTTCCATTGCATATTCTTTCATCAGCGGTGTTTCATTTAACACAGAAACACGCGTTCCTTTATTATCCAAAAACGCGAAAATTTCATTTGTAGCATCAATATTGTTTTTTAATGCTATCAACTTTTCTTCTAATGCTGTCACTCTTTCTTCAAAATTTGCACGCATATTTTATCCTTTTTTGATTATACACCATTATATATAATACAAAATATGCGTTTTGTCAATGTTTATTTATATAAAAATAATTCAATGCGTCACGCGCACTGTCAAATGCAATTGGCAAATTTAATAAATCTTGCCTATTTTTCAACGCACACCATTTAACTGCGGCAACCTCGTCTGGTTGTAAATTGAAATTCGCGTTATCCGTAATTTCTGCGACAAAGAACGCATCACAGGTTTTATATTGAAAGCCTTTGTATTCATATGTGTTGGGGAAAGTACACAAATATTCCAAATTTGTTATATCAACACCTAATTCTTCGTGACATTCACGAACACATGCCTGTTCTGTGGTTTCACCAGGTTCCACAAATCCACCTGGCAAACATAACATACCACGTTTTGGTTCTTTGGCACGAACCTCGAACAAAACGTCCCCAGCTTTATTCAATATGATTACAGCAACCGCTGTGGCAACATTATTATACAACACAAACCCACAATCATCGCATTGCCAACGACGCATGTTTATATTGTGAATATTTTTACCCGCACAATTTGGGCAAAAATTAAACCTATTATTCATTAAAACTGAACCTTTGGTGCCTTGCGTTCAGCATCATCAATTTCAAACAATTTTTCAGGCAATATACCAAACATTCTGGCAATTATATTTGTTGGAAATTGTTCAATTGCAGTATTCAATCCCATAACAACTGTATTATAAAACTGACGCGTAGCCTGGATTTTATTTTCTGTATCGGTCAATTCCCGTTGCAATTCCAAAAAGTTTTCATTTGCCTTTAAATTTGGATAACTTTCTGCCAAGGCAAAAATATTTTTCAATGCCCCAGACAAAGCATTTTCAGCCACACTTTTATCAGCGGCACCTGTTGCAGACATTGCCGCATTACGCGCAGAAATCACCGCGTTCAAAGTTTCTTTTTCGTGTTTTGCCGCACCTTTGACAGATTCCAACAAATTAGGAATTAAATCATATCTGCGTTTTAATTGGGTATCAATTGTTGCCCATGCCTCGCGCGCCTGGTTGCGACGCGCAATCAAACCGTTATAAACAAACACAACATACAAAATCAAAACACCTAAAACTATCAACAAAGTGGTCATTTTTTACTCCCTTGGGTTCATTGATAAATATATAGCGCACCCAACATAAAAAATCAAGATATTAAAAAAATCGCCTGGTCCCCAAATTCCAGACGATTTTTTTTCGAAAAACTTATTAAAATTTATTTTTTCCAAAACGCAAATCCACGTTTTTCTTTGCGTTCAGTCTGTTCTTCGTGTTTTTTGCGTTCTTCGCGTGCGCGACGACGTTCGGCCCTACGTTCTTGGAATTGACGCGCAGATTCTTCGTCGCGTTGAATTAATTTAATTGTTGTCACAGATAATTTACCATTGCGTGGTTCTTCATCAAATTCGACAATATCATTTTCATTTAAAAATCGAATACCCGCCTCTTTCAAAGCAGACGAATGAACAAACACATCGTCCATATTTCCATCTGCGTTTGGCGCATCAGGACTAACAAATCCAAAACATTTTTTACCGTTATACCATTTTACTTTTCCCTGTCGCATAACTAATCCTTTCCTTATGCTTGTTATGGTCCTGAACAAGTTTTTCCAGAACCTGTATTCATGTTAAAGATTTTTTTAGTTTAACGCAAGGAAATACGTTTGGACACTTTCCCCATTTGACAAAATTTATTTTTTATAATAACGCTGAATTTCTTTCATAACAAAATCAAACAATTCACCCGCATCGGTATCACGCGACACAGACCAATCATCACGCAAATATGGCATTGCCGCCGATAAAATAAATCGGGTCATATATAAATAGATTTTAACGACCTGCTCTTTGGTTAATTTTGCCGGAACATCGCGCATATGGAATATTTCGTTTTCCACCGCCAATATCAATTTAGACCGCAATGATTCAATAACACGCGACGGATAATACAATTTGTTAATAACCGGAAAACCTTCGAACATAGAATTTTCATGGTCGCGCGAATATAAAATATTCCACCCCACCCGTTCAAACAAATCGTTCAGGCAATCCAATATCATCAAATTATACTGTCGCACCCCAGATTCCATAAAATCACGTGATTCGCGTTCTTTGGTATTTATATCAATATCACTCATACGGATATCTTCATAATTTTTATGCGTTTTAATTTCAGCATTAAAAAATTTACGAACCTGGCAAATAATTTCCATTGGAACGATTTGTCCATCTTTGCCTATATTAACAATAATTTTTGCATCACGATAATTACGCGGATTTTTAATATCATAAAATTTATCCCTGATATCCAAAACCCTATCTGGCATCAATTCGGTTGTGCGTTCTATAAAAGTTCGTGCCTGGGGGACCAAATCGAACAAACACTTCATACGCCAAACATCATATAAACGCAAATAAGGCTTTTTAATTTTATCCAATTCGCGAACCAAACTGACCGCCAATTCTGCATCAATTCCACGCACCAAATCCAAAACAACACCCGCCGCATTTGTTATATATTGTGCGGCAAACCGTTCCCGGATTTGCGATTCCAGACCGGACAACAAGTGATTATCTAATTTTGAATAACAAACATTTTGCACGACACCCAATACCGCGTCCAAATATTCATTATAATATTTTCCAGTAATTTTATCGATTGCACGATTAACATCTTTTTGTGCGCCAACAATCACAGATACAATTGACGACACAGACAAATCAATCTGGCATTGTTCGCGCGAAGAAAAAAACTGATTTCGCATTGGGTCTGCGTCCAAACGATGTTGCACCAAATAAGATTCCAACGGATTGATATCTGCAATTTTCATTGGGACTTGCAGGCCTGTGTTGGTGGTTTTGTCATATGGCACAACCGCGGCCTTGGGCGCACCCAAACATTTCCCCAGAAAATGAAAAACATCACGAAACCAATCCATACCATTTGAATACATAGTTTTCAAATAGTCCGCGGCCTCGTCATTGATACGCCCAGCACGCAACGCATCATCTATGATTGCGATATTTTCCGCATCACGTGCAGAGGTTCGTAAAAAAGCATCATTTTCCGGGTGTGGCATATCTGTTATTTCATAATTGGGAACAACACGACATCACGTGCAGTTGGTTGGTTATACACAATCATAGTTAATCTGTCAATACCCATACCGACCCCAGAAATTGGCGGAAAACCATGTTCCATTGCACGAACAAAATCGTTATCTGGATTAAACGCTTCTTCTTCACCATTGGCAATATCGCGCGCTTGGTCTTCGAAAGCCTTGGCCTGTTGAATTGGATTTACCAATTCCGAATAACCTTTGCATAATTCACCACCGGCAACCAGTAATTGATACATATCCAAACAACGAACATCTTCGTCACTGCGACGCGCCAAAGGCACCATATATGTTGGATAATTATACAAGAACGTCGGTTGCACAATATTCACACGAATCTTGCGTTTATAAACATAATCCACCAAAGTCGCCAAAGAATTTAAATCTTCCAATTCACTCATTGGGAACATACCCATATCAACCAATTTTTGACGCAACACATTAACATCGTCGAAATCCAAAATATTGCAGCCAAACAATTCGTTCATTTTGGCAGTATAGTCAATCATTTCATATTTACTGAAATCCAATTTGGTTCCTTGGTATTCGATTTGTAATGTTCCACGCGCTTGTCTAATCAGTTCTTGGACCATTTCCCATGTAAATTGAATATTCTTTTTATAATCCCAATATGCCGCATACCACTCAATCATAGTAAATTCTTGCAAATGCATTGCGTCCATACCTTCGTTACGAAAGTCCTTGGCAACCTCATACACACGATCAAAACCCGCGCCAATAGACATCTTTAAAAATAATTCCGGAGATATACGCAATTGGAAATCTGCATTTAATGCATTGTGGTGGGTTGTAAATGGACGCGCCGCCGCCCCAGATGCGATATTTTGCATAATTGGGGTTTCAATTTCTAAAAATCCATTTCTGTTCATAAAATCGCGCAGATTTTGTGTCATTTTGAAACGACCATATAATGCGTTTCTGGATTCTGGATTGGAAACAATATCCAAATAACGTTGGCGATAACGCGTTTCCATATCTGTCAATCCATGGTATTTTTCAGGCAACGGACGCAAAGCCTTGGACAAGATTTCATAATGCGATACCTTGACAGTTAATTCACCCGCCGTTGTATGATATAACACACCAGTAATACCAATAAAATCGCCCATATCGACATTGGCCTTCATAAATTTATAATCTTCTTCACCGATTTCTTCACGCGACATAGAAAATTGAATTTCGCCTTCGATATCATAAATACGACCAAACATCAATTTACCCAACCAGCGCAAAGCCGTAATACGACCGCACAACTTAACCTCTGTATCATCTGGTAATTCACGTGCTTCACAAATTTTGTGCGAACGTTCGAATTTATCTTTCCATACAACACCATCACGTGCGCGGATATTTTCAGCCTTTTGCAGTCTTGCTTCTAATTCATTTGTTGATATAGTCTGGTTTTCTGGCATTACTTTTTTCCTTTATTGAGTTATTTATTAAAAAACGGACGCAAATTTAGTGCGTCCGTCATGAATTCTGTTCGGTCGCACCCTTTACATCCAAAATTTTTTTATATTTAACTTCATATATATACCTAATACATGCCTATTATTACAGTAATAATTTAAAAAGTCCAGTATTTATTTATAAAAACACTGACAAATTCGGCTTTTTGCACCGCCATACAACACATATAAATAAAAAAACAAGAACACCAGAAATTCTGGTGTTCTGTTTTTAGACTAACAAAATAAAGAATCAAATCATTATTCAAACGATTAGAACAATTTGAATTTATAATTTGTTCCTGCGCGGAAAGACACCTGGGTTTTGTCGCCACTGGCAATACCGGCACCGGCATTAACAGACCAATTATCTGACAATCCCACTGCGGCACCCAATGCCATAGCAGATTGACTGTTATAATAACCATAACCGCCACCCACAGACATTTCGCCTTTCTTGACATTGCTGACTTCGACCGCAGATAACGCAGTTGCCGCCGCAACACCACCAGACACGTTCTTTTCCAAAGAATCAACTTTGTTATTCAAACCAGAAATTGCCTGGGTATTGGCACTGACGCGGTCATCTAATGCATTAACCGCCGCCACAGACGCAGTATTGATATTATCAATCGCCGCCTGTAATGCATTCTCGGCATTTGTTGCGCGTGTTGTTTCATCATTAATTGCAGTTTGCAACACGCCCTCGGCATTTGTTGCGCGTTGAACTTCGGCCTCAATACCATCGTTCAAAGATTGCAAGTTTGTTGCAACATCTGCATTTGATACATAATCACCACTCAAATTACGTCTGTCGCCGATTGCGGTATCCAATGCTTCCAAGTGGTCTTCAACCGTCGTTCCAACCGCCAAATTGCCATTATACGCAACCCCGGTTGATGTTTGTGTTGCATCAGCAGATTCAATCAAACCATGGATTGTTCCCATGTTGGTATCAATGCTTTTAACCGCATCAACAACACTTGCATTTGCCACATAGTTTGCCCCGGCATTTGCACCCATAGATGTTGCATCGGCAACTTTGGTATTTATAACTTTGCTGACACTGTTATCGTATGCCGCAACTGCATTGTTATAAGCCACCGTATCCGCATTAAAGTCCGCAGTGGCATTTGTCCATGTTGTTTTATTTGCATCGATGCTTGTAATTGTTGCATTATCAGCCTCCACAACACCTGCAATTGCATCATGATTAGTCGTATTATATACCTTATATTCATCTAATTGACCCTTGATTGATTCAATTGCATTTTTATCTGCATTATACTGTGCCATCAATGTATCATACATATTTGGGCTGTCTTGTTCCAATGCGCCATTTTGATACAAAACAATCGAACCATCTGTTTCTTGGTGCAATGCATAATCGCCATTTACATATTGTGAAACATCTAAATCTGGTGCTGCACTGTCAGATGAAACAGTCAAAATCGCCCCATATGCCGTTGTATGTGTTTTTGTTAATTCTGCAACCGCTGTATCACCGGCGACCCAATCTGCATCACCTTCGGCATTTTTTGCCAAATATTGATAGCTGGCCGCATCCATTGTTTCGCCCAATTTTACAGATGCACCATCTGCCAATTTCACTGTTTCGCCATTAGCCGCAGAATCCGCAACATAATTATCAAAATCAGCTGCAACGACATTGTCTGCCAATGTGGCTGTGGTTCCATCTGCCTTGGTGAAAGAATAGTCTGCTTCCGTTGGGGCTGGTTCTGTCACTTCACTCATTGTTGCATTTGCGGCAATTGCATTAACACTATTTGATGCAATTTTATCATTTACCAACTTACTCAAACTGTTATCGTATGCCGCAACTGCATTGTTATAAGCATCAGTATCCGCATCAAAGTTTGCACTGGCATTTGTCCATGTTGTTTTATTTGCATCGATGCTTGCAATTGTTTCATTATCAGCCGTCACAATACCAGCAATCGCATCATGATTTGCTTCATTGACCGCTTTATAGCCATCTAATGTATCTTTCAAAGCCGCGACCCCGGCAACATCAGCCTCGTATGCATTTTTCAATGTTGCCAACATATTTGGACTATCTAATTCCAACGCGCCATTTTGATACAATTCTATTTCGCCTGTTTCGGTATTAACATGCAAAGAATAATCACCATCTGTATAATTTGCAATATCAACCACAGGTTCAGCCGCCGTAGAAACATCAATACTTCCGTATGTTGATACATATGTTTTATTCAAATCAGCAACATCCACCGTTCCAGCCAACCAGGTATCTTCACCTTCGGCATTTTTTGCCAAATATTGATAGCTGGCCGCCGCCATTGTTTCGCCTAACTTCACAAATTTATCATCTGCCAATTTGACAGTTTCACCATCGGCCGCAGAATCCGCAACATAATTCGCATATGTTTCCGCTGTTGTTGTCGCAGATAAATTTGCATCTGTTCCGTCTGGCAATTTGTATGTATATGTTGAAGCCACCGGGGCTGGTTCTGTCACAGGTGCAACATTCATACTGGACGCAATTGTTGCCATATCTGCATCGCTAACCTCCGCATTTGCTGATACAGTTGTCAAAGCAACAACACCAGCCAAGAATGCCCGTTTCAATACACTGCGGTATTGCGCAGACAATTCTTTAATCGTTGTTTTCGATTGTCTTATCATGTTATTTTCCTTTTTTCTGTTTAACGTTAAATCCTAAAAAGGCCTTCCTTTTTAGACACTGGTACCAGTATAAAAAAACCTAGGTTAAAAATCAACCATTTTTTTCAAAAATTTAAAAATTTGCTTTTTCGTAAAAACAATGTGTTATTCAAAATCGCAATTCGCCAGACGTGGTGTCGCCAAAAACCTAGGTTTTTTTAGACCACTTGACAACGGCAAAAAAACGATTATATATCAATGCAGACAAGGCTTTTGCGATTTCTACGCGGGCCTATTTTTTTATCAAAAAAAAAGGATTTTTTATGATTTATGGTTATTGTCGTGTTTCAACCCAACATCAAACAGAAGAAAATCAACATTTTGTAATTGCAAAATTTGCTAAATATAACAATTTGCACATTGATATGTGGGTCGAAGAAAAAATTTCCAGCAGTAAAAAATTAAGCGAACGCAAATTAGGCGAACTGTTAAAACAACTAAAATCTGGCGATATTTTAATCACAACTGAAATTTCCAGACTCGGTCGCAGTCTGTTGGAAGTTATGGGAATATTACAACATTGCCTGGAACAAGAATGCCAAGTTTGGACATTAAAAGAAAATTTTAGACTCGGCGCAGATATTCAATCCAAAGTTTTGGCTTTTGCATTTGGGTTATCTGCGGAACTATCAAAACAATTATTGCAAGAACGCGTCCGCGAAAGTTTGGCGCGATTAAAGGCAAATGGTAAAAAATTGGGACGCCCACGTGGCGCATTATCAAAAAAATTAAAATTACAACGCAATCAAAAACGAATACAACGCTTAATCACACGCGGCACCAGTAAAAATGAAATCGCCCGCATAATGGGTGTTCATAAATCCACATTATATAAATATTTAAACACCACAGATGAATTTTTATAAAAACAACGCCGGCATTTACCGGCGATTCATTACTTTGATTTATTACCATATTGGGCAATCCAAAATCCACAATAACGAAACATTACAAAATTTATTCATCGTAATTTTGAATCTGGGGCTTTCTGTAATTTTGGATTCATATTTTTTGTTTTTAACTTGTCTATTGCCCGCAAAAACACATTTTTATAATTTTTGGCGTAATCACGATAAAACTTCATCAAAGCCCCAGGTCGTGTGATAACCAAATTAGATTCTATATCATTTTTACTTAATTTTAACTTTGGCAAATTAACATATTCCGCAACATTATTATGATACAAGAAACCGTTACCGACACGCACTAATTTTGGGAAATCTATACGACGCACAGATTCATTATTATACAAAAAATCCGCCCCACATTCTTCCAACTCTGGCAAATTAATTTCTTGCAAATATCGATTTTCAGTCATAAAACCATATCCGCACCGCTTTAATTTTGGCAAATCTATGGACAACAACTTTTTGTTATTTACATATTCCAAAAAATGATTTCCGCATTTTTGTAATTTTGGTAAATCCACGACAGATAAATTTTTATTTGATTTAAACAAATTACTTAATTCACACATAAAATAATCGCCGCATTTTTTAAGATTTGGCAATCTAACCTCTGTTAAATCGGCCTCGTTCTCTAAAAAATAGTTTCCACATTTTTCCAGATGTGGCAATTTCAATTTTTGCATAACACCATTTTTAACATGAACAATATCAACACCGTCTGCATAAACAATTTTTGTTTCTTTGTCTGTTGCATCTGTTTTAATTGTTATTTTTTTTTCAAAAAACTCATCAACCAATGCCGAATATAATTCGCTATCAACACCTGATGGATTTTGAATCATGCCAGTCCCAGTATCCAAAATAAAACGTCCCAACATTATTTCATAATCTTTATCTATTTTTTCAACATGTCCATCCATAAAATAGAAATCTGGTCCAAAATAAACATTATTTGTTTCATAATTATATTTAATAAATCGATTATAGGCAAAAATACACTTATCAGGCATATTACTTTTGTTAATAACGCTAAAATCAACATCAAAATACCATTTCAAAGAATCAGACAACCCAGGAATAATATTATCAGGATTATTATCAAATGTCGCATCAGGATTAGATACCGAATGATTATACCTGTTTTTAATAGATATAAAACCACCAGTTTTTGCAATTTGAATTGAAATTACCGATGTTCCATATTCATCTTGGCGCCTTGGGGTTAATGACGGTTGAATTTTATCTGCATCATGTTTAACAGCATGAATCATATAATATTTTTCATGCCGCGACGCATCTCCAAATGTACATAATCCTTCATATTGTCGAAAATATTTTTTTATTGAATTTTTTTGTTTTTCTGTTTTCACAACAAACGCGTTATAACCCGCATCAGCCAACAATTCAATTGGATTTTTCTCAGTTTTTGCTGTTTTATGTTTTTCTGTTTTTCTTTGATTTTCCAACACCAAATAACGAATCAAAGGCACCAACATCTTGGCATCGGTCGGGTTATTACCAGCAAATTCTAACATGGACAAAATGTCTGGGACATCTAACAATACTGCATCGCGCATAATTCTTGCGAACTGCTCGCCATTTTGCTTTTTTATCTTTTTATAAACCAAATCAACATTTACCATAATATTACCTCAAAATATTATCAAAAAATTATCTACACAGAATAATTTTCAAACACGCGATTCAACTGGTTATGAACATGAATAATTGTCGCGCATTTTGACATGTGTTTCACAGATGCCGCACCAATATATGTGCAACATGATGCAATACCACCTGTAATATCTTGCAACACATTATCAATTGCACCGGTATATGGAATCATCAATTCACGCCCTTCGGACGTTTTATAATCCGCCATACCGCCCGCAAATTTATTATTTGCATAAACAGATGACATTCCGTAATAGCGTTTAAAACGTTTTGTTTCAATTACATGCACACCATCTATAATTTCTGGGGTTTCAAAATTTCTTTCAATTATATTGCCTTCGGCTTCGTCTGTGCCGGCAAATATACCGCCAGCCATCACAAAATCCGCATTTAAACATAATGCCTTGCATATATCGCCAACATCAACGATTCCGCCATCGGCACAAATATGACCACCAACCGAATGCGCAACATCGGCACATTCCAAAATCAAAGACACCATTGGCACACCACAACCTGTCTGTTTGCGTGTTAAACATGCCGAACCACTGCCTATGCCGCACTTTATAATATCTGCATAATCCAGTAATTTTAAACAAATGTCTGGACTGGCGATATTTCCAACCATAATAACCGCATCAGGAAAAGCCTCACGCACCCGTTGTAATGCACCCAAAGCATTTGGAATATAAAAGTTAGGTGCCTCTATACATATATTGCGTGTATTTTTCCAATTATATTTTAATTCTAAATCTTTTAACTTTTGTATTTCACCGTCAATGTCACGCAATCCAATTGTTATAAACAAATTATCCAATGAAATATTTTCTGTTGCCGCATTTGTCAAAAATTCACCAATCTCATCAACAGAATAATGTTTATGAACTGTCGCGAACATACCACGCGCCAACAATTTTTTAGCAACAACAAAATTACCAACCGTCGCCATATTTGCATTAAATACCCCCAGCCCCGTCCGCATACCGCCATGCTTGAATTTAAATACGCGTTTCAAATCGACATCGCGCCGCGAATTTAAATTTATTCCCATTTTTGGACGAATTAAAATATCAGAATAATCAAGATAAACTTCGGGTAAAATCTGCGTCATGAAAAAACTCCTTTTCATAACCAATATAGCCAATAATTCACACCAAATGCAACAATATAAAAAAACACCCTTTCGGGTGTTTAATTATTTTGTTTTATTACCATATTGGTCAATTAATTGCTTTCTAATTTGCAATAATTCAGGCGCAACCTTTTCCCCTGTCACCCAATAATCTTTGCCATTTAAATTAACATCTAAACTGGATTTATTACCCGGAATATCTGTTAAAATCAATCTTTGACCGGCGGCATATATTGATATACGTGATGCAGGTAAAATAGATTTTTCCACCCAATTATAAACATAAACTTCTTTATGTTTGATATCTAACATCCATTTAATTGTTGCCAATAATAAGTTTTCTTGTTGTTCGCGATTCATGAATAAACCTTTTTTATTTATCTGGATTTGTTTAATACGTTATACATCGCCACCACCCCAGGATTAGCAGCAACCCATTGTTGATTAGTCAAATCTATTGGTTTTCTATACACCTTTTTAAACTTTTTACGCCACAACAATAGCACCAGATTTTTATTTTGTCAATTAGATTTTTTACACTTATATTATCCTCGCCTCGCAACTCGCCCCTTTGCACAAAAATCAAAAACCGCGAAAACAGGCCCCACAAAATTGCAAAATTTTGCGGGTGTTCACATCGGACGGTTTTAAAATCTATCGTGTTTTTTGGCAAAAGCAAACATTTTCATAACCTTATTGTTTTAATAACATCAATTTCGTGTTATTGATATGTAATAGAATTTGGTTGCGGTGCATGATTTTTGAAAAAATTTTCCAAATCACATAAATTTTTGAAATTTAATGGGGGTAATTTGAATGCACTATATAGTGTAAATCACCAACCAATACTTTATAACCCTTTAAATATATTGAATTCAGTGCTAATTTTTATATAAAATGCGTATCGTTGATGAAAAATCGGAGCGAAAATGAATACAGAATACAAACCAATTTTTAAATTTATTACCGACAGTTCAAAATTCTGTTATGAACACTCTGAAATAAGTAAAATTCCAGAATTAAAGTATTTGTTCATAAAAAATTTTAGAAACATCAATGCAATAGAAATATTACTAACAAATGAAGAGCATAACTGTTTTTATCAGGAAGCGGCTACAATTCTTAGAAGTTTCATTGAATCCAGTATTAATTTCATATATTTATTATTTTTTGAACAAAAACGACTTGTATATCAAGAAGATAGCCAGTTATTAGTATTTAAAAACAAATTTATGTGGCATAAAAAAGCATTGAATCACCCAAAAGAGTTGATAAACGAATTAGGTGCAACTGTTAAACAATTTGAAGCAGAATTAGTTAAGTCATTCAATAAATTATCCAATAACAACAAAACTAAAATACTGAACGGTATAAAACGAAAATCTTTTACTATTGATACGAATGTTTATTCAGAATTGGATAAATTTTTTAAAAATTATAAGAGCCAATTTATGAATATTCGCAAAATGTGTGAAGAGCTTTCGTCGGAGGATATAACAGTTAATGGATTAAATTTTAAAGATATAATTAATGAAGCATATAATGAATATTCGCAAATTACGCATACTATTTTCCCTATTGAAAAAAAAGAGATAAAAGACCGAATATTTGATATTGTTCGTAATTGTTTTACCATGAATAATGCGATTATAGCTGTATTGCATAGAAAATACAATTTGATGCTACCAGAAAATCTGGGTGTCCAACTTAAAGAATGTTTGGAAGTGTTAGAAAATCATAGGCCTATAAATTTTAGATAATAAAAAAAGAATATTAACCTAAAATAGCATTGAAATTCTTAATTGCACCTTGTATACTTTGATTGAACATCAGAACAGAATTTAGAATTTATCAATATAAGGATAGAAGTTATGAAAGATAATGGAAAAATGTTTGTAGCAATATTACTTTGTGTTATAGGTTCTGTGGTAGGTAAAATCGTGTATCATGAATTAGCCAAACCGCACAATCGGTTATCAGCAAATTATGAAGCAGAAAATGTAAATACAAAACATGCTGATTATTCTATGTCCAAGGCAGGTGATGTGCTTGAGGTTAAAGTGCATGATAAAGTCGTTAATCAAACCAATAAATATAATTTAAAATTCGATAACGGTATTGAAAATTTTGAAAAGAATGCAAATAAGAAATATATAAACGAAAATCAAAAACTTGTTTCAGATGCTTCAAAAACTTATGGATTCATCCTTGCAAATGATTATAAAGCTGTTAAATATTGTTCTCAATACTATCCAGTAAATAACCTTAAACAGAAATTTGATGTTCGTTTTAAGACAAAAAAACAAAAAGCAGAAAATATTTTAACCAAGGCATATGGAATTAATGGGCCAAAAGAGTTTGAGCATGCTGTTTTATTTAAAGCAAATACCATACAAATTTTTCAAGAACAAACGGAAAATGATTATCTATCTGTGAAGAAACTTGCTGCACAAGATGGAGAACCAAACTTTACTAGGAAGCAATATTGTAAAATGTTAGATGATGCTGCAGATTTCGCTGTGGACGAAGATTTTAAAAAATTTAAGTTGATGGTGCCAAATTTCTAAAAGGATTGAGTGTGCAAATTATTAGTATAGTCATTTTGATTGTTTGTTTGTCTTTCATACTTTATAAACTAGGAAAGTTAATATTTGTGGGTCCAAAAAAGGATACGAGTACAACAATACCTAGTGCAGATGAAAGCAAACAAAGAATAATAGAAAGAAAAACATTATTGTATTCCTTGCCGGCTTCAATACTAATAGCTTTGGATATAAATACCAAGCTGTTATTAAAGTATGGGTTTCAATACCAAGGAATACGACAGATAGATGTTTTATTAATACTAATAGGTTTGTGTGTATGTTTGGTTGGGCTACCTATATATTTAGCATTGTATAGTGAAAACAAAAATAAAAGTTGGATTATTTGTTTGGCTGCATTATGTTTTTTACCGTTTGGGGCAATTCTTTATTGTATTTCACTAGTGTGGGCAATAACCATAAGTTTTAACAAAATAAAAAAGAACATATTAGATAAAAAAAATAATATTCATATAAAACCAGTATCAAAAATAGCCAATCGTAAAAATAAAGTATACATTATAACTGGTATAATATTGTTATTGGGTATAGGTGCGATAGGATATTTAAATTTTTATAATAAATCTTCTGTAGAATGTAAAAGGACACATTTGATTGTAAACAGTCTGAATTATACCGCCAAAAAACTTAAACAAAACGATACAGATGCCGCACATATCAGTGCATGTGGCACATGGGGGGTGTATACATTTTCTGATGACGAAATTGTAAAAATTTATAAAGATAATGAATTATGGAAAAAATCGATATATTCCAAAGTATTACAATGTGAGACAATTTTAGCAGGAACGAATCAAAAAGCAAAAGATGAAGTTTCAACTATATTGCTAAAAGCTATGGATTTTGTGGATAAACATAAATATTGTTTGCCAAAAACTGCTGACACAGAGAAATAATCACCTATCTTAGATTAAGCATTTTTGTTGTCCACGGCTTGAATTTGGATCGTTTATGTGTGTTTTAACAACAATGGTGTAATCCATACTGTAAAATTCGACCATATAATAAAATACATCACCCCGTAAATACAGGTTGTCATTTGCTTGACAATTTGCTTTACACTTTTTGAACATAGTTATTTGCCCTTTGTTTTTCAAGTGTGCCAAAGCAAAAAATGTTGAAAATTCAAAACATTATCCGCACCTGTAATTTGCGTTACAAAACAAAAAATCCGGTGCAAATGCCCGGATTTCTAATAAAAAACTTTGGGCTTCGCAAAGTACTTCGGTTATTTCATAACCTCGCCTCGCAACCCTGCGGGTTCTCGCCCCTTTGCCGCAAAAATCAAAAATGTTTTTTAATAAATTCACGCCCAGATTGCGATTTTAGATAATTTTCGAAATCTTTGGCTTTATCTTCACTATTTATCGCGAAATACGCTTTCACACCCCACGGCTGATATCTAGCCGTATAACCATTATGATCCGAATTATGTGTTTGTAACCTCTCTTTCAAATCATGCGTATAACCAATATAAAATTTATCCGGGAAATTTTGACTTTGTAAAATATAGACGTAAAACATACTGCCCGTCTCCGTTCACTACGTTCTCTCCGTCGCGGCATCCGCTTCGCGTGATTAAAATCACATCGCTCCGCCCGATAAAAATCGCGACGGAGCGAAGCGAAGACGGATGGTGCGAGCAAAGGGGCTCGAACCCTCGACCTCAACCTTGGCAAGGTTGCGCTCTAGCCAACTGAGCTACGCTCGCAAATGTGTCACTATATTGACATAGTTTTTTTATAATTGCAAGTAATTTTTTAAAATTCTACGCGTAATCCAACCTGGGCGCCAACATACATCATTTTTTCCGCACTGAACCAATCGCGCCGACGCGTATCATCACTATTAACCAACTGCCACTTTATTTTATTCAAATACACACCGGCACCAAATTAGAAGAAACAGTTTCCGCCCGATTAAATTTTACAACCCCATACTCATCGGCAACACCATAATCTTGCAATTCATACACATCAGACAAATCGCCATAGGAATCGGTTAATTGCAACACTGTTGTTGTATTGGAATACCCCGCACCAACACCAACATAGGGTATCATTTCATGCAAAGGCTTCTTCAATCCATCAAAGAAATCATAAAAAGCCATCACACTGTAAATATCTGTATTTAATGTCGATTGGGCACCACCGCTTTGTGCCTCAACAGAATAACCAGATGACAATTTCAAATTTCCTTCGAACAAAGGGTTTGGATTATAATCTGTTTCTGATATATGGTCAAAACCAAACTCCACACGCCATTGTGGCGCATCAGGCACCGTAAATCCAGCACTGACCCCGACAATAAACGCAATTTCTTTATAATCTTTCGCCGCCGGCAAATCGCCCAAACGACCATACCCGGCATCAACAAAATCCGTATTACCACTGGGGAAATTAGCCTCGTACCATGCCTTGGTATAAATTTCACCTGTCACAGTATCTAAAACATATTGGCCTGTTAATCCGCCAATATCATTTTGAATATTCGCCTTGCCTAACACCGCACCCCCACGCGCAGACAACACAAAACGCATACCATCGTCACCACCCCAAGTATCGCGTTTATAATTATTTTGATACTGCCAATTTGCATTTGCCGATGTGGCAACACATGCAATCAAAGCCGATAAACATAAAACGGATTTTTTCATCTCTACTCGCTTAAAAACTTTTCAAACGGATTATATCATAAATCAGGCAATAAAAAAAATGATTTTTAATCCACAATCCAAAAAACTAAATATCAAAATAGAATGCAACAGATACGCAGTTATTTGTGAGCGTAGTGTACAAATGCTACATAAACGAACAAATGACAAGCAAATGCGCCATTGCAATTACTATAAAATAAGTTATAGCGGTGCAGATGCGCCGTTATTTGCGAGTGCAGTGTACAAATGCTACATAAACGAACAAATGACAAGCAGATGTGCCGTTATAACTTATTTTACTATATCGTGAAAAATTTCTGCCGGCAAAGTCCCCCCCGTCACCTTTGCATCCATCGGCGAAAAATCATCATTACCAACCCACACGCCAATAACATAATCTGTGGTGGCACCAATAAACCAAGCATCTCTGTTATCGTTACTGGTACCGGTTTTTCCGCCCAACACACCGGGGTCCGCCGCCCTGTGTCCCGTTCCACCGGAATTCACAACATCAGCCAATAATTCTTGCATAGACGACACAGTATTTGGTTGCAATATTTGTATTGGTTCCGATGGATTGCGTTCATACAAAACCGTTCCGTCTGGCTTTGTGATTTTTGTAATCGAATAAGGATGCACCGACGCACCATCGTTCCAAATTACCGCATACATATTTGTTAAATCCATCAGTGTCATTTCACTGCCACCCAAAACCGTCGAATATTCGCGTTTTAATTTGGTTCCAACACCCAAGCGCCCCGCCATATCCAATACAGAATCAATACCATAAATCTTGGTTAATTTTACAGGCACAGAATTTACACTTTTTGCAAAAGCCACCGACAAAGGAATATCACCATAATAATGTTCATTATAATTTTTAGGATTATAATCCCCCACAGAAAATTGAGAATCATTTACATAAGATTCAGGTGTCAAACCATTTTCCAGTGCCATTAAATAAACCACAGGTTTAAACGCACTGCCCGGCTGACGCGCCGCCAACGTTCTGTTAAATTGACTGGTTTGATAATCGGCACCACCCGACATTGCACGCACCGCACCATCGCGCGACATTGCCAAAACCGCACCTTGATATTCGCCAGTATGACGCGGCAATATTGCGGCAATTCGTTCCTGCAATCCCCTATTCAATGTGGTATGCACATAAACATCACTATCTAAATTACCAATAACAGATTCTAATTCATCGGCGACATAATCCGTCCAATAACGATATATATTTGTATCGCGCACACCGGGTGCCTGTTTTAATTCTGCGGCGGCACGACGCGCAACATCCAACGAAATATAATTTTGTCGCACCATTTCAGCCAAAATAATTTTTGCCCGCGCAATATTTCTATCTGGATTTTTTAACGGACTGTAATATGTTGGCGCCTTTAACATTGCGGCAATTTGTGCAGATTGCGCAATGGTTAATTTGGTTGCCGGCACCCCAAACATCTGTTTTGCAACCGCGTCCAGACCACGCAAACCACCCACCAAAGACACACGATTCATATACAAATCCAGTATTTGATTTTTTGAAAAACGATTTTCCAACCATTGTGCCAAAATCAATTCTTGAACCTTGCGTGAAATTTTTTTATCGCGTGATAAAAATATATTTTTTGCTGTTTGTTGTGTAATCGTTGAACCCCCTGCGGCAAAGCGTCCAGAAAACAAATTTAAAAACACCGCGCGCAAGGTCGCCCGCATATCGATTGGTCCATGTTCAAAAAATCTTTTATCTTCGATTGCAACAATCGCCTGCCATACATACGGTGGCAAAGTATCAACCGACACCGGTGTTCCCATAATACGATTTGAACTGCGAATTTCATTACCCGCATCGTCCAAAAATACAATTGTCGGCAATCTTTTTTCATGTAATATTGAATCCAACGAAGGCATACGCATATAAACAAAACCAACATAACCAGACACAAAAATCACACTAATCAAACCCAGGTTAAAAATCATCGCCCACAAGCGTCGTTTAATTGACGGTTTTTCTGTTTTTTTATCTTTCAAAGATTTTGAATCATCGCGTGGCATTTGTAATAATTATATCACAAACAGACATCAATTTTTATAAAAAAACTAATGCAATTTGGCATGGACACGCGACAAAATCCATGTTCCATTATCAAAATCATTTATGCCTGACACATACAACGGAACATTATATTTTTGCGCCATATCAATACTGCGTTTATGCAAAACATGCCCAGGCCGCCCATCACGCATTAACTGTTGCATTTTGGTATAGGATATTTGTTGAAGTATTTTGTCTTTGTTTGAATATTTTTCACTGATTCCACCACCATTTTTAAAAAACCAACAAAAATCAGTTTGCAATGCCGCCGCGATTGCAACCGCCGAAATATCAGAGCCTTCGCGTCCTAATGTGGTGATATCACCTTGCTGTGTCACACCTTGGAACCCGGTCACAATTGGCAGTCCATAAAAAGTATTGATATTATGCAAATCCAAATGATTAATTTTTGCATTACCAAAATTATCATCTGTTTGGATTCCACACTGCCAGGCATTATAACTGCGCGCAGGAACACCAATCGCATTTAACCGCATTGCCAACAAAGCCGCAGATTGCATTTCACCCGTCGCCAACAAAGCGTCTAATTCGCGTTTATTTAGACTTGATGCAACCTGGTGCGCCGTCATATCCAGATTGTTCGTGGTTTTACCCATTGCAGATACAACAACAGCACGAACATCATAATGTTTTTGGACATTTTTTATAGTATCTGCAACACGACCAAACGCATCAACATCTGGTATAACCGAACCACCAAATTTCAATACAACACTATTATATTTTATCTTTTCCATAACAAAAAACCCTATCCACGAAACCCAGTTGCAACAATAAACATTTCCACACTGTCTTTGCGTGATGCAGGCGGTTTTATATGATGCACTGTTTCAAATTTTTCTTTGATTTGTTTTAACAAATCATTTGTTGTGCCACCGGTAAAAGATTTTGCAACAAATGTCCCACCCGGTTTCAAAGCACGCACAGCAAAATCAAATGCGTATTCCAACAAAACCATTTGACGCAAATGGTCAGTTTTCTTATGACCAACCGTATTTGGCGCCATATCAGACAACACAACATCTGCGGTCCCAGAATCCGCATTTTCCAAATTTAATTTATTAACCAACCAATCAAGAGCAGAATCCGTTGTAAAATCACCCTGGTAAAATTCAACATTGTTTATTGGTGTAATTTCCAACAAATCCATAGCAAATATTTTTGATTTTGGAAAATCGCGCGCAATATATTGCGACCAAGAACCCGGTGCCGCGCCCAAATCAACGACGACTTGATTGTTTTTCAAAAAATGAAATCTTTCGTTCATTTCAATCAATTTGTATGCCGCACGCGCCCTGTATCCTTGCTTGTGCGCGCGTTCAACATACGGATCAGCCGCCTGGCGTTGAATCCACGCAGCCGAAGATTTATGTGATGCGATTTTTTTATTTAGTATTTTCATTTTTCATACGTGCCAACATATTTTTGCGAAATTCTTCTGCGCATTGCCAAGAAAGCGCAGCATTTGCATTTTTTTTGTTTGGGAACGAATATTTTACTTTTATCAACAAATCCTGATATGAAAATGCAATTTTTGCTTTATCTTGCAATAAAAGCTTTTTAAAACATTGATTTTTCAATAGACTTCTTGGATAACTAACCGTCACAGCATGTCCAGCAACATAGAAATCATCAAACAAATCCAACGCATATTGTGTTTCAATACCAGAAACCCGCACAGGATTAAAACCATTAATTATTTCCAAAACATCATTACGAAATTTTTTTGCACGTGCAAAAGGTTCTGGAAACAATATACCTTCACGAAACAAATAATTTACAACCGTCTTGCTATTTTCGACACAAATGCTCTGCCATGTTGAACCATATCCCGCATCCAACACACCCATTTTCAACAAACGATTTTTATTACAATTCGCAACACCATCATATGTGACAGGCAACACAAAGCCAATCAATTTCTCTGATTTACCTTTTGGCAAAGGGCAAACCCCACCAACCTCGACAGGTTTTAACATTTTATTTTTAATCATTTTTTATTTTCCCCCAGGGGTTCCAGGCATTCCTCCTGGCATACCACCATTTTGTTGCATGCGCTGCATAACGGCCTCCATTCCCCCCATACGTTGAATCATCGCCATTTGACGTTTCATATTCAGGTATTGTTTGATAATATGTTCAACATCACGCACAGAACACCCTGCACTTTCTGCAATACGCGTTTTGGCATTTGCAAATATTTTTTCTGGGTCTGCACGTTCTTCCGCGGTCATAGATTCCAAAATTTTAATTTGTGCATCAACACTGCCATCTTTGATTTTTTCCTTCATTGCATTGACCGCACCCGACATACCCGGAACAATTTTCAACAATCCGCTAAAATTACTCATTTTTTTAATTTGCTTTAATTGTGCCAACATGTCGTTCATATCAAATTGACCAGACATCATACGTTCAGCGGTTTCTTTCATACCCGCAGGCATTTTAACATCATTGACATCATTTGATGTTTCATCTGTTTTTTTCTTTTTGCCAAATCCAAACATTTCATACTCCTTTTTATTGATAAAATTTTAACAAAACTTATTTATTTGTCCAGATACTTTTTCAAATATCTTCCCGTCAAAGATTCCGGCACCGCGGCAACTTGTTCTGGGGTTCCGGTTGCCACAACGCGTCCGCCATTATCGCCACCATTTGGACCCAAATCAATTATCCAATCCACAGATTTAATAACGTCCAAATTATGTTCAATAACAACAACCGTATTTCCCGCATCAACCAATTCTTGCAACACATTTAACAACATTTTTATATCTTCGAAATGCAGTCCCGTTGTTGGTTCGTCTAAAATATAAATTGTTTGACCTGTGCTGCGCGCACTTAATTCTTTGGACAATTTAATACGTTGCGCCTCGCCCCCGGATAAATCCAGCGAACTTTGTCCCAATTTGATATATTCCAATCCAACACGTTTTAATAATTCCAATTTACGCGCAATTTTTGGAACATTTATAAAGAATCTATACGCCTCTTCCACAGTCATATTCAAAACATCGGCAATCGATTTATCTTTATATTTTACCGCCAAAGTTTCATCATTATACCGCGTTCCATGGCATTTTTCACATTCGACATAAACGTCAGCCAAGAAATTCATTTCTATTTTAATTTGACCATCACCCTGACATGCCTCGCAACGCCCACCTTTTACATTAAACGAAAACCGACCAGATGTATAACCGCGGGCCTTGGCCTCGGGCAATTCTGCAAAAAAGTCGCGAATATCCGAAAACACACCAACATATGTTGCCGGATTACTGCGCGGGCTGCGTCCTATGGGTGATTGGTCTATATCGACAACTTTATCAACATTTTCCATACCGAGAATAATATCATGCGCGCCGACTTCTAACTTTGAATTATACAGCGAACGCATCAATGCAGGATACAAAGTATCCAACAATAATGTCGATTTTCCAGACCCAGACACACCTGTCAGTGCAACAAATTTACCCAACGGAATTTCAACATCAATATTTTTCAAATTATTTTCACGCGCGCCCTTTATCAAAATAGATTGTCCATTTCCAGACCTGCGAACAGACGGAACCTCTATTTTACGCACACCTGATAAATATTGCCCGGTAATTGAATCTGGATTATCAATAACCTGTTGTGGTGTGCCACATGCAATAATATTACCACCATTTATTCCCGCGCCACGACCAATATCAACCAAATAATCCGCCGTCCGCATAGCATCTTCATCATGTTCGACAACGATAACGGTGTTATCTTTGTCGCGCAACATTTTCAAAGTATCCAACAATTTATCATTATCGCTTTGATGCAAACCAATCGACGGTTCGTCCAACACATATAAAACACCAGACAACCCAGAACCAATCTGTGAAGCCAAACGAATACGTTGCGCCTCGCCCCCAGAAAGAGTTCCCGCCATACGTGACAAAGTTAAATATCCCAAACCAACATTTTCCAAGAAATATAATCTGTCGGTAATTTCACGCAACACTATTTTCGCAATATCGTTTTCTTGGGTGGTTAAATGATTTGGCAAATCGCGGAACCAACGCAAAGCATCACTGACCGACAAATCACATGCATCAATAATATCAAAGCCGTTTATTTTTATACACAATGCTTGGATATTCAAACGTTTCCCATGACACATTGGACATTGGGTTTCTGTTTGATATTTTGCCAATTCTGCGCGCATTGCATCTGATTCAGATTCACGCAATCTGCGTTCCAGATTTGGAACAACACCTTCAAAATGTTTTGAATACACAAATCCGTTCCAATTAATTTTTATTTCTTCATCACCTGTGCCATACAAGATAATATCTTTGTGCTCTTGGGACAGCGTATGCCATGGTTTTGCCAATGGAATTTTATATTTTTTATGCAACGCATCGAACAAATGGTCATATTGCGTCAGCATTCCCCCACGCGACCAAGGCGCAATCGCCCCACCCAATATAGACTTTGTTGGGTCAGGTACCACCAAATCAGGCGATATATTTAATTGCACACCCAAACCGCCACATGTTGGACACGCCCCCATTGGCGCATTAAAAGAAAAAAGCCTCGGTTCTATTTTTGGAACCGTAAAACCACTAACCGGACAGGCGTAATTTTGCGAATATAAAACATCTTCATTTGTATCCAAACGCCGCACCAACACAACACCAGGCACCAAACGCAACGATGCCTCGAACGAAGAATACAGGCGCGATTTAAATTCGTCTGCACTTGCATCATCTGGGGCAATCATTTGCAATCTGTCGATGATAACAAAAATATTATGCTTTTTATTTTTATCCAACGCAGGAATATTTCCCAAATCGACCAATTCGTTATCAATTATTGCGCGTTGAAAACCTTGTTTTACCAAAAAAGCCAATTCTTTTTTATATTCACCTTTGCGTTCGCGAACCAATGGTGCCATAACATAAAAACGCACACCGCTGGGGATTTTCATGGTCCAATCAACCATTTCTGCAATAGTTTGCGATTTAATTGGCAACCCCGTCACAGGCGAATGTGGCACCCCAATACGCGCCCACAACAAACGCAAATAATCATAAATTTCCGTCACCGTTCCAACAGTTGAACGCGGATTTTTAGATGTTGTTTTTTGTTCAATAGAAATAGCCGGTGCCAAACCTTCGATAAAATCAACATCGGGCTTTTTTTGCATATCCAAAAACTGACGCGCATAGGCCGACAAAGATTCGACATAACGACGCTGACCCTCGGCATAAATCGTATTAAATGCCAACGACGATTTTCCAGACCCAGACACCCCAGTAAATACAACCAATTTATTCTTTGGTATGTCTAAATCCACATTTTTAAGATTATTTTCGCGCGCACCGCGAATTTTTATTGTTCCAGTCATAGTAATTACAATATAAACAAAATATTAAAAAAAACAATAGGCGCAACGAAAAAAATTCATCGCGCCCAGCAATTTATTTATGTGATTTATTTGGATTTTTTCATCAAAGAATCAGGATTTAATGAAACGTCTTTCTTTGATGTTTTGTTTGCGCCAACCTTTGGTGCCAATTCGCCATCAACCCAGATATCTATTGCGCCGGCATTACCAAATTTAGCCTTTAAACCACTGGTATTTGGGACATAAAACACATCGCCCGCCAACATTGTGCGACCAAATATAGTCACCCCTTTGGGATTTTCAATTCCAACATAGCCATCTTCGATAGCCTGGATAATAACCTTGGCACGCGCCATATTTTCTTTGCCGAAACGTTCCCGCACAGGAATATTATACACAGGCTCAGCAATCACAGGCGCGGTTTGTTCAACAACCGGTGCCACAGGTTTTTCTTCGACATCGGCGGAACTGCCCCCGAATATAATCACAACCAACATTGCCAAAATTAAAACACCACCACCGATGGCGAACCACAACCAATGTTTCATTACATAATTCATCGCACTGCGCAATAATTCTTGGGCCTTGGCCTTGTAATCATTTACGCGGTTCATTTCTTCCAAATCTTCATTGGTAATTGTTTCCTCTGTTGTTGGTTCAATACCCATCTCTTCTTTGATTTTATTCACGACAACATCTGGGTCCAATCCCAATTCCATTGCATAGTTGCGCGCAAACCCCAAAACATAAACAATTTCAGGAATTTTTTTATAATCACCATTTTCCAAAGCCTCTAAAAATTCTTCGGCAATACATAATTGTTTGGCGATAGTGCTGATTTCACGTTTTCTGCGACCTTGGGTTCTGGCATTACGCAACATTTCGCCAACTGTCATTTCATTTTGTTCGACTTGTTTTTCTTCACTCATATTAAACCCCTTTCAAATTTTTTTATTGTTTATATGATACCGTTATATTTTGGCAACGCAACCCCAAAATTCACATATTTTATCTTTTAATTCGGCAACATCAGTTATTTGATTTACCGCCACACGAAACGCAACCGCCCCCTGACATCCCGCCGAATACCACGCAGCATGTTTGCGAAACAATGGCACCCCAGCACGCGCACCATAATAATCAATAACCAAATCCAGATGTCGCAACACAATCGCACCAACATCTTGTGGAATAACCCCATCGTTTATTTCTGCCAATTTCCAAGGCGCACCCAACATCGCCCGCCCCAGCATAACACCCGAATATCCCAATTTTTCCATTTGTGATATATCTGCGGCATCTTTAATATCGCCATTTGCAATAATTGGAATTGGGCAATCATGTACATCTGGGTGTATTGCAACACCGTCATATCCAGCGGCACGTGTTCGTCCATGCAAAGCCACCATACGCACCCCAGAATCCGCGGCAATATCAACCAATTCGCGCCAATCAATATGTTCATTATCCCAACCCAACCGCGTTTTGACAGTCACCGGAATATCAACCGCGCCAACCACCGCGCGCATAATTTCACCCGCTAATTTATGATTACGCATTAAATATGCACCGGCATTTGCACGCGTTGCCACCTTGGGCACAGGACAGCCCATATTTATATCAATCCATTTTGCGCCATTGTCCGCCAAAATTCGCGCCGCATCAGCCATCATTTGAACATTTGCACCAAAAATTTGTGTTCCAATATTTCCCTCTGTTTCGTAATGGTCAAAATTTCGCGGGCAATTTTTATGCATTTCAACCAACGAATGACACGAAATCATTTCTGTCACCAACGACGCATCAGGCGAAAATTCGCGAACAACTGTGCGAAACGGCCGGTCAGTAATGCCGGCGAGAGGCGCAACAAAAAAATTCTGTTTTTCTATCATTTTGTGATATAATGACATGTATGAAGGAAAAAATCAAAAATTTATTTGCATTTATGGGTCGCGCATGGAACGCGGGTTATCATGGTAAAATGGGTGTAATAATGGTAATTGTTGCGTTTTTTTGGGCGCTGGGATTTTTTACCGGTAAAAACACTATCCAAGGTTCAATTGCGAACATATGGCGATTAAATACCGCCCAAGAACAATTAGTGATTGAGCAAACAAAATTGGAAAAATTACAACGTCATATTGAATTAACCCAAAAAAACAGTCCCGATTACATTGAAGAATTGGGACTGAAACGGTTAAATATGGGCGATGCGAAAACGCGAATTTTGAAGATTTAATTCAAAACTGCAATCACACCATTTAAGTAGAACGCGAACAATAACCATGCAATATATGGCCATACCAAAAAGTATGCTGTGCGACTGATTTTTTTGAATGCGCCCATCATCCAAACAGACACCAAAATCAAAGCCGCCAATACAAACAAAGCCCAAAGTGTTGCATGCACACCAAAGAACAAATATGACCACAGTGCATTTAACACCATTTGGAAAAAGAACAACCATTCGGCCCCAGTGACACCGACACGTTCATCACGCGATTTTGCGCGCCAAATCAAGAACAATGCAATACCCAACAAAGTATAAAGAATTGTCCATGCAATACTGAACACGATTGGCGGTGGTGTCAAACTAGAATTCACCAGGGTATTGTACCACGCGTCTGTGTGACCGGTGACTGGTGTAAATAACACCCCGATTGCACCTGGAATAAAAGAAATAAGTATTGCGGCAATAAAAGTAAAAAAAGATTTCATAATTTCCCCCTTTAACTACCCAAACTTTAACATATACCCGCCAACCACACAACAGGCATGAATTCCGCATAAAACACAATCGCCACCCGCTTTCGCTTCGCTTCAGCGAGGTCCCCCGCCCCAAGCGTCACCCACAAAATTTTACAAATTTTGCGGGGCCCGATTGGTGTGGAATTATTATTCGGGGGCCTCTATAATCGGGAACCAATGTGGAACAACAACACCGTTTTCTTCGGTTTCAACCAATAAACATTTTTTGCCGGCGGGACAAGCATCTTCCGGGCGGGTCTGCTTGTCCGCTTGCAAACTGGCTATCGCGACGGTTTGATTTATCGTTTTTGTGACGATATCGCGTATCGTCGCAATCGTGCTGTTTAAATCCGTCACCACCGGATTAAATTGCGCAGTATTATACGCAGTTGTGGCAATTTTAATACCGGGCGCACAATATGTCGTTTCAACAGTTTCTTCCACAGGTGTCGCCAACGGATAATAAACCACAACTGGTGTGCCAGCGGCATATTGTTGCGCCAGCCATTGTTTAAAACTATTTATAGTTGTAGAATTTGCCACATATAAATCGTTCCACCTCAAATAAATACCCTGATAACCTGTTGCGCCACGTCGCCCGACAATAATACCTTGGTTGTTATTAGCAATAGCAACACTGGTTGTTGGAAAGTGTGTTGATATTGCACCACTACTAAAACCTTCTGGCAAAGGAATATTAAAAGATAGATAAAAATAATAATTTTCAGCGACTGATGCTGTGGTTATTTCCCAATTTTCCGTACCATCAAGTATCCGCGTACCAACACGTCTTGTAATTTTTCCGGTTGTTGCATCATACGAATCCGTATAGATTATATCACCTTGGATGCTTTTTAAGGCGCGTAATACCATATTACCTTGCTGATAAAAGGTTGGTTCAATTGGATTGGTTGGTGTTGGGGTGCCGCTTTGTGTGACGGTTCCGGTTGCCGATGTATATGTTTGTGCCAATTCGCCATTTGGGCAAACCACCGGACCACCAGTAAATTCACCGGTACCTTGATTTGTATAAAACCGATTACCAACCGTATCATATAACCCAACAACACCACTTGAATTTTTCGCCGGAATAAAATTACGAACCAATGTTCTATTATTCCACATTTTAAACGAATATATTTTTGCAGGAAAACTGGTGGGTTTTGGTGTCCCAGCATTATTAAAACCAAATAAAATAGCAGTTCCAGGACAAGTAAAACTAGAATACGTTCCCGTTCCTTTTAATACACCGTCCAAATATTGATATTGTTTATCTTTATAAAACATATGTCTATTTGTATCCGCCGTTCCCACAATTATCGAGGCAGCATTATACCCCATATTCCAGTTGCCAGCGGTTAAACGTTGTATAACAAAAACATTTTCAGTAGCACTAGTTCTTGCGCCAAATAAAATTCCTTGGGTTCCAGAATTATAATTAATGCATTGTGCATCCAACATAACAGATGTATCTTGATTTGGGGTATATCCCGTATCAATATACTGTGTTCCACTGGATTCGATATATTCCAACTCTGTATATCCGCTTGGCAAATTTGCGGAAAACGCGTTGGTAAAACCAAAAAACATGGCACAACAAATCACCATGATTTTTTGTAAAACACCAAAAAACACACGTTTTGCAGACATTTTCGCAACTCTCTCGATTTTATAAATTGGCGGAAATCCGCACCTTTTTGCCATGTTTTGATTATACAAAAAACCTAGGTTTTTGGCG
>CADCKW010000005.1 GCA_902802115.1 uncultured Pseudomonadota bacterium | reverse complement strand
AAGAAATGCTAGCAACGGTAAAATGATTGGAAAAGTTTATGGGTATTACCAAAAACGCAATGGCGAGTATCTAATAAATCTTGTTCCTGCAAAAAATTCGTCTGGCGTTGTTGGTATGTACGATACGGTATCCGGGACATTCTTTACCAACGCAGGCACTGGAACATTTACCGCGGGTCCGGAGGTGGTGGCAAATTCTGGACCGATATCGTCGGTGACTGTGGCGGGTTTGGTTGAACAGAACGGCACCCCAACACCAACAACCCCGATTGACATTGTGAGTAATAATGGGGTGTTGAAAGTAAGTAAGAATTTGTTTGATGAGTCAAACTTGCAAAATGCATATTGGACAGAAAACCCATCGAACTTATCATCTGGTCAACAATATTATCGTGTGGCCAGTTTGGATTTGCCGGCCGGTGTATATACTTTTTCAACAAATTATGATGATACATACATACTTCGCATTTGGGTTAATGGGCAGAAAACAGAAGTATCACGGGCGTATAACAAATATACATTTACCGTCACACAACCAGGGTTGGTTTCTGTAAACTTTCGTGGACCGACAACAACATCTGAATTACCATCAAATTTACATGTCCAAATCGAACAAGGTTCAACTGCAACACCTTATCATCCTTATGGCGAAATCTACGCCGATGGCGAGGTTGAAACCATTGCGGATAGTGCAAATCATACCGCAACGGTGGCGACTTTGTTGGGTGTTGGCGATTATCGTGATACTCAAAATATCAACACTGGCGCAATCACGAGAATAATTGACATTAAAGTTTTAACAGGCGAGGAAGGGTGGTATTACAATTCTGGAAGATATCAGACCCCAGCAAGGTTTGTAAATAGAACCGTATTTCTAAATGATTTCCTATGCACCCACGGCACAACATCTTTAAGTGACCAAGGAACTTGGGGTATTAGAAATAACGGTTTATTGTGTTTTTATGATGACAAGACAATGTTTGCGACTGTTGAAGATTTCAAACAATTCCTTGCCGATCAATACAACGCAGGCACACCTGTAATTATTGTCTACCCACTTGAAACAGCAACAACGGAATCTGTCGCGGGACAGACCATGACCACCGCACCGGTTAATAATCGCACAGGTGGTGTGACCGGTATGACCATTACAACCCTGTTGTCGTCGGGCGCCAGTGTTGTCACAACAATCGGTGCAAACGCAATCAAAATTGCGACCACCGCATATAACAGCGCGCGATTTAGTCCTGTGGTGACGGAATTAAACAACACTATCACGACAATTCGGTCGGTTGTCACAAACACAATTAACCAAACCAAAGCAATTGCGGATTTGCAGGCAACCAAACAAACCCGCCCAGATGAAACCTGCCCCGCCGGGAAAAAGTGCCTGCTGGTCGAAGACGACGCCGGCCAACCCCATTGGTATGAAATTATCGAATCTGCGCCGGGCATCGTCCCCGCCGGTAGTGGCTACACCCAGGTGGAGTATATCGAGAGTACTGGAACACAGTATATTGATACTGGTATTGTACCAGATAATATCGATAACATTGTTGTAGATTTCCAATTTTCTGCGACAACTCCGAATAGTCAAGCGATTGTTGCATCATGGCAAGGGGGTAATCCTGGTACATTTAATTATGTAGGTATGCATCAGGTATGGCAAGGTTTTGGTGAAAATTGGGGGAGTGGGAGTGATCATACAAAATTCAATACAGCCGCAGACACAAACCGTCACGTATGGACCGTTGATTTAACTAACCGCAAATTCTATTTGGACGGAAATTTAAAGGTAACACAGAGTTTGGGGTATAATTCGCCAAATACGTTAAAAATAGCAACTACTGGATTTGCATCCGTCAATGGAACATACGGTAAATATTATTCTGTACAGTTTTCTAAAGACGGTTCCCTTGTTGCGGATTTCGTCCCGGCCAGACGTAACAGTGATGGTGTGTTGGGTATGTACGATACGGTCAGCGGACAGTTCTTTATTAATCAAGGCACCGGAACATTTACCGCCGGACCAGAGATTTAATCTTGCCCACCCACAGAAATGTGGGTGTTTTTTATTGACAAATCTGGAAAATACAATATAATTAGGTCTGCATTTCGTGGGTGGGCATGAAATTGCGTTCGATTAACCCCACAAGTCCTTCATTTTGCACGTAGTGCAAAATGTAAAGTGCAATTTGCAAAGTGCAGAGTGCAATTATTGCCACAAAACGCAAGGCGTTTTGTCATTGCGAGCGCCGCGAGTCCAACTTGCGTGTCAATGCAAGACCGGACGAGCAAGACACCGGGCCCCACGAAATTTGAAAAATTTTGTGGGTGGTACTGGGCAATCCAGATTGATAAAAAAAGTATCGGCTGTGCCGATTGCTTTATTGACCTGGATCCTTACGTCTCGTAAAACTGCAACACTATCGTTAGTTGCAGGTTTTACTCGCTCAGGATGACGCGAACGATTTGCGTTCGTGTATAAAATTGAACTTTGAACTTTGGACTTTGAACTTTGAAAAATCGCAATGCGATTTTTTAATGGCAAACTTTGTTTAATCTATAAGAAAATATGAAAGATTTATCCAAAGGTTTATTTAATCCGGCGGCAAATGAAGACTTTGTCGCTATGTTTAATCAAAATTATGGCAATCAAGAAACTTTGCAAGGTTTCGCAACCAAGGGAACTGTCAAAGATATTCGCGGCGATTTCGTGTTGGTCGATGTGGGATTGAAATCCGAAGGTCGCGTTCCTTTGAAAGAATTTGGTGCATCTGTGCCAAAGGTTGGCGATATCATCGATGTTTTCGTTGAACGTTATGAATCCCGCGAAGGAACCGCTGTGTTGTCTTTTGCTAAGGCTCGCGCAGAAAAGGCTTGGAAAGATTTGGAAAAAATTGTTGCCGATGGCGAAGACCCAACTGGCACAATTATCGATGTCGTGCGCGGTGGTTATACCGTCGATATCAACGGTGTGTTCGCGTTTATGCCATCGTCCCAGGTCGATCATAAACCAATTCGCGATGCAAAATCTATGATTGGTTTGACTGATAAATTCCGCGTTTTGAAAATGGACGCGTTGCGCACAAATGCCATCGTGTCACGTCGCGCAATTCAATCTGACACTATCGCGGCACAACAGGCCGAAGCAATGAAAAACATTTCTTTGGGTGCTGTATTAGAAGGAACCGTTAAAAACATTACTGATTACGGTGTATTCGTCGATTTGGGCGGTATTGACGGTTTGTTGCATGTCACAGATTTGTCTTGGAAACGCGTTAATCACCCACGCGAATTGGTCAAGGTTGGCGATAAAATCAAAGTCAAAGTTATTCAATTCGATGCAGAATCTCATCGTATTTCGTTGGGTGCAAAACAATTGGAAGATGACCCATGGGAAACAGCATCACGCGCATTTAATGTCGGTGATACTGTGACTGGTAAAGTGGCTTCTTTGACTGATTACGGCGCATTTATTGATTTGGGCAATAATATCGAAGGTTTGGTCCATATGTCTGAATTGTCTTGGACAAACAAAAATATCCACCCAAGCAAAGTTTTGACAGTTGGTCAAGAAATCAACGTTGTTGTTTTGGATATCGACCAAGAAAAACGTCGTATTTCATTGGGATACAAACAATTGCAACCAAACCCATGGAAACAATTCGCCGAAACACACAATGTCGGTGATGTCGTGACAGGTCCAATCAAGAACACAACTGAATTCGGTTTGTTCGTTGCATTGACACCTGAATTGGACGGTATGGTGCATATTTCCGATTTGTCTTGGAATAAATTGGACGAAGAAGAATTGAAAAAATTCGTTCGTGGCCAAGAAGTGACTGCAAAAATCTTGGACATCAATCCAGAAAAAGAACGCGTCACATTGGGTATTAAACAATTGACAGAAAGCGCAGAAAACAATGCTGTCGCAATCAAGAAGGGTGCTGTCGTTTCGGGAACTGTATCCGAAATTACACCTGATGAATTGATTGTTTCGTTGTCTGGCGATGTCAAAGGTATTATCCGTCGCACAGATTTGTCACGCGAAAAAGCCGAACAAGATACCAGCAAATACAAAGTTGGCGATACAGTCGAAGCATCGGTCGTGTCGGTCGAAGATAACACTGTTAAATTGTCAATCCGTTTGTTGCAGGTGACTTTGGAAAAACAGGCCGTTAAAGAATTCTCGCACGAAGATGATTCTGGTTCTGTTTTGGGCGACATTTTGGGCGCGGCAATCGAAAACAGCAAAAAATAATTTTTTGGGTTTCGATAAATGATAAAAATTCCCGGCGTTTGTCGGGATTTTTTATAATACTATACTTGACAATTATTATTTTTAGTGTAGTATATTTTGTATGGCAAATAACGAAGCAACTGAATTTAGACAATTTTTATCTAATAATCCTTTTGTTATACAAAAGGGGCAGGATAGTTTTATTGTGACGAATTTTGCGCCCGATACCAAAAAATACAATGTTTTAAAACGTAAATATGGGTATAAAATTCAAAAATTAAAATCTGGGGCGCAACCTGTGGAATTTTATATTCCTGTGATTTCGCAAAATGATGTGTTTTTCCAAGATGCAAAGCCAACTATATTTAATTTTGTTGGCCGACCGGGTGCCGGTAAGGGAACTCATGGTGGCCATTTCGCAGAAATTTACGGTTTGCCGTTTGTAAAAATGGGCGAAATTATTAGAAATACTGAAAATAAAATATCAAATTTGGCAAATGAAATCGTGGATACAGAATTAAAAAATAATTCAGGGCTAAGTATTTGTCTGGACGGATATCCACGCAATTTTGCCCAGGAAAATCATTTGTTGTCTTATTTGACTGATTATAATATATTTACAGTGTTTTTGAGTGCGAATAAACAAGAATGTATAAATCGCATGATGTTGCGCCATGATGGTCATGAATTCGACCAAGATGCAGAGGTTTCAGAAAGACGTATGGAACACTATGGTAAATATACCCGCCGAACAATCGCAAATCTGGCAGACGAAAGTAAAAAACAGGTGGGTATGTATTATACCGAAATTTCTATTGTGACCGGTGCAGACAAACAGGTTAATTTCAATAATGTTATGTCTGGAATGAATTATGGATTGCGCCGCAAAAATAGCATTTTGATGTATCAAAAATTACACACACGATAGATTGAACTTTTTTTAATATTTTGTTTGAAATGCCTTTTGTTTTTCGCTATAAATGTTCCGCATAAAATTAGAAAAATAAAGGGAAGAGTTATGAAAAAATTAGTGCTGATGATGGGTGGCCAGGGGTCTGGCAAAGGAACACTGTCTAAAAAATTATTGGCGGAAAATCCAAATTTTACATATATTGAAACCGGCGCAATGTTGCGTGCGTTGCCAGAAAATTCGCCTTTGCGTGCGATAATTGAACGTGGCGAAATGGTGCCTGATGACGAAGTTTGCAAATTATTAGAATCCAAGATTATTGCGGCGGGTGATGTGTTGTTGGACGGTTTCCCACGTAAAGTGTCCCAGGCGCAATGGCTGGTTGAAAAGTTTGGCGATAAATTTGATACTATCGCAGTATATTTGAATTTGCCAGAATCATTAATGCTGAAACGTATCCAAAATCGTATTGCCGAGGGTGGCGGTCGTGCCGATGATGCGAACGCTGTGGCGGTGCGTCGCAGATTGGATACATTTAAACAAGAAACTATGCCAGCGATAAATTGGTTGCGTTCGGTTAAAAATGTTCGGTTTTTGGAAATACCAATTGCCGATGCACCAATCGATGTAAATTACAAAACTTTGAAAAGTGCGCTGGTCGCAAACAAAGTTGTGAATTATAGATAACACACCCCCGGCACCCGCCGGGGATTTTTTTATAAAGTGCAATTGATGCAGGATTGATTCAACAGCGATGAACGGTCGTGCCTGCCACCCGAAGTTTTAACGCAGGGTGGTCATCCCGAGGGAGTTTTTACACCTTGGCGCATAGTGCCAAGAACGTAAAAACGACACGTGGGGATCCAGGTCTATTAGAGTGTGCGACTTTGTCGCACCGCTTTTTTATTTACTGGATTGCCACGTCTCGCGCGTCCGGCTTTGCGTTTCACGCAAGTTGGACTTGCTCGCTCGCAATGACAAAAACGCGCCCGCGTTTTTGTTTGAAAAAAACACCGATATTTCTATCGGTGTTTTTTGATTTAGAAACAAAAGCCTCTTGTTTTTTAATGGGAGTTGAATTCGGGGCTTTCTAAATCAAAACTTTTTTAATTCCGCCCCCAGCGCGTCAGCGCGGATCGGGGAGTGGTGGCGGGGGTATTAAATCTCTGGTCCCGCGACAAATGTTCCTGAACCCGCATTTGTAAAGAACTGACCGCTGACCGTATCATACATACCAACAACCCCAGAACTGTTTTTAGCAGGCACAAAGTCACGTACCAATGATCCGTTTTTGGATAATTTTACATCGTAGTATCTCGCAGAACATCTTTTTGTGTCACCATAAACGTTGGCATTAACTCTTAGAGTATATGTACTTGTTATCGTGGCGTATGTACCTTGTGTTGCCTTTAATGCGCTATCAAGATAAAATTTCGGTGCAGATGTCAAATCAACTTTAATTACATGAATATTTGATGTATCGGCAGGTATACTGAAACCAGTATATTGGCTTGAGCCACCCCAATTTTCTCCATATCCACTAAATGCCTGATGAATTCCTACATAATTATACTGATTACCGCCAGCAGCACCAATCAAATATCCTGCATCTGTTGTTGTATTTTTAAATCTCACATAAATATCATCCACCGCACTAGGTAATACCCCAGTATCAATCTCTTGTGTTCCGGTGGATTCAATATATTCTAATTCCGTATAACCGGCAGGCAGGCGACTGGCAGATTCAATAATCTCGTACCAATGGGGTTGGCCGGCGTCGTCTTCAACGAGTAAGCACTTTTTGCCGGCGGGGCAGGTTTCATCTGGGCGGGTTTGTTTTGTCGCCTGCAAATCCGCAATCGCTTTGGTTTGATTGATAGTGTTTGTGACAACCGACCGTATCGTCGCGATAGTGGTGTTCAATTCCGTCACCACTGGGCTAAACCGCGCCGTATTGTATGCGGTGGTTGCAATGCGGATTGGAGCCTCTGGACCTGCGACAAATTCACCTGTGCCTTGGTTCGTAAAGAATTGCCCTGAAACAGTGTCGTACATACCAATTACACCACTTGCATTTTTCGCTGGAACGAAGTTGCGAACAAGGGTGTTGTTTTTGGTTATAGAACAGGAATACACCCTGGCACTACTTACATATACAGGCGCGTTTCCAGAACGCAACGCAAACAAATAAATTGATTTATCACTTTGATTAGTTAAATTATCAAAAGAATTTGTTCTTGTTCCATCTATAAACAGTGCATTTTCTAAATTTTCCACAGCCTTTAAAGAAACCGTATGAACAGAAGTCCCAATATTCGTGGGCCCACTCGCAGCATCATTAAAACCTATGAACGATATACCATTTTGCTCTCCAAACCAATATCTACTGCCAGTACCAGCAGAGATACCAAACAAAACCTCGGCATCAGAACCACTGCTTATAAAATTAAATTTACAATTGGTTAAGATGTTATTCTTAGCAACAACCCCCGTATCAATATACTGTGTTCCTGTTGATTCAATATATTGCAATTCCGTATATCCGGCGGGCAGGGTGGCTGCGACAGCCGGCACAGCAAACAACAACCCGATTAACACAAATAATATTTTCTTCATGTTTTCTCCCCTTTGTGTTTTTGTTTAACAAAACGCGTTCTGCGTTTTGTCAGGCTAAGCGCAGTTTTGCAAATTTAGGCAAAGCCTAGGGTTTGCAAAACGAAGACGTGGCAATCCAGGTGAATAACAGAGTGTCGGCTTTGCCGACGGCATCTTTAATTACTGGATCCTCACGCTACGTTCGTCCGGCTTTGCGCGTTCGCGCAAGTTGGACTCACTTGCTCAGGATGACATCATCCTTGGCATTCGCCAATGATGCGCGTATTCGGGCTCTGCCCTTTACGCGATTTTTATTTTTTGCAACGCAAAAAATAAAAAAATACCATCTACAGAGAGAATGGTCAGGGTGTTCACAAATCAAAGCACAACGAATGACTCCATATATCTTTCGTATATATGGCACCCCGACCAAAAGTTGTTTTGGTTGGTATGGGGTTTTAATCATATTTATCTGCACAAAAATACATCGCGTAAAAAAAGCACCGACGTAATTTTTATACAGTCAGTGCAAAATTTTACAAGTTATCAAAATATTCGCAAAAAACCACATCGATAAATCGAATCGGCATTTGACGGGATAACAATGCAAATCTTGCACTGGTTGGCTTTTAGGCTTGTGACAGCCCCGAATACAATTCCCACTGTATTCTGGTTTTTAGAATAAAAAAATTATTATGTGTTTTGCAATATAAAAATTTAAATGCGGATAAAAAAACCATTTTGTTTTCATTTTTGTCTTCGGGAATTTCACTCATTACTGCGCCAGTGGTCAGCATTACACCCGCTGTAGATGACGCCGCCATAATTGCGGTTTTTACCACTTTGGCTGGGTCAATGATGCCCGCCGACATCATATCAACATATTCGCCGGTTTGTGCATTGTATCCAAAGTTATAATCGGTGCTTTCAGACACTTTGCCAACAACGATTTCCCCAGATACACCCGCGTTTTCGGCAATTTGGGCACATGGTGCCAATATCGCGCGCGCAACAATGTCGATACCGACATCTTGGTCGCGATTGTCGCCATGGATTGATTTTAATGCGCCAGATGCGCGAACCAGTGCAACACCACCGCCAGCCACAATTCCATCAGCCACCGCCGCACGTGTTGCCGCCAATGCGTCATCAACGCGGTCTTTTTTCTCTTTGACTTCGACCTCGGTCATGCCGCCAACTTTGATAACGGCGACACCGCCGACCAATTTTGCCAACCGTTCAGATAATTTTTCACGTTCATATTCACTGGTTGTGGTGGATAATGTTTGACGAATTTCATCGGCACGTGCATTAATTTTATTTTTGTCGCCGCCACCATGTGCCAACAAGCAAGAATCTTTGCTGACCACGACTTTTTTAGCGGTTCCCAACATATCCATAGAAATGTTTTCAAATGTCATACCCATATCATCACTGATTACGGTTGCACCAGTGACGGTCGCAATATCTTTTAACATTTCTTTGCGGCGGTCACCAAAGCCGGGGGCCTTGACCGCACAAACCTTTAATCCGCCACGCAGACGGTTTAATACCAATGTTGCCAATGCTTCGGATTCGACATCTTCGGCGATAATCAATAATGGGCGACCACTTTGTGCGATTGGTTCCAAAACAGGTAATAATGCCTGTAATCCTGTGATTTTCTTTTCGGAAACCAAAATTTGTGCGTTGTCCAATTCAGCCAGCATTTTTTCGCTGTTGGTCACGAAATAGGGTGACATAAAACCTTGGTCGAATTGCATGCCTTCGACAACATCAATTTCTGTGTCCAAACCTTTGGCTTCTTCGACGGTGATAACACCTTCGCGGCCAACGCGTGAAATCGCATCAGCGATTTTTGCGCCAATGTCGGCATCGCCATTTGCAGAAATTGTTGCGACTTGGGCAATTTCACTGCTGTCTTTGACGGGACGCGCGTGTTTTTCAATATCCGCAACGACTGCGGATACCGCCAAATCAATTCCGCGTTTGATATCCATTGGATTCATGCCGGCGGCAATTACGCGACGACCCTCGTGAATAATTTTTTGCGCCAATACGGTTGCGGTTGTTGTTCCATCGCCGGCATCATCACCGGCTTTTTTTGCGACCTCTTGAACCATGCGGGCGCCGATGTTTTCATCAGGGTCAGGCAACGATACCGCCTTGGCCACAGTCACACCGTCTTTGGTTGCCACAGGTGCGCCGTATGATTTATCAATAACAACTGTGCGACCCTTTGGGCCCATAGTGATTTTTACAGCATTTGCCAATTTATCAACACCAGCCGCCAATTTATCTGTATCAAAAACAATATTTTTTGCCATGATAATTCCTTTTTTTTATTATTTTAAAATTCCCAAAATGTCAGTTTCTTTGATTAAAATGAAATCGTTTCCATCGATTTTAACCTCGTTCAAACTGGAAGCCCATTTTGCAAACATAACAATATCGCCAACGGCAACACTCATAGCAATACGATTGCCATTTTGAATTTCGCCGTCGCCAACCGCAATCACGCGACCCCGAACAGGTTTTTCTTTGGCGGTATCTGGGATAATAATTCCGCCAGCGGTTTTATTTTCTTCGGGTAATCTTTCCAGTAAAACATAATTATTTAATGGTTTAAACATAAAAAACTCCTATTCATATAATATAAATCAAAAGTGCCTTTGTCGGCTCTGTGCATACAATATAGTGCAAACAATTATCATTTCAAGGTTGTATTCATCGAAAATATTTGTAATAATTTGCGTTGAAAAAGACCACCCCCTCCACAGGAGGGGAACTAAAAGGATTGATAATGTACGATACAAATAATGTCTTTGCAAAAATATTACGCGATGAATTGCCTAGCAAACGCGTTTTTGAAAACGAGTATGCCATTGCGTTTCAAAATATAGACCCACGTGCCAAAACACATGTGTTGGTTATTCCGCGTGGCGAATATACCGATGTGTATGATTTTACAACACGTGCCAATGCAGAAACCCAAATTGGATTTTGGCGCGCGGTGCGCGATACCGCAGATGCGTTGGGTATAAATGGTAATTTCCGCATTGTTGCAAATACTGGCGCGGGCGCAGGGCAATCTGTGTTTCATTTTCATGTGCATTTGATGAGTGATGAAAAATTCAAAACAGATTTTTAATGTCAGGGTCATACCGCGGGCGCGTGTGAATTCGGTGACACGTGATGAAAATGGAAAAATCAAAGTGCATACGACCACTGCGCCAACTGATGGCAAGGCCAATGATGCGGTGATACGTGCGCTGGCCGATTTTTTAGATGTGCCACGTTCGCGAATTCGTATTGTTCGCGGGCAAACATCACATGATAAAGTTATTGAAATGGAATAAATCGTTCAATGTGTATTTATTTTTATATGTATGCAAATACGATTTTACTTGATAAAAAACGATAAAAAAATTATAATATTTTCACTTGATTTTTGCTGAAACTGTGCTAGCCTAGGCAAGAATATCGGTTGTATCACGTAAAAAACGGTTTATTTTTAGGGGCTTAGTTCAACGGTAGAATATCGGTCTCCAAAACCGCGGATAAGGGTTCGATTCCTTTAGCCCCTGCCACAAAATTGCGTGAATACAATAGGATAGTACAACAGAAAGATAAGTGGTCGATTTATGAAAAAGTTTTTTGATTATATTAGATCTGTTCGTGCCGAATGGTTTAAAATCGTTTGGCCATCACGTGATACTGTTATTCGTTCAACCGTTATGATATTGGTTTTTTCTGGATTGGCGGCATTGTTTTTCTTTGTTGTTGATAGTATTTTAAACGCGCTGATGAACTGGATTTTCTAAATAAAAACCATAAAGGATATGTAAAATGGAAGATAAAATGCAGTGGTTTGTTGTAAATGTTCATACTGGGGCCGAAGATAAGGTCGCACGCCAGTTGCGTGAACAAATTGATAAACGTCGGTTAAATGCCTATTTTGGCGAAATTTTGGTTCCAACGCGCGAAGTGATGGAGGTCAAAGGCGGCAAACGTGTCGTTTCTTCCAAAAAGTTTTTCCCAGGATATATTGTTGTTCAAATGGTGTTGAATAACGAAACTTTTTCGTTGATTAAATTGATGCCATTGGTCGTTATGTTCTTGGGGGCAAAAAATAAACCAATTCCTGTCAGCGAAGAAGAAGCGCGTCGCTTGTTAAAACAGGTCGAAGAAGGTGCAACTGTGCCAGAAGATATTACATACGAGGCAGGAACCGAAGTGCATGTCATCGATGGACCATTTGCTGGATTTAATGGCATTATTTCCGAGGTTGATAACCTGAAACAAAAAATGCAGGTGACGGTCTTGGTATTCGGTCGTGAAACAGGAATGGAACTGGATTTTAGCCAGGTCGAAAGAGTTTAGTTTGGGTATTCCAAACTGAAAACACGAAAGTGTTAAACCTGTGGCAGATAGCCATATCGGACCACAGAAATTACTTGAAAAAACAAAAAAGGGTAAGAAAAAATGGCAAAAAAAGAAGTTAAAGGGCTTGTAAAACTGGTTGTGCCAGCAAAACAGGCAAACCCAGCGCCACCAATTGGACCGGCATTGGGTGCGGCAGGTGTTAATATTGCCGAATTCTGCAAACAATTTAATGACAAAACAGCTGATAAAAAACCTGGAATGCCAATTCCATGTATAATTACTGTTTATACAGACCGCAGTTTCGAATTTATCATGAAATTGCCACCTGTGTCATATTTAATTAAAGAAGCGTTAAAAGCAAAAATTGGTTCGCATAAACCTGGTCGTGAATTTGTTGGAACTTTGAATAAATCACAAATCAAGGAAATTGCTGAATTTAAAATGCCTGATTTGAATTGCTCTACCATTGAATCTGCAATGAATATCGTTGCGGGTCAGTGCCGTTCTATGGGCGTCAAGGTGGAGGATTAATCATGAAACAGACAAAAAAACAAAAAACATTGGTCGAATTGAATAAAGATAAAGTTTATTCTGTTGCAGATGCAATCGAGGCTTTGCGCCCATATTGCTCTAAGAAATTCGATGAAACATTGGAAATTTCTGTCCGTTTGGGCATTGATGTGACCAAAAACGATCAAAATATCCGCGGTATGTTGTCTTTGCCAAATGGCACAGGTAAAACAGTGCGCGTTGCGGTATTTACCGAAAACAATCAAGAAGATGCCAAAAAGGCAGGTGCCGATGTTATCGGTGGGGAAGATTTGATTGCGCGCGTTGCGGACGGTTTTGTTGAATTTGATCGTGTTATCGCAACCCCAGATATGATGCCAAAAATGTCACGCGTGGCGCGTGTTTTGGGTCCAAAAGGCTTGATGCCAAACCCAAAATTGGGCACTGTCACAACAAATGTGGCCGAAGCCGTTAAAATCGCCAAGGCGGGACAAATTGAATATCGTGCAGACAAGGGCGGTATCGTCCATGCCGGTATTGGTAAAATGTCTTTTGCGACGGACAAATTGGTCGAAAACGCGAACGCTTTGATTGATCAATTGAAAAAAGTTAAACCTGCATCATCCAAGGGTCAATATATCTTGGGTTGCAGTGTTGCAACAACCCAGGGTCCAGGCTTGAAGGTTGAAGCAAAATAAGATTTCAAAGTTTATATGTGCAAAGTTTTATTTGGACTTTGCACTTTGGACTTTGACAAAGATTTCTGTCCAAGACTGATGGTGTGGCAACACTTAATTTCCATCATAGACAAAGAACAATTTCTTTGGGGCAGGAAGTAAAGCCCCACCCATGGCAACATGGATGGATACATTAACAAAAGAAGAAGTAAGGGTATATAGATGAGACGCGAAGAAAAATCAGACTTGATTTCAGCGTTGCAGTCATCTTTGAAATCCGCAAACGGTGTTTTCGTTATCGAAAACCATGGTTTGACAGTGCGCGAAATGGAAGAATTGCGTAATGAATTGCGTCCATTGGTGTCATTGTTCAAAGTCGTTAAAAACCGTTTGATGAAATTGGCTTTGGCTGATACGGATTTTGCACCTGTATCTGACTTGATGAAACGTCCAACGGCGGTTGCAATTGCAACAGACGCGTTGGCGGTCACCAAGGTTTTGGCCAAATTTGCAGATGAACACAGCAATTTGACAATCGTTGGTGGTAAAATGGATGCAGATGTTTTAGGTGTAGATGACATTGTGCAATTATCCAAGCTTCCTTCCCTGTTGGAAGTGCGTTCTACTATTGCGCGTATTTTGGTCGAACCTGCATCGCGCTTGGCACGTGTTTCAGCAGAGTATGGAAAAAAAGAAAATTAAACTTAGAAAACTCATAGGAGTAAAAAAATGGCAGACATTCAAAAATTAGTTGAAGAATTGTCAAAATTGACTGTTTTGGAAGCAGTTGAACTGTCCAAAGCATTAGAAGAAACTTGGGGCGTCAGTGCCGCTGCTGCTGTTGCAGTTGCTGCTGGTCCAGCAAGCGCTGCGGCCGAAGAAAAAACAGAATTTGATGTTGTGTTGGCAGAAGCCGGTGCAAACAAATTGGCTGTTATCAAGGCTGTAAAAGATATTACAGGTTTAGGTTTGGGCGAAGCAAAAGCTTTGGTCGAATCTGCACCAAAAGCCGTTAAAGAAGCGGTTGCCAAAGATGAAGCTGAAAAAATCAAAGCTACATTAGAAGCCGCTGGCGCAAAAGTAGAAATGAAATAATTTTTACTATTAAAAAACTGTTAATCGTCCAGTTAATGATGGTTAAAAAAGTCCCATGTGCCCACCGAATTTATTTCGGTGGGTTCAGGGCGAAATATAGAGATACACAAACATTTTTGTTTGCAAAACGCACAGAAAAAAAGGATTTAAACCCATGGCAGTCATCCAGAAATTTAGAAAATCTTTTGGCAAAAGTTTTTTGCAAACTCCACTTCCTGATTTAGTTGAAATTCAGTACAATTCTTATAACGAATTTTTGCAGGCCGATGTTGCCCCACAAAATCGTGAAAACAAAGGATTGCAGGCTGTTTTTACATCTATGTTCCCAATTCATGATTATGCGGGAATTGCGGATTTGGAATTTGTCGAATATACACTGGAAAAACCTGTATATAATGTAAAAGAATGTATGTTGCGCAATATGACATATTCTCGCAGATTGAAAGTCAAATTGAGATTGATTTTGTGGGACGTTGCGGACGATGGTAAAAAAACATTACGTGATATCAAAGACCAAGAAATATTTATGGGCGAAGTGCCTTTGATGACTGAACGTGGCAGTTTTATTGCGGCGGGTGTTGAACGTGTTATCGTTTCACAAATGCACCGCGCCCAAGGTGTTGTTTTTGCAACAACCAAAGAAGCCAAAATTGCTGGCAACCCAATCACATATACTGCACGTATTATCCCTGAACATGGCTCGTGGATTGATTTTGAAGAATCCAAGGGCATTATTTATGTTCGTATCGATCGTCGTCGTAAAGTGCCTGCAACTGTGTTATTGCGTTGCTTGCCATGTGCCGAAGACGAAAAGAAATGGGACGCAGATCATCGCAAACCTGGAATTCGCGGTATGTCTGATACAGAAATATTGTCGGCATTTTATAAATCAATTCCATTGTCATTTGATGGCAAAGTTTGGGTTGGTCAAACCGCCAGTTTCGAAGGTTTGGATAAATTCCGTTTAAATCATGATTTGGTTTCTGTCAAAGATGGCAAGGTTTTGGCGAACAAAGGTGATCGTTTGAGTGCCAAAAAATATGCTAAATTGGCAACAACAAAACAATTTGGTTTGACCACAGATTCTTTGGTTGGTGAATATTTATTTGAACCAGTGACAAATGCAGGCGAGGTTGTTTATCCGGCTGGCACAGAAATCACCGAAGAAATTTTGGCCGATTTGGACAAAATGGGTGTGAAAAATATTTCAATAATTGCTATTGATAATATGACTGTGACCGCACATATGCGCAATACTTTGGCTGCGGATAAAATTACAAATCGTGATGATGCGTTGATTGAAATTTATAATGTTATTAGACCAGGCGAACGTCCAACTGTCGAAGTTGCATTGGGATTGTTCTTGCGCCAGGGTTTTGATGCGGCATATTATGATTTGTCTGCGGTTGGTCGTTTCAAAATGAATAAACGTTTGAAAATTGATTCTGGCAAACGTCCAGAAGACGAACGTTTATTGACCAAGGCTGATATTTTGGCTGTGTTGCAAACATTAACAAATATCATTGACCACAAAGATACAATTGATGATATCGATAATTTGTCTAATCGTCGTGTGCGTGCGGTTGGCGAATTGTTGGAACAAACATTCCGTACGGGTATGTTGCGTATCGAACGTTTGGTTCGTGAAAGTTTGTCTTCACCAAATATTACAAATATGCAACCCCAAGATGTTATCAATGTTAAACCTTTGATGTCTTTGGTTGCTGAATTTTTGGGAACATCACAATTATCACAGTTTATGGACGCATATAATCCATTGTCTGAATTGGAACATAAACGTCGTATTTCTGCATTGGGTCCTGGGGGATTGAATCGTGAAAGGGCCGGTATCGATGTCCGCGACGTGCATCCAACACACTATGGTCGTTTGTGCCCAATTCATACACCCGAAGGTGCGAATATTGGTTTGATTAACCATTTGGCATCTTATGCACGTGTGAATAAATACGGTTTTATCACAACACCATATTACGAGGTCAAAGATGGCAAGGTCACAGATAAAATTGTGTATTTGACGGCTGATGAAGAAATTGGACATAAAATTGCCCAGGGTAATACCCCAACAACCAAAGACGGTAAATTGGCAGAAGATACTGTGACCGCACGTGTTGATGGCGAATTTACAATGGTTCCAAAAAGTGAAATCGATTTAATCGACGTTGAACCACGTCAGGTGGTGTCTATTGCAACTGGATTGATTCCATTTGTGGAAAATGACGACGCTAACCGTGCTTTGATGGGTTCAAACATGCAACGTCAAGGTGTTCCATTATTGCGTGTCCAAGCACCATTGGTTGGAACTGGTATTGAACGCGAAGTGGCACGTGATTCACGCACAGGTAAGGTTGCAAAACACAGTGGTGTTGTTGAATCAGTAGATGCAAATCGTATTGTGGTTAAATGTTTGAATTCACGTAATGTCGTGACGGGTGTGGATATTTACAACCTGGAAAAATTCGAACGTTCTAACAGTGAAACTTTGATTCACCAAAAACCATTGGTCAAGGTTGGTGACCGTATATCTGCGGGCGACATCATTGCCGACGGGTCATCTATGAATTATGGTGAATTGGCATTGGGACGCAATGTTTTGGTCGCGTTTGTGCCATGGCGTGGATATAACTATGAAGACGCTATCGTTATTTCAGAACGCATTTCACGTGATGACGCATTTACATCTGTTAAAATCGTTGAAAAAGAATTCAAGGTTCGTGATACCCAGTTGGGTCCAGAAAGTTTCACACGCGATATTCCAAATGTCAGTGAAGAATCTGTGAAAAACTTGGACGAATCCGGTATCATTTATGTTGGTGCCCGCGTAAAGCAAGGCGATATTTTGGTTGGTCGTGTATCACCAAAATCTGAAACATTATTGACCCCCGAAGAAGCATTGTTGCGTAATATCTTTGGTGATAAGGCTAATAATGTCAAAGATACATCTTTGCGCGTTGGTCCAAATGAAGAAGGAACCGTTATCGGCGTTAATGTATTAACACGTCATGGTGTTAAGAAAGACGAACGTACCCAGATGATTGAATTGGAAAAAATCAACAAAATCAACAAAGATAGAAATGAAGAAATCGCAATTATCGAACGTGGTTTTGCTGACCAGATTTTCCAAATGACAGAAAACGAAACAATCGAAAGTGGAACTGGCAGTGTTAAACCGTTCGTTGGTAAAAAATTAACCAGTGAAGTGTTCGAAGCAATTCGTCCAGCCGATATCAAAAAGATGGTCATTAAAAACAAAGATATCCAAGCCAAAGTTGCAGAATTATGCGAACAACATAATGCAAAATTGGATATGTTGAACGAAAAGGCTGATGCTGAAATTTCCAAGGTCACAGAAAGCAATTCTTTGAGTGCAGGTGTATTGAAAGAAGTGAAAGTATATATTGCACACAAAATGAAATTGCAACCTGGGGATAAAATGGCGGGTCGTCATGGAAACAAAGGTATCGTGTCCAAGGTCGTTCCAATCGAAGATATGCCATATATGGAAGATGGAACACCGGTTGATATCGTTTTGAATCCTTTGGGTGTGCCATCACGTATGAACATTGGCCAGATTTTGGAAACTCACCTTGGTATGGCTGCACGCACTTTGGGTAAGCAAATCGGTGATGTTTTGGACGAAGTTAAACAAAAACGTGCTGTGACCGATGATTTGCGTAATATTATGGGCAAAATTTACGGCAAAGACGTGGCTGAAAAATTAGAAAAAATGACAGACACCGATGTTCGTGCCGAAGCTGCGTTGTTGCGCGATGGTGTGCCAATGGCAACACCAACATTCGACGGTGCCAGCCCAGAAGACATTAAATCAATGTTGAAATTGGCCAAATTACCAGAAACAGGTCAATTCACATTGTATGATGGTATGACTGGTGAAAAGTTTGCACGTCCTGTGACTGTTGGTGTTATGTACATGATGAAATTGCATCACTTCGTTGATGAAAAGATTCACGCGCGTTCTGTGGGCAGTTATTCATTGGTCACACAACAGCCGTTGTCTGGTAAGGCCCATATGGGTGGTCAGCGTTTGGGTGAAATGGAAGTATGGGCATTAGAGGCCCATGGTGCCGCACATTTGTTGCGTGAAATGCTGACGGTAAAATCTGACGATATTACCGGTCGTAACAAAATGTACGAAGCCATCATTTCCGGCAATAACGATATTCAAACAGGAACGCCAGAAGCATTTAACGTGTTCGTTCGCGAATTGCGTGGATTGGGTTTGGCAATGACACCAAAAAAACTAGATTAATATTGGGTGGCGGATTTAATGTATCGCTTCGTTAAATTCGTCACTCAAATTAGCACTTTAAAGCGACTTAAAGGAGCAAAATAAATGACAAATATGTTGCAAAAGATATTTGGACAAATCGAAACCAAGGAACAATTTGATGCATTGCGTATCACAATTGCGAGCCCAGAAGAAATTCTGTCTTGGTCACATGGCGAAATCAAAAAGCCCGAAACAATTAACTATCATTCTTTGAAACCAGAACCAGAAGGATTGTTCTGCCAAGAAATTTTTGGTCCGGTCAAGGATTATGAATGTGCGTGTGGTAAATATAAACGCATTAAAAATCGTGGTGTTATTTGTGAAAAATGCCATGTAGAAGTCGGTCCATCATCTGTTCGTCGTGAGCGTATGGGACACATTAAATTGGCAATGCCTGTGGCGCATACTTGGTTTTTACGCGAAGGTAAAATTGCAGTGTTGTTAAATAACTTGCCACAAAAGAAATTGGAACAGGTTATTTCATACGATGCATACATTGTTATCGAACCAGGACTTACCAGTTTAAAACAATATGATGTTATCAGCAATGATGAATACCAGGCTAAGATTGAAGAATTTGGTGCAGATGCTTTCCGCGTTGGTATTGGTGCCGAAGGTGTTCGTTCAATTATTGCTAATTTGGATATGGGTGACGAACGCACACGTTTGCGTGCAGAATTGGCAGATTGCAAATCTGAACAAAAACGTAAATTGTTAATTAAACAATTAAAATTGGTTGAATCATTCTTGGAATCCAAGACTGAACCTGCATGGATGTTGCCAGATGTTATTCCGGTTATCCCACCAGATATGCGTCCATTGGTCACATTAGATGCGGGACATGTTGCGGCATCTGATTTGAACGATTTGTATCGTCGCGTGATTATTCGTAATAATCGTTTGAAAAGATTTATGGAAATGCATGCGCCTGACATTATTATCCGTAATGAAAAACGTATGTTGCAAGAAGCGGTGGATTCTTTGTTCGATAATGGACACAAAGCGCGTCCAATGGTTTCACAGAACCGTCGTCCTTTGAAATCTTTGTCGGATTCATTGCGTGGTAAATCTGGTCGTTTCCGTATGAACATGTTGGGTAAGCGTGTGGATTATTCGGGTCGTTCCGTTATTACACCTGGACCAACATTGCGTATGCACCAGGTTGGTTTGCCAAAAACAATGGCTTTGGAATTGTTTAAACCTTTTGTGTTCGCACGTTTATTGGCAGGTGGATATGCAAATACATTGAAAACTGCGCGTAAAATGGTTGATAACCGCGAAGAAATTGTATGGGAAATGTTGGAAAAGGTTATTTATCAACACCCTGTATTGTTGAACCGCGCACCATCTTTGCACAGATTGTCATTGATTGCGTTTGAACCTGTGTTAATCGAAGGCAAGGCAATTCGTTTGCACCCATTGGTCTGTAAAGGATTTAATGCTGACTTTGACGGTGACCAGATGTCTGTGCATGTTCCTATTTCGTTAGAGGCCCAATTGGAAGCGCGTACATTGATGTTATCAACAAACAATGTGTTGTCGCCTGCAAATGGTGATCCTATGACTGTGCCATCACAAGACATGGTTTTGGGTATTTATTATATCTCGTTGATTAACGGCGAACATGACGAAAAGAAATCACCAAGATTTTCTGGTATGGACGAAGTCGAATTGGCATTGGAAAACAAGGTTATTACTTTGCATACACCAATTTATGCACGTGTTAATGGTAAAACATATGCAACAACGGCTGGTCGTATGATTTTGGGTCAATTATTGCCAAAATCTGACAAGATGCCATTTGATTTGGTGAATAAAGTTATGCCGAAAAAGGCCATCGAAAAATTGTTGGCAACCGCATATGAAAATTGTGGCGACAAGGCGATGATTTTGTTGGCTGACGCGTTGAAAGATACTGGCTTTGAACAGGCTGCACGCAGTGGTATTTCTATTGGTTTCAACGATATCGTGATTCCAGAAGAAAAAGAATCTATGATTACCGAGGCAACCAAGGCCGCCGAAGAAATCGAAGAACAATATCAAAACGGTTTGTTGTCTGGTGGCGAACGTCACAACAAATTGATTGATTTGTGGCAAAAAACAACCGATAAATTGGGTGATTTGGCATATGCCACATTGGGTAAAACATCTGGCGACAATTGGAATTCTGTGTATATGATGGCTTTGTCTGGGGCGCGTGGTTCCAAAGGTCAGATTCAGCAGTTGGCTGGTATGCGTGGTATGATGCAGAAGCCTGACGGTTCTATTATCGAAGTTCCAATTATTTCAAACTTTAAAGAAGGTTTGACTATGTCCGAATACTTTACATCCACCCACGGTGCGCGTAAAGGTATGTCGGATACGGCTTTGAAAACCGCGTCTGCTGGGTATTTGACACGTCGTTTGGTTGAATTGGCACAAAACACAGTTATTACCGAACACGATTGTGGAACAACCGAGTGCATTACAGCAAAACCTGTGTATCAAGGTTCTACATTGGTTGTGCCATTGGGTGATGTGATTTTGGGTCGTACGGCGGCACACGATATCGTCAATCCAATGACCAAAGAAGTTATCGTGCCGGCGGGCGAATTGATTACAAAATCTGCGTCCAAGGTTATTAACGAATGTGGATTGCCATCTGCAGATGTGCGTAGTGTTTTGACATGCAAGAGTGACGGTTTGTGTGCAAAATGTTATGGTATGGATTTGTCACGCAATGCGTTGGTTCATGTTGGCGAACCTGTGGGTGTTATCGCGGGTCAGTCAATTGGCGAACCTGGAACTCAATTAACTTTGCGTACCTTCCACATTGGTGGTATTGCTGAAAGTAGTGCCGAAAGTCACTTTATCGAAATGCCACGTGCGGGTCGTATTAAATTGATTGGTGTAAATACCGTCACAAATGCGGCTGGTCGTGTGGTGGTTTTGTCGCGTAATGGTAAAATCGCGGTTGTTGATGACAAAGACAATGAATTGTTCAGTTGTGCTTTGCCATACGCGTCCAAGATGATTGTGTCCGAAGGTGACATGGTTGAAAAGGGTGCCAAGGTCGCAGAATGGGATCCATACTCAAATGATATCATTGCGGAAAAAGATGGAACTGTATGCTTTAACGACTTGATTGAAAACGTATCGTTCCAAGAAGAAACAGACGGCACAACCGGTATTACATCGCGCAAGGTTATCAATTGGAAAACCAATACGAAAAAACCTTTGAATCCATCTATATCCTTGGTCAATGACAAGGGTGAGGTTATATCCCTGGGTGGTAAAAAGGTTGCGCAATACATGTTGCCTGTGTATTCCGTATTGACGGTTAAAAATGGCGATAAAGTATCTGCGGGTGATATTTTGGCACGTATTCCTGTCCAGGCGAAAAAGACAGGCGATATTACCGGTGGTTTGCCACGTGTGGAAGAATTGTTAGAGGTTCGCAAACCTGCAAATCCTGCATTGTTGGCTGAAATTGACGGAACGGTTGAATTGGAAGATGCGAAATCTAAAATCATTATCCGTATTGAACCAACCGATGGAACTGCGCCTGTGGAATATGCGGTTGCAAAGGGAACTAATTTATTAGTTCGCAGTGGTGATGTCGTTAAAAAGGCTGAAAAACTGGTTGATGGTGAGCCTGTCCCACAAGATATTTTGCGTATCTTGGGACAAAAAGAACTGGCAACATTTATGGTTGAACAGGTTCAACAGGTTTATCGTTTGCAGGGTGTGTCAATCAACGACAAACATATCGAAATTTTAATTCGTGAAATGACACGTCGTGTCGAAATCGCAAATCCTGGGGATACAGGTTTCTTGATGGGCCAGGTCGTTGATCGTGTCGATTTCGAAGAAGAAAATGCACGTGTTGTGCATGATGGTGGCAGACCAGCCGAAGCATCACAGGTTTTGGTCGGTTTGACACGCGCGTCATTGACATCACGTTCATTTATTTCAAACGCATCGTTCCAACAAACAACCAAGGTTTTGGTAGATGCCGCAATTAACGGTTCAACCGATAAATTGGTCGGTATCAATGAAAACTTGATTGTTGGTCGTTTGATTCCAATTGGAACCGGTGCATATGTCCGTCGCGTTCGTGAAATCGCCAAAGAAGAAGAACGGGCTGAAAAAATTGCACGCGAAGGTGGCGAACATCAACAATTATTGGATATATAATCCAATAAATATCGATGATGTTTTGGGTTGGGAAAAATCCCAACCCAAAATAAACTTTTTCTTGCAAATGCGGAATAAATGAATAGAATTAGCAAAGTAAAATAAAAAGGATTATAAAATGGCAGTTCCAAGAAGTAAAACAAGTAAAGCACGCAGCGCACAACGTCAATCACATGATGCTTTGAATATTATGCCGGTTGGTGTATGCAAGGCTTGTGGCGAAAAGAAACGCCCACATCATGTGTGTCCTGCATGTGGTGCAAAATAATATAAACTATATAAATATGGCAGATTTAGGCACCGGGGCTGGGATACAAAAACCGGTTTTCTAATCTGCTTTTTTGTTTATACCAAGGGATTCATTCATGACAAAAGTTATTTCCATTGATGCGTTTGGTGGCGACAAAGGACCGAAAGTTGTATTGGGTGGTATCAATCAATTTTTATACCAATATGGCGAAGGCAAGGTGCATTTTCGTATTTTTGGAAAAAAGTCAGTATTGAATAAATTGTTGAAAAAATTTCCACGTGTTGCGCGTAATTGCACAATTATTGATGCGCCTGATGTAATTTTGGGAACCGATAAAATTCGTGATGTAATTCGACATGCCGACGGAACATCAATGTTTATGGCAATCAAAGATGTTCGCGCGGGTAATTCTTCGGCGGTGGTCAGTGCGGGTAATACCGGGGTTTTAATGTCTTTGTCCAAATTGGCATTAAAAACAGTTGATGGAATATCGCGCCCGGCGATTACGACAATGTTGCCATCGGGTGGTGGTGATTCACGTGTTGTTGTTTTGGATTTGGGTGCAAATGTTCAATGTGATGCCCAAAATTTATTTGATTTTGCGATGTTGGGTTCTGTGTATGCTGATATTATTGGAAAAATGCCGCGTCCGCGTGTTGGTATTTTGAATATCGGCACCGAGGAAACCAAAGGCAATGAAACATTGCAAGAATTAAATCGTGTTTTAACAGAACACAAGGCGGAATTGCCATACGAATATGTCGGCTTTGTCGAGGCAACCGATATCAGTGCAGGGCGTGTCCAGGTTGTTGTGACAGATGGTTTTACCGGTAATATAGTTTTAAAAACTGTCGAAGGAACCGCGAAACTGATAAAACGCGTTATAATGGAAAATTTCAAGAAATCTGTGCTGGCGATAATTGGTGCGTTTTTCTTGGTGCATGTATTTAAAAGATTGAAACATAAAATTGATCCACGTTCATATGCGGGCGCAATATTTTTGGGATTAAACGGATTTTCGGTCAAAACCCATGGAAACAGTGATGCGCTGGCATTTGCAAACGCAATACATTATGCGGTTGATTTATCAAATGCAGATTTTAATGATGTAATCCGCGAACGTGTTGCATCGGTTGCAAAAATTCGTGACGAATTGGCATAAACAAGAATCGATAAATCCCCAGGCACCCGCCGGGGATTTTTTTATAAATGGAAATTTATTTTTACATAAAAAAACACCCAGAAAATTCTGGGTGTCATTTATTTGGAACCAAGCCTTTTTAAGTTTAATGGGAGTTGTGTTCGGGGCCAATTCCAAATAAAACCGTTAAATCTCTGGTCCGGCGGTAAATGTTCCAGAACCCGCGTTTGTAAAGAATTGTCCGCTGACCGTATCATACATACCAATTACACCACTTGCATTTTTTGCAGGAATCATATCGCGAACCAATGTGCCATTACTATATATTTGTGCTGAATATAGTTTTGCTTTCGTTTCCCCCATAAGAGCACCTCTGTTATCTACCACTAATAAATTAATTCTACCTGCAGAAACATCACGTGAAATATTGTAATTTGTTCCATCAATAGAAAGATTCAGCAAAACATTTGTACCAATTATTGATGAAAAAATAAATTTGTGCCGTTGAGTATCTGCAGACTTGCTAATTGTTCTACCCCCGGCTGCAAAATAGTTGTCTGTTATACCAAAATAACCACCACCAAAGATGCCAAAATATTGTGGGCTAGCAATAGATGTAAATTGCATATCGGCATCTATTTGAAAGTTGCCACTTGTTATAGAAATACCAGTATCAATATACTGTGTTCCTGTACTTTGGATATACTCCAACCCCGTATATCCACTTGGCAGGCCGTATGCGTTTTCGATAATCTCGTACCAATGCGGCATACCGTCGTTGTCTTCAACCAGCAGGCACTTTTTGCCGGCGGGGCAGTTCTCGTTCGGGCGGGTTTGTTTGGTTGCCTGTAAATCCGCGATGGCTTTGGTTTGGTTAATTGTGTTCGTGACAACCGACCGAATTGTCGCAATCGTGTCGTTTAATTCTGTCACCACCGGGCTAAACCGCGCCGAATTATACGCCGTCGTCGCAATGCGGATTGAAACCTCTGGACCGGCGGTAAATGTCCCGGTGCCTTGGTTTGTATAAAACTCATTATTAACCATATCATACATACCAATTACACCGTCATTGTCACGACGAGCAGGAACAAAGTCACGAACAAGAACACCACTTTCTTCTATCTGAGCAGAATATATTTTGATACTGGCAGCCGAAGAAGTTATTGTACCGGCAGTATTTATACCAAACAGCGCCATCGTTGCATCGACTGAAAATGTAGACGCACTGTTCGAATATGTATTCACAGTTGTTCCATAAGATATTTGATTTTCAGCGCCATTTTTTACAATTCTATAAACAGTACCAACAGTAGGTGAAATGCCATATACACGGTCTCCGTTATAATCAAACGCAAAGATATTAGTTATAGTAGCAACAGCAAAACCACCACCACCAGTATTTGTCATACGCGAACCGAAAATATGACCATTAGCAACACTCGCAAAACTTACAGTCATATCAATCTTTGTGTTATTGCTTGGTTTATACCCCGTATCAATATATTGTGTGCCGGTACTTTCGATATATTCTAATTCCGTATAACCGGCGGGCAGGGTGGCCGACCACGATGTCCCGGCAAGCAACATTCCCAACAACGCGCATAATATTTTCTTCATCTTTCTCCCCTTTTGGTTTTGGTATGTGGCGTGATTTTTATTTTTTGCAACGCAAAAAATAAAAACACCGCTAACGAGAGAAGCGGTCGGGGTGTTCGAAAAATCAAAATACAACAATGATCCCACATACCTTTCGTGAATGTGGCACCCTGACCAAAAATTTGGTTTGGGGTTAAAATCATTGGGAGTTATTGTTCAATACTTACATCGTGCATAAAAAAAGCATCGATAAATCGAACAATTATCGATGCAAAATCTGAATCAGTTATATCAATGCATTAACGATTACCGAATCGTTTTTGCGGTTGGATAACAATGCAAATCTTGCATCGGTTGTATTTATAGGCTTTTCGAAGGCCCCGAAAACAACTCCCGTTGTTTTCGCATTTATATAATAAAACAATCGAATTTAAATTTGCAATGAATTTTTTGTCGCACGTTATTTTGATTTTATTTCCATTGTGTCCAATAATGCGTCCAATTTACGCAGCGAACTGTTTTGGCAACCGCGTCCGCGCCATGATAAAATTTCTGTGCCTGATTTTTGTTCCACAATGGATACATTAAAATTCCACCACCAAAAGCCATTAAACATGCACCAAATTGGACGGAATATTTCACTGCGTTCATCAACACGCACAGAGTATTTTACAGAAGATGGTAATTCATAAGATTCACTGCTTTTTGAAATGCGAGTTAATCGACCGTTGTAAATATCATAATTTCTTGTTTGCATTGCTAATTTTATAGAACGTTGCATTGAAAAACCGCCACGCGGAACAAATATTTTTTGGTCTGGGTCCAAAGAGTTTGGTTTGACATAGACACTGTTGCATGCCGTCAGTCCAATCAATGATAAAATTGCAATTATGCGCAACATAGGTAATTTTTCCTTTTTTTTATTTAATCACTATAAAACATCATTTTGGAATCGCAATCTAAAAATTCGTTGATTTTTGCGTTGTGCAAATTATAATGCAATGTATTCAGCACCCGTGGCTCAACTGGATAAAGCACCACCCTCCGAAGGTGGGGATTGCGCGTTCGAATCGCGCCGGGTGCGCCATGTTTATTTGTCCCATTTTGTTCCAATACTGGATTCGGCAACCAATGGAACAGATATTTTACATATGTTTTCCATTTTTTCGCGGATTTGTTTTGCAAATTCGTTTGCCATATTTTCATCACATTCAAATATTATTTCGTCATGAACCTGTAATATCATTTTTATTTTGTCTGGGTTTGGCGCAACAATATCGCGCGCAATTTCCACCATCGCCAATCGCATCAGGTCGGCTTCGAATCCTTGGATTGGGGCATTGACTGCGGCACGCAGGGCATATTGTTTTAATCTGGAATTTTTGATTTCTGGTAATTCGATTCTGCGTCCCCATGGGGTATAAACACACGCGTTTTTCATTGCAAATTGTTTTGTTTCATCGATGTATTTTTTAACCTCTGGCAGGCCAGACATATACGCATCGATGATTTGTTTTGCCGCGTCACGTGAAACACCCAACTGTGCCGCCAGTCCAAATGACGATATGCCATAAATAATCGAAAAATTCACAGTCTTGGCCGCACGCCGTTGAGATTTTGTGACGGGTGCATCGGGTGCGATATTAAATATCTTGCGCGCAGTTTGTTCGTGAATGTCGGCACCCGCATTAAATGTTTCGCGGAATGTGGCAACACCTGCAACGTCCGCCAATAAACGTAATTGAATTTGTGAATAATCCACAGATATCAATACCCGCCCAGATGGTGCAACAAAGCAACGGCGAATTTCGGCGCCTAAATCAGTTTTGGCAGGAATATTTTGCAAATTGGGGTCACGACTGGAAAGCCGTCCAGTATTCGTTGATGTTTGCAAATATGTCGTGTGAATTCGACCGTCGCTGCCAATTTGTTTCGGCAGGGCATCTGCGTATGTCCCAGCCAATTTTGCGATTGAACGCCATGATAAAATATTGTCAATTATTGGGTGTTCGTCGATTAATTCGTTCAGTGTTTCGGCATCTGTGGAACGTTTTTTGTTTGGTGTTAATTTCAGTTCGTCAAATAATACCACACCCAATTGTTTTGGACTGGCGATATTAAATTCATGACCGGCGAGTGTCCAAATTTCGTTCTGCAAATTTTCCAGTTGTGTATGAAACACCGATGATAAGTTTTTTAATCCATCGCGATTTACCAATACACCGTTTCTTTCCATCGTTACCAACACAGGCAACAATGGACGGTCGCATTTTTCATATAAATCGCATAGTTTTTTATTTTTATCCAGTTCAGGACGCATTAAATCATACAATGCAAAACAAACCGTTGCGTCTTCGGCGGCATACGGTGTCGCGTGCGCAATTTCCAGTGTCGCAAAGTTGCGATTTACATCAGGTGTTTCGGGCGAAAATAATGATGCAAAATGTATGTTTTCATGACCCAGATATTTTTCAGCCAATTCGTCCAGACCATGTCCATGTAATGTGCCATGCAAAATATATGACAACAACATTGTGTCGTCTATGTTTTTAATTTGTGAAATGTCCAGACCAGAATTTGCCAAAATATGCAAATCGTATTTCATGTTATGCCCAATTTTAACTATGTTTGGGTCTTGCAATATTGGCATCAGTTTTTTAAATACGATTTTTTCATCTAACTGGTCTGGGATATTTGTCGCGCCACCGAATAAATCTGTCGATGCGCCAATATGGTGTAATGGAATATATGCACCATGGCATGAATCATACGCAACAGACAGCCCCACAATTTTCGCCGTCATTGTGTCGATTCCTGTGGTTTCGGTATCGATTGCGACATGGGTTTTTATGTGTGATAAAAATTCATCGAGTTGTGCGATGTTCGTAATTGATTGATAATTTTGTTCTGGTAATTTGGATTTTTGTGTTGTGGTGAAATCTGGGGTTTCTGGTGTTGGACAGATGGAACCTGCATATTCAAACGGAACCGCGTTTGATGCATCATATTTTTCAATAGAAAATAATTTTTGAATTTTGTCCGCCAAAGACGAACTTTCCAGTTTGGTTTTTACATATTCCAATGCCCCAGGTGTGTTAAACACAAACGGTGTGATTTTTAAACCTGCCAAATCAACATCGTCTTTTAATGTGACCAATTTTTTAGACAGGTATGCGTTGTCGCGTCCGTCAATCAACATATTGCGTATGCGTTCGTTTTTTATTTCATCAATATGTTCGTAAATGCCGTCCAATGTCCCAAATTGTGTTAATAATTCAGCCGCTTTTTTGGGACCAATACCATGAACACCAGGGACATTATCGGCGGTGTCGCCGATTAAACTTTGGGCGTCAATAACCTGGGACGGTTTAACACCGAATTTTTCAAAAACTTGCTGGTCGTGAATTTCTGTTTGTTTCATACCGTCGTATAAAAATACGCAGTGCGATACCAGTTGCATTAAATCTTTATCACTGGTGATAATTCGGGTTTTATCATGCATATCACAAAACTGACGCGACAAAGTTGCGATAACATCGTCAGCCTCGACCCCGGGAATACATAACACAGGCATACCGATTGCAGACATACATTCGCGAACCATAAAAGATTGCGTTATTAAATCCGCCGGTGTTTCATCACGATTGGCCTTGTATTCTGGATAGATTGATTGACGAAAACTGATGCGTGATGCGTCAAACACACAAACAAAAGAATCGTTCGGGGTTGCCGCCGCCAATACGGGTAATATCATATTTACAAACCCATATACCGCGCCGGTTGGTGTGCCGTCAGCGCGGGTCAGGCGTGAATGCACACCATAATATGCACGAAATAATAAAGAGTTCCCGTCAATCAGTGTTAGCATTTATATACCATTTTGTTTTTTTAGAATATATAACGCAATTTCAAACGCACGTCATATTGGAATAAATCAGGCTTTTCTGTGCCGATTTCAACAAAATTTGGTGCATACAGGGCGCGACCTTCGACATCAAATTTGATTGGTAATGCCAAAATGTCAAATGTTAAACCCAACATGCCTTGGTATGCGACAGTTGATTTTACATCGTATTTGGTGTTGGCTGGATTATAACTGCCACCGAATACAGAACCCACACCGACACCAACATATGGATGAACCATTGTAGATAACATCTTGAAATATGCGTTTAACATTGCATCATTTGTTGAAAATTTGTCGTTTGTTAAATGGTTATATTCGGCCTCGACCCGCAAGAGTGGAATATCAATACCCAAAACACCACCAAAAGATTGTGCGGATACATTGCTGTGTGTGTCGTTATAAATTGTCGCGCCACCCGCGCCAAACATACCGCCGGCATATACATCAATAACAGGATTTGCGTTCGCAGATGCCACCACACCAGCCATCAAAACAGTTGATAAAAAAATTTTTGAATTTAATTTCATTTTTGTCTCCTTTATATGTTATCATATTAAAAAAAGGGTTGGTACTATGCAAGAAAATAAACCTATATTAATTGTTGGATTGGGTAATCCAGGCCCAGAATATGCGGTCACGCGACACAATGTTGGATTTATTGCGATTGATATGTTGGCGGGCGAAAATGCGTCTTGGCGGGCGGAAAAAAACGCACTGACGGCGCGTGGCGACATAGATGGACACAAAGTTATTTTTGCAAAACCGCAAACATATATGAATTCCAGTGGTGTTGCGGTGTTGGCATTAATGACATTTTATAAAATTCCATTGGAAAATTTGATTGTGATTCATGACGATATGGATTTGCCAAATGGCAAAGTGCGTGAAAAAGTGGGTGGGGGCAGTGCCGGCCACAACGGTATAAAATCAATTGATGCGGCGGTGGGACGCGAATATCGGCGCATCAGGATTGGTATTTCGCACCCGCGTGATTTTGAAAGCCCAATGGACCCGGCGGATTGGGTGCTGGGAAAATTTACCGACGCGCAATTAGTTGAAATTAAAAAAGCAATTAATACGATAAACGTCATACCGGCGTAGGCCGGTATCCAGTTTTGCAGGATGCAAAACTTGTGTGATTATTCAAATTTGAAAGATGACACAAGTTGGCATATATGCCAACTGGATCCCGCGCGACCGCGGGATGACGAAAACGCAACGGACCCGGCGGATTGGGTGCTGGGAAAATTTACCGACACGCAATTAGTTGAAATTAAAAAAGCGGTTAGTGGGATTATGTGTTATTTGATACGGAAATAACTGTGCCGGCGGGTATTAGGTTCATACATTTTTTGTTATCACCAGAACCATAGCAGAATTTAGTATTGTGGTTCATTTTGCACTCATTGCGTTGTGTGGCACCAATGGTGGTTGTTGTTGTGCCAATGGGGCATTGTGTGCATTCTGTGTTCAAATCATTTTGTGGTCCGTAATATCCTGCATTACATTTACATACATTACCATAAAGTGTGGCATTGGAATCAGAACAAGATTCGCATGTGAAAGTATGATTGGTTGTGTTTGGGACTTTTTGATAACCGCTGTTGCAAGTGGCGGTTTCATATGTTTGACCACTGTAATGTTGGCATGAACTGTTTTCTGGGCATAATTGACATGTGTTGTTTGTGCCGCCCATATAATAATTAACGTAGCATTTGCAATCGTTCAGATTGGTTGAACCAAATGTACTGGTAGAATGTTCAGGACATGTTGCACAAACATATTCGTTATTGCTGTTTTTTTTAAGGTATGTGTTGGTAGCGCATTTGCATGAGCCACTTTGCCATATTGCGCCCGTTGGGCATGCACATTCAACACGTGTCCCAGAATTATCAGTGGCACCATGAACATTATTAACACCGACATTTGCTTGGCAAGAGCATGTGTATATGTCCCCAGATTGTGATTGCATACCGCCGTCACCACATTGCCCACAGTAATATGAGTTAGTAGAGTTTTCTGTAGTGTTTATTAATATTGTGTCTGCGGGACATGTGCAATTTCCGATGTAGGTTGCTTCTGTATTGGTATAGTTGTATTTGTTATTTATTGGACAGGGCAGATACCACGTGCCATCACTGTTCTTAAAATTGTTAGCGGGAACGGGTTGACAGGTTTCTGTACAACCATCTGAGTCTTCGTCGTTACAATTGGATTGTTGCGGATTATATTGGTCATTAGGACATGCGTTACATACAGTGGGGGACACAAACGAGTCGAAGCCGCAACCACCTTTGGCAAGACAATTTGCACGATTATTATTATGTGTGCTGCATGGAACATCGCCATTTACAAATATAGGAAATGTGCATAATATTGATAAATAAATGGCGAAAATTTTTTTCATACTTTCCCTACCCATGTTGGTAATGGTAAAAAAATATAAAATTTAACGCAATAAAAAAAGGCATTTTAATGCCTTTTTATTTTGATCTTTGCACCAATGCAATTTTTAATTTGTTATGCAATGCTTCTTGAACAATCTGGCTTTGAATTGCCTCCGGTGATAATACCAATGTTGTGTTTTCGCCGGAAAGTTTATTATTTGATACGCTATATGTGTTGTTGAAATATTCAGCCCGTTGATTCATTTGATCTTCGCCGTGATTTGCGAACATACTTTCTATTTCTGGAATTATATGAATTTGTTTTACATTCGCGTCTGTGGCATATTTTGCAACTGTGTCGACAAATGCGGTATGTGGAATTTTCTCGGAACTGCCTTGTCTATAGAATTTTAAATTGGCATTATAAACAAACTCTTCGGTTCTTTGTTGTGTTGGGGTATTGCCGCCGTTTCCGCCATTTTCGTTTGGTTTCACTGGGTCTTTTTCACATGCGACAAATACAGGAACCGCGACCAGCATAATGCCCGCCAAGACCTTTCTAAAATTATATGGGACTGTTGTTTTCATAGTTTTCATATTACAACTCCTTTGGTTGTGTTTTATATATAGATATATTGATATAAAAAACACTTTTTGTCAAGATAAAGTTGTTGGGAAAAAAAGCATAAAAACCCGCCCCGTCTTGTCGAACAAATGTTCGACAAGACACCCCGCCTAATCGCGCTGGCGCGCTGGTGGGGAATTAAGGGGGTGCGACAAAGCATCAATAATTCCCCTCCGGCGGAGGGGAGGGCCACGAAGTGGCGGGGAGGGTTCCTGGATACCCCCGCCACCACTCGCCAAGACGGCTCCGTGGTCCCCCTCGCATAAGGGGCGGAATTAAAGGGTCGCGCTGGTGGGGAATTAAAGGGGACACAACGTGTCGTCAAATCACAACACTGTTTCCACCCAAAAATTTTTTCAAAAAATTTTTGGGGCCCGGGCGTTCGTTGCGATTTGACTCCCTCGGGATGACATGCTGTGCATGTCCGGTTTGGCGATGGGGCGGAATTTATGAAAATCGCTGTTGTTAAAAATCAACCAACCATTTACTTGGGGTGCCACAACCATCTGTCCAATTGGTGCCATTAAATTCGCATTTGTATGGTGTGGGATTTTGGCCGGTTCCCGGACAATAACTGTTAATCGTGTTGGTATCTTCTATAAGGTTATTGTTTGTGCTACCAACATTGGCATTTATAAAGTAATTCATAGAATAATCATAGTTGATATCGTTGCCGTTCAGTGATGGCTTTTGATATTTGCATACAGTGTGGGTGTTATTGTTGCCGTTAAATCCTTGGCATTCGGCAATTATGTATTCGCCGTTGCAATCTATTTCGGCATCGTTGCCAACCTTACCGGTCACACCACCTGTGCAGAATATATGTGTTGTTATTTGACCGCTTGTATATTGGGCAACCTGGGTCACATTTGATGTGCCAGATGTGGTACAGTATGTGACGGACTCTGTGTGTTCAGATAAAAGGTTTTCGTATTGCAATATCATGCCGTCCATACAACAATTTTTTGCGCTATCAAGCATATTTGTTGGACAACAGTTATAGTTATTTTGGACAGTATTGATTCTGGATTCACATAAAAATGTATCCCCAGATGGACATTGTAAAACCACCGACGGTTTTTTACATACCGTTTGATTATTAACCAACATATCCAACTCGCCCGCCGGACAAATTGATGTTGCACATGAATTTGCGGCATTTTGGGTGTGTGTATTTTTTGCAAACCACGACAACAATGTTGTTGTATTCGAATCGTTATTAGGAATCAAAATTGGGTTTTCCTGACGATTGTTTGGTTCATATTTGCAATGACCCCAAATTTGTTCGGCAATACGACAACGATAACAATTTGTGTCGGGCCTGTCATTGTTATCGGACGCAGATGCGCAAAAACCATTAATACGGCAAATATCATAGACCTCTCTGTTCGGGTTGGTGGCGGTTGTTGTGGCAATGTATTTGTCTATCGCATCGCTGTAAATTTGTTCGTATAAATCCTGGGGGATATTATTATGTATTGGTAATATTGAATGTATATTGTTTATGGTTTCGTCACTGGCCGCGGCGACGCAATTATACACCTCGGCCCAGCAGGCCGCACGTGTCAAAATAGAGTGACGATTGACCGAACCGTTTATACTCTCGCACAATCCAAAATTACCGGTAATTGATTTGCATGAATTTATGATGCAATCGCGCCCAACCTCGCGACAGGTGTTTATAATTGTGTTATATGTTTCGCGTGCCGCAATGTCTGTGACACCGTCGGTCCAATTGTTTCTGTCCTTGATTGTGATGTCATTGTTGTTTTCGTCGGTGCCAGTTATAACCGCGGCGGTTGTCGCAAAAACACCGCCGTCTGGGGTGTAATCCATTATTGCCGCACATGATGTTTTTACATTTTCGCATAATGCGTTCGCGGTTTTGTCAGTTTGGACACCAAATGTCGATAGGGCGCGTGAATCAAAATTTGCCAGGTCTGTTTTCGCGTTGTCCAGACAGTCGGTTAATAATTTTGTACAACTTTGGCGAACCTCTTCTAATTTGGCATTTTGTGCAATTTTTATCTGGGATAATGCGTCGTCGATAAAACTGTTCCATACGGTGTCGGCAATTTCTTGGCAATTTTTTGTCGCCGGTTCAATGTATTTTTTCTTGGTATTTAAATACGAAACAAATGTCGAATTTTTTGGCGTTTTTGACCATGTGTCACCATTTGTTGGACGAACCAATAAATCAGCCAAATTTACCAAATCTGGCGATAAAAAAGCCTCGCCAGTGGTGGGGTTAATATAACGTCCCGAAATATCCAGGCATTTTGTTAAATTTTCACCACAAACATTTGTGTCGGTCAGTGTGTCCAACATTTTTGATTTGCATGTTAAAATATCGTCTGCATTTTTATCTTGGTAATTATTTAAACGGGTCATATCCAATAATGCGGCACTTTCCAAAATTTTGTTTTTTGCCGCCTGGGTTTGTGTTTCATATGCGCGTTTGACGGTGTTGCAATCTTGTTCAATCGCCATATTATAACTGTTTTCAACCAATGAAATATCGGTTTCGTCGCAAACCTCGGCCGCCATGTCGCGACAAATTGGTAATGCCGCATTACGCAATGCCGTCCCAGATTTTGCCGTTGTTGCGGTGCCAGATAAAGAATCCACAGAATCAAATGCAGAATCTGCATTTAATGACCAGGTTAATGCAGACATATTATTTGCCGTTGCAGAATCAAAAGTTGAATTCAATTTCTTGGCAATTTCGTCCAGTGTTTTTTTAGATGTGGTTTTATCAATCGTTTCGTTGTATGCGCGTTCGCCTTCGGTTTCAATGTTTATGACCGCCGCATCCGCAGGGTCCATATTGACCTGTAATAATCTTTGGCTGAAATCTAATAATTTATCTTCGACATTATCCAGTGATTTTTGTGTTGTGCGAAATTCGTTTGCACGTGTTGAACATGCACAACGTTTTAACTGTGTGTCTTTGTTTGCACAAAATTCGTCCATGCAATCAAAAAATACAGACCTGCATTTGCCAAAATCACGTTGCATTATTGATTCACGCGTTTTGGTTGGTGTTTCCGCCACACGTGATATTGTGCGCGATTGGGGTGTCGCGGTGCGCGCCGCTGTTGTTGGGGTTGTTGCGGTTCGCCCCAGAATATTTTGTTTTTTTGCGGTGCGGGACACAATGTCGCGGGTCGCGTTTGTGCCGCGATTTTGTTCTGTGATGTTTTTAATTGCAGATGTTGTGCGCTGGATAATGTTTTTTTGGTTTGCGGTGCGTGTCTGGGTTGCATTTTGCCGTTTTGGCGCAGACTGTGTGCGGTTTTGGGTCGTTATTGTTTGTGTGCGATTTGTATTTGTGCGTGTGCCGATTTTTGATGTGTCAGCCACCGCACAGTCCATCATTTGGACAGTCAAACACGCGGCTAAAATTAGATTTAGACCTTTCATTTCCTTATCATTTAGTGATACTAGCAAATATGTTTTATGTGGGGCAAGAATATTTTTGTATCATTAATATAAAAATAAGGGATGAGAGTTTGTCCGCTTTCATTTACTATGTTCATTACAGCGAGACATCCGTTTCTCTAACTCTACATCTCGCTTGCTTATGCAATCTCGCTGTAGTGTAAGCGAAAGCGGATGGTGCAGCCAGGGGGACTTGAACCCCCAAGGATTTCTCCACAGCATCCTTAGTGCTGCGCGTATACCAATTCCGCCATGGCTGCAAAAAATTCTTGGTGTATTGTTGCAATAACCTATTTTCTTTTCAAGTTTTTTATGATATAATAGGGGCGATAATAGTAAAGGTAAGGAAAAATGGCTGGGAAAATCGGTGTTTTTTTGAATTGTTCTGTGTTTGCGTTGTTGCCGTTTATAGCGAATGCGGCGGGAACATACTATAATTATAATGGAACGATTCAACGCAACTATGGCGGGCCATATGCAGATTCACTGTATAATGGCGGCGGAATAAATGCGTATGTGACACCGAACGGCACATGTGGTGCGGCAAATGGTGGTTGTAATTCAAATGTTAATGCAAATGCCAATGTGCGTGCAAATAATACGCAACAGCGGACAACAACCCGGACAGTCGTTCGTCAAACACAGCCTTATTCGGGTAATTATGCCGATACGGGTTTGAGTTTAAATGCCGGTATTTCACACCAGTTGGCATCATGGCGTTTTGATATGAGTACCGCTGGGTCAAAATTGCATTATGATAATATAAATTGGAATGTGTTTGATGCATCTGCAAATTATAATTTTTATTTGGGCAACAGTTTGGTTCGATTGACCTTGGGTGGTCAATACGGTATGCAGTTTGGCGATTCGTCTATGGTCGATGACGATATTACCGGTGGCGGATTTTTCTTGCAAGATTGGAACGTTGATCTTGATGATGATGGTGTGGCTGATCAGGTGTGGTCCCAGCAAGGACATGCTTTGTCGGTTGGAACATCAAATGACGGCAATTTGATGGGAATGTATGCCGGAATTGGTTTGGTCGATATGTGGAAAATTGGCGGCTTTCGCATGACACCATCTGTTGGTTATCGTATGTTTAAATATAAATTGGATACCAAACGTAATTATGGAATATCTTTGGATACAGCAAATGGTGCAACAAATTATTGTCAATCTGCGGGTGGTGAAACCCAGTGTTTGCCTTTCTTGGTTTTTGTTGATGATAATAATTCGCCTTTGTTGGGAACAATTGATGGAACGGATTTGAACGGTGATGGTATTATTGATACATACAGTTATATCAAGGTGCCATCTGTCACCAGTGGTAATTTATATGTCGAAACAGAAAATACATATTATTATTACCAAGACGGTGTGAGTCATTCTTATGAGGTTGAATGGACGGGACCTTATTTGGCATTGGATATGGAATACGATTTTTCGGCAGATGATGCGATTAACGCGCGTTTGGAATTTGGTTTGCCGACATATACCGCAACCGCCGATCAACCATATCGTCCAGACTGGCAACACCCAAAAAGTTTGGAAGACAAGGGTGGTTTCGGTGATGCGTATCATTTTGGGTTCTTGACAAATTGGATGCATTCAATAACAAATTCTGTGATGTTGAGTGTTGGTGTGACATTTGATTATTATCATATTGGCAAGGCTGATGCGACATCGTTCTTGAATCAAGGATATTATACATCTAATTATTTAACACCGGCCACAACGACAAATACGTATCTGGAGGGGGTTTATGGTGGTTCAAATTATTTGAATTGGACCGCGGTCTCTGGTCGTGATTTGACCGAAGACAAGGCGGTATATGAAAGTAATTTGGGTGTGATTGCCGATATAAATGCTTTGGCTGCGGGCGGTTGGTCACAAACAGTTGCAGATGAAATCGAATCGGTGTATAAATCATTGGGATTGCGTGTCGGTATTTTGGCAAAGTTTTAAGGTTTGGTGAATATGCGTTTGAATAAATGGATTTATGCGTTTGCTTTGTGTGTAATGACCATATTTTCGGTCAATGCGGTTGAAATTACCGGGACGACGTCTGTTAATGTGACGGCGGATACGGCGGCGGCGGCAAAGAGCAAGGCTTTTAATTCGGCGCGTCGCGATGTGATTGTTCGTGAATTAAAAAATTATGCCAATCCAGAACAGTTGTCTGCGGCGGTGCAAAAAAGTTCAAACGAAGAATTGATGAATATGATTTCTTCATCGTCTGTGGCGGGCGAACGCGTGTCTGATACAACATATACGGCAAATATTTCTTTTGTAATTGATGGCGATGCAGCGCGGTCTTTTATGGAAAAATATTCTGTTCAAAATTGGTTGCCGTCGTCAAATGCGGTTGTACAGGTGGAAAATCATGTCGTGTTTAATATTACTTTGTTGCGACCAATGACGGATTGGGCGGATTTAAATGCGGCGGTGCGTAATGCCGGTTTGGATTTGGCAACGACCAAGATTACTGGGAATAACGTTTCGTTTGTTGTTGTTGATAAAGATGCATCAAAACTGATACGTGCATTGCGCGAAAATGGTTGGGGTGTGCAATCTGTGACCGGTGGATACAGAATTTGGCGTTAAGTTTTTGTTGAAATAATTTTTTATTTTTTTTAACTTTGTCCTGTCTTTTGATTTGTGAATATTTTCAATAAAGGATAGGATATGAAAAAAATTTTAACTGCTGTTTTATGTTTTATGCCATTTGCATCGTTTGCATTGGAAACACCACATGAATCTAAATTTGATTTAAATATTCGTCGCATTGGTGTCGATTGGACCAAGACACAAATTGGTCATGCCGAAGAATATTCTAATTCGCCAGTTGCGGCATTTACTGCATCGGGTCAGGATTCTTTTGTTGGTGTTTTTGATACAGCATTGGAATATGGTTTTGATAGGCTCCGTTGGGATAATTCACTGTATATGGATTATGGAAAAACAACATTGAAACCATATAATGCACCATCGACAACCGACGAAAAGGCTGATAAAATCTTATTCACATCTGATTTGTCTTATGCGGTTTGGGATTGGGAAAATGTGAAATTGGGTCCAATCATGCGAACAGAGTATGAAACAGAATTCGTGGGCAGTCCAAAACGTCGTCGTGTGTTGCGCCCCAGTGCCGGTATCGCATTGTTTGACCATGCGATATTTAAAACTCTATATACCACCGCGGTTTATGAAAATGATTTTACATATATGGACGACCCAGTTAGCAAATTCGCATTAGAGGCCGGATGGCGTGCAGAATATGAAATTCGCGAAGGTGTTCGTTTCAACAGTGATGGATACTATCGTGAATATTTGAATTATTCACAATATGTGCCGACTGATTTTGAACGTGATTTGTTGGTAAATGCGCGTTTGGATACAAACCTGTGGGGTGATTTTACATTTGGTCCATATGTTAATTATCGTTTGGCCAAAGCGCGTTCGGCGGAAAATTATGGTTCGAATATGACATTTGGTTTGTCATTTAACTATATCAATAAGTTCAATTTGAAACGCGCAGAATCGTTGGAATAAATTGGTTATAACGGCGCATCTGCGCCGTTTTTTATTACATTTTATCTGGTTGATAAAACCGCATAAACTCCGTTGGTTTTGGGTGTTTTTTTTATTGACAATATGTGGTTTTCGTGTATGGTTAAGGTTGAGATATACAAAAAGGAAATTCAAAATGTCAAATTTTCATGAAAGTCCTATGCAAAAAATGATGCGTGAAAAAGCACGCCAAGAACACAGACAAATGGTTGAAGATTTTGCCAAGAAAGGTTTCCACAAAGGCTATAATTTGCGTTCCTATATGGAAATGATGGATATGATTGGTGGTCCAAAAGATGCCGAAGAATATACCGAAATTTGTGAAGATTTTATAAATTGTACCGATGCAAATATTCGTGCACATGAAAATATTATGTTTGTTGATCCTGTAAAATACCACATCAATAACGAACAATATATCCGTATTTTCAAAACACCGTTATCACGTGAAGGATTGCTGTTTGTATTGGTAAAACCGGTTGAACATAAATTGACCAAACAAACATATTTCGAATTGGCCAAGATAGCGGTATGTGCGGAATATTGTTTGGCAAACATTGATGACACACGGGGCGACGTATATGCACGACAAATGGCATTGGTTGATCCTAAATTTTTAGAATCAGGGAAATATAAAGAAATTTGCAGGTTGGCTGCACGCACAAATTATCGTGCATTGAAATGGATGCAATATGATTGTTTAAGCGAACAAAATTTTATTGATGTCTTTATGGCAACCGCAACACATTGGCTCCACAAAGAATGTTGGGGAGAAAATCCAGCAATCCATTATTTAATGGACAGTGATTGCCCAGACCGTTTACGTAAAGCGTGCTATGTTGCATATGCTGAAAAATACGGTATTGAAAGTTTAAAGCGTCATTACGAGGCTTTTACACGTGGCACAAACGTTTCTGCAACCGAAGTTGATGGCGGAATGTTAAACGATGTTAGAAATAGTTTGGCTTTCAGAAAAAAAGCGCAACCGCAACAAAGAAAATTTACATTTGTGCGATTTGATGATCCAGCATCTTTTGATGTATGCTGTGATTGCGATGTTTGTTTGGAAAATTGCCCGGTCTATAAAGAAGTAAAACCTTTGGTTATGAAAACAAGTGTTGAAAATTGGAATCACGCGATATCTGCGACAGGACGTGATACATTATTCCAAAATCGTATAGATGTAAAACTGGCAAACAAAACTGATATGAATGCTCTTAAACTTAAACTGGATGCTGCGCACAAGGCTTGCAAATTGGAGCATAACAGATAAAAGGTTCGCAATCATGACAGATATTCCAAATACAGAATATATTAAAATTATTTCTGACGGAACAATGGTCGGCGGAAAACCCGCAGAACACTATCGCCATCAAGCAATCTGGTGTCCTGATGATTTGCGTATGCATATGGACCATATACAACGTGATTTTCCGAATATTATCGAAGTGCACGTAATGTCATCAGAAAGCCCGTATCCAAGGATTGGTGTGGGGCTGCCTTCATATAAACACGGCCCGCATGCATGGTGTCGTGTAAGATATAACAGTGGTCTTCTTTCCAGGTGGATTAAGGTAAAAACATACGATACAGCTGAACGATGTGCAAAAATGTGTGCATACCACAGTATGTATTTTTTAGATAACGATACTAGATTTTTACATAATCTGTTTTCATATAAACCTGATGTGACTGCATCATTAGTTAACGTATTACAAAATGCAAATTTATTTGATTATGCTGGCAAACCGTTGGAAATCAATGGATACAGAATCATGATTGAAAAAATTGCCGAAACACAACAAAACAAAAGATAAAAAGGCAAACAAAATGTCCGTATATCCTTATGTGGATTTTCATAATGCGGCAACCAGTATTCTCAATGTTGATTGTGATAATACCGATGTTCGTCATAGTTGCCCTTATTTGAAATTCCTTGAAAATCAGGGTTATACAGATTATCAAGTGGAACATATGGGACGTATCACGATTGTGCATTTAAATTTTTGGAGAAATTATTCTGCAAAAGAGAAAAATCTGCCGTATCCACGAAATTTTTGTCTGTCGTGTCCATGGAATCGTGGTCGGTAATTTAATTTATATGATCTAAATAGAAAAAACCGTCCATTTTGGCGGTTTTTTATTGACATTGTTTAATTTGTTGCTATTTTGTCGGTGATACAAAAAAGGGGATATGTCATGTATAATATTTCAAATCAAGATTATATAACAGTAAATAAAAATGGGATTTTTGTGGGTGGAAAACCCGCGACAACATATCGTGGTGAAGAAATATTGTTCCCAAAAGATATCCAGAATTTCTTTAATGATATTCAAGAAGAATCCCCATTTGTTTCTGGTATTCATGTATTGTTGTCTGAAACCGCAGGCAAAGAAAACCAAGTTGGAAAACCGGTTGGTAAAAATGGGAAATATGTATGGAGTCGCGTTGTATTAAACGGTGTGCCAGAGGGTGATTTTGTTTGCTCTAATTCATTTGCCGTGCCACGTCATGTTGCGAGTGATACGTTGCGTTGGGCACGCAATAATGCGGATTTTCGTTTGAAATTGTTAAGGACAGCGAAACAAGAACAAAGATAAAAAAAATCCGCCGATTGTGGCGGTTTTTTCTTGCAATTTCAATATCTTTGTGGCAAAATTGTGGCACGTCGTTTGACGAAGAACACAGTTTTCGTGGTTGATTCTGTCCAAAAACCGCTGTTTTTGGCTAAATCCATGGGAACGAGGAATTAACAGAAAAAAGGATAAAATTATGGCATTGCCTACATTTACTATGAAACAATTGATGGAGGCCGGCGTTCATTTTGGACACCATACTCGTCGTTGGAACCCTTTGATGACCCCATACGTTTATGGCGTCAAAGATAAAATTCACATTATCAATTTGAACAAAACTGCACCGTTGTTGTATCGTGCGTTGGTCGCGTTGGAGGCTGTCGCCGCCGCCGGTGGTAAAATCTTGTTCGTTGCAACCAAGCACCAAGCCAAGGATATTGTCAAAGACGCGGCGGAACGTTGCGGTCAATACTATGTAAATAATCGTTGGTTGGGCGGTATGCTGACAAACTGGACAACGGTTTCGCAATCTATTCGTCGTTTGAAAAAAATGGAAAACGATGTTGCAAATGCTGACAAATTGGGATTAACCAAAAAAGAAGTCGGTGTTATGACCAAAGAAATTGAAAAATTGCGTTCTGTGTTCGGTGGTATTTTGGAAATGCATGGAACACCCCAGGCAATGATTGTTATCGATGTGCCACGTGAAATGAACGCGGTTCGTGAAGCCAGAATTTTGGATATCCCAACAATTGCTATTTGTGATACAAACGCAAATCCAGAGGCTGTTGATTATCCTGTGCCGGGTAATGATGACGCGGCACGCGCAACACAATTGTATTGCGATTTGTTCGTTGATGCAATTTTGTCTGGTATTGAAAAACGTTTGGGCGGTGCGGCTGCCAAGAAAGCAGACGGCGATATGGACGCGGCCGATGAAATGGAAGCCGATTTGAAAGACAAAGAGGCCAAAGAAAAATCCAAGGCATCGGTGGCACGCGCAGAACGTCGCGACAAGAAAGCCGACAAATAAAAATATAAATGTTGTTCGGGGACATGTCCCCGAACGCAGAATTTTTAATCTATTTATACAAGAAAGGAAATTACAATGGCAGAAGTGACAGCAAAATTAATCCAAGAACTGCGCGAAAAAACTGCTGCGGGTATGTTGGATTGCAAAAAAGCGTTAATCGAAAATAATGGTGATATCGAGGCTGCGGCTGATTGGTTGCGTAAAAAGGGTATTGTCAAGGCGGCATCCAAGGCTGGTCGTGTGGCGGCATCTGGTTTGGTGACTGTGGTTAAATGTGATAATTTGGGCTGTGTTGTTGAATTAAATGCTGAAACAGATTTCGTTGCCAAGAACGAAAAATTCCAAAAATTGGTTGCTGATGTCGCAAACAAAGCGTTGGAATTGTCTGGCGATTTTGATGCCACATTGGCGGCGGTCAAAGATGATATCGCGGCAACAATTTCTACAATCGGTGAAAATATGAATTTGCGTCGTGTTGCAAAGGTTTCTGGTGACCATATTTATTCATATATTCACAATGCATTGGTTCCAGGTATGGGACAAATCGGTGTTGCGGTTGCTATCAATGGAAACGACCCAAAAATCGATGAAATTGGACCAAAGATTGCAATGCACATTGCGGCAAATAAACCTGAATTTATGACAATTGCCGATGTTAATCCAGAGGCAGTTGAACGCGAAAAGAAGGTGTTCATTGAATCTGGTGCAACAGCAGGCAAACCAGAAAACATCGTTGAAAAAATGGTCGATGGTCGTATCCAAAAATGGTATGCGGAATCAGTATTAGAAGAACAACCATTTGTTATGGACCCATCAAAGAAAGTGAAAGATGTTATCGCAGAACATGGCGGTAAATTGGCTGGGTTTGCATACTATGTTTTGGGTGAAGGTATCCAAAAACGCGAAGATAACTTGGCGGACGAAGTTGCAAAAATGTTGCAATAATGGACCTGTAAATAAAAATAATGGAGAGAGTCGCACAGATTTTATTTGTGCGACTTTTCCATCGAAAAGGGATTAAAAATGTATAAAAAAACTGAAAATTATCCAATTCAAAATACTGTTGTGTTATGTGATAAAAATGGAAATTATCATGTCGCGTTTGATTCATGCGCGGGACATGAAGAATTTTCCGGCACACGTGCGGATGTGTTGGAAAAATTGCGGTTGCGCGTGAAACGTATTTTTCATGTTCGATAAAAAAATCCGCCAAATTAAAATTGGCGGATTTTTCTTTGAATCTTGGTGTTGCAACGCATTATTTTTCGTGGTATCATTTTCTGTGATATAGAAAAAGGTTTTGTGATGAAAAACAATTTAATGTATGAATTGACCCAGCGCGGTTTTATCAATCAATGCTCGAATATGGACGCGGTGGCGGATTTATTGGATAACGGACAAATCGCAGTTTATTTGGGTTCGGACCCAACGGCTGATTCTTTGCATGTGGGGCACCTTGTTCCGGTTATGATGATGCGTTGGTTGCAAAAATATGGTCATAAACCATTGATGTTGGTTGGTGGCGCAACGGGTCGTATTGGTGACCCATCGGGTCGTGATACCGGTCGCCCCATGATGACCGAAGAAGTTTTGGCGAAAAATGTCGCGGGATTGAAAAAATCTTATTCTAAATTTTTGCGCTTTGGTGATGGCGCGGCGGACGCGTTGATTGTTGATAACTATGACTGGATGCGTGGGTATTCGCATTTGGATTTCTTGGCACAATATGGTTTGGATTTTACAATTCCACGTATGCTGTCGATGGAAAGTGTGAAAAAACGTTTGGAAAATGGTATGACTTTCTTGGAATTTAATTATATGACTTTTCAGGCTGTTGATTTCTTGACACTTTATCGCGAACATAATTGCGTATTACAACTCTGTGGTGCAGACCAATGGGGTAATGCGATTATGGGTGTGGAATTAATTCGTAAAAAATTGGGTAAAGAAGCATTTGTATTATCAACATCACTGATTACCGATGCAAACGGAAATAAAATTGGAAAATCTGCGGGTAATGCGGTTTGGGTTAATGAAGATAAAACGACGCCTTATGAATACTATCAATATTTCCGCAATACGCCGGACGATTTGGTTGAAAAATTCTTGAAAATATTTACTGAATTACCATTAGATGAAATTGAAAGATTATCCAAATTGCAAGGCGCAGAATTGAACGAGGCAAAAAAGATTTTGGCTTACGCTGCGACCGAAATTGCACATGGGGCGGATGCCGCACGTGATGCGGAATCTGCGGCGGCGGCATTGTTTGCCGGTGGTGCAAATGCGGAAAATGTGCCATCTGTTGAAATCGATATGGCGGGCGAGATGAAAATCATTGATTATTTGGTTGCCACAGGTTTATTCGATTCCAAATCCGAGGCACGCCGAAATGTCGAACAGGGTGGAATTCAAATCGATAATGAAAAAATTACTGATAAAGAATTCGTCGTATCCAAAGCAGAACACATGGTTCAAAAAGGCAAAAAAACATTTTTGCGTGTTGTTGTAAAATAACATAATGAAGAAAATACTGATTATTTTAATCGGTTGTGTGGTATTTGCGTCGCCGGCATTTTGTGCCAGTGAATTGTCACGTATTCAAACAGAAATAAAACAGGTCGAACAGAAAAATAAAAAGTTAGAAGAACAGGTTAAAAAATCTGAAAAAAATGTCGCACAAACAAAAAAAGATTTGGTGCGAACCGCTGAACAGGTTAGCAACCTGGAAGAACAACGCGGAAAAATGCAGGTAAAAATAAAAGAATTAGATGCACAACGCGAAAAAATATCCAAAGAATTGGCGGCAAACCAGGGCAGAGTGGCAGATGCAATTTCTGGTATTTTATATATGTCATTGCGTCCCAGTTTTGATGTTCAAAATATGCACGATTATGTTTTGGCATCGGCTGTGTTATCTGGTATGTCTGGGCGGTTTGATATGGAAATTCAACATGCATCACAACAGTTAGATGAATTGGAAAAAATTCGCGATGCACGCAGTATTGAAAAAGAAAAGTTAGACAGGTCTGCAAAAAAATATACTATCGAACGCAACGCGTTGGATAAATTGTTAAAAACACGCAGTGCGCAAAATGAAAAATTAAAAAATGAACATGCCGCATTACAGAAAAAATTAAAGGCTCTGTCGGAACGTGCAAAAAATATTTCTGAATTGTCGGCTGGTGTGGGCAGTTCTGAAATGTCCGCAGATGCGCGTTTTTCGCGCCGTAAATTAAATTTGCCTGTGCGTGGCAAATTGGTTGTGCGGTTTGGTGAAAAAACAGCATTAGGATTAACATCGGACGGTTGGCGAATCCGGACATCTGGCGATGCGTTGGTGACGGCGCCTGCGGACGGGGTTGTAAAATTTGCTGATAATTTCCGTGGTTTTGGTCGTGTTATAATTATGTCGCATAAAAACGGTTATAATACCGTTATGACGAATCTGGGACGGTTAGATGTTGTTCCCGAACAAGAGGTTTTGGCAGGCGAACCGGTGGGACGCATGAACGCAGATAAACATGAAATGTATATGGAAGTTCGTCGCGGAAATAAAGCGGTCGATCCAGCCAGATTATTCAAAGAAGAAAATTAAAATATTATTTTACGCGTTGATTCAGCATTTTTAATATCGCGTGTTGGGTTTTGCACATGCGGTCACACATATATGTTGTGTATGTTTTTGTGTCACCATTTAATCTGGCGCGCAGAGCAGCGGTATAATCTTGGTTGTCTGTTTTGTGATTAAATAAAATTGGCGTATATTTATTTTTTAATAAAAACCAATTCATAATTATACGCGCGGTTCTTTTGTTAAAATCTGCAAAAGGTTGTATTGCGATGATATTATAATGAATATCAAATGCCCTGGTTAAAATTAAATGTTTGTCAAAATTCATTTTGTATATGGCGGTATCTAATAAATCATGAATCTTTAATGGATTTGGGGCGGGTTGTCCCAAACAATAGGCCATACAATAACGGAAACTTCCACCAGTGACATCTTCGTTATTATTTGCAGATATAATTGAGTTTATTTGAGCAATTTCGTGTATATCAATGGTTGTGTGCAAATGTTTTAAAACATAATCCCACGCCACAGACATATTGTATATGTTTGTAAAATCTGTTGGACCGATGCCGATTGGTTTTAATTTTTGGGCTTCGGTTCTAAATTCACTGCGTGCATAGTTCAAAACATTCATGCGTAAAAAATCATCCTGTTGAATCATTGGTTCAATCAGCATGCTGTTCATACTCATTAAATGTTGTTTCGTTATTTTTGTCATTATATTTTATATTGTAATACAATTATTTGTTTTGTCAATTTTTTATTGGGTTTTGTATCGAAATTGTTAAATTTTCGTGTTGCAGAAAGTAAATTTTTATAATATGCTAAACCTGTAATTAAATTTGGGAAGGGAAAGGTATTTTCATGTTAAAAAAACTTTTGATTTGTGCGCTGTTGGCGACTGTGCCGTTTGAATCTTTTGCAAAACCAAAACAAAAACCTGATGAACCGGTTGTGCATTTAACCGATGAAGAAATTTATACGGAACTGCAAAAATTGGCGTTGGTGTTTGAAACCGCACGTGACAGTTTCGTTGATGAAGCCGACGAGAAAAAAATGTTAGAGGCCGCCATGAACGGTATGTTGGCGGAATTGGATCCGCATTCATCATATTTAAATGCTGATGATTTCAAAGATTTTAATGATAAAAGTCAGGGTGAATTTGGTGGATTGGGTATTCAAATAACCTCTGATCGTGGGGCGATTCGTGTTATATCGCCGATTGATGATACACCTGCGTACAAGGCTGGGATTAAGGCTGGTGATTATATTACGAAAATTGATGATGAACAGGTTTTTGATATGACATTGAATCAGGCTGTCAAAAAAATGAAAGGTCGCCCAGGAACCAAGGTCACTTTGACGATTATTGGCGATGATAATGAGACGCGGACATTGACATTAAAACGTGATATTATCAAGGTTAAATCGGTGAAATCGCGTGAATTGCAGTTGGCTGATGCTGATGAAGATTCACCAAAGGTTGGTTATATTAGAATCAGCGATTTTGGTGCAACAACGGTCAAAGAATTAAATGATGCAATTAAAAAGTTAGAAAAAGCAAATGTCGTTGGATATATCGTTGATGTGCGTAATAATCCGGGTGGATATTTGACCGCGGCGATTGGTGTATCTGATGCATTTTTGGACGCGGGTGAAATTGTATCGACACGCGGTAAAGATAAAACAGATATCGACCGTAATTTTGCAACGGCGGGCGATTTAACAAATGGAAAACCTATTGTGGTGTTGATAAACCATGGTTCCGCATCGGCGAGTGAAATTGTCGCAGGGGCTTTGCAGGATAACGGACGTGCGTTGGTTATTGGCAGTCAAAGTTTCGGCAAGGGCAGTGTGCAACAACAAAAGCCACTTGGTGATGGAACCGCAATTCATATCACAATCGCGCGTTATTTCACCCCCAGTGGTCGTTCAATCCAGAACGAAGGTATCACGCCTGATGTAGAGGTATTGCAGTCTAAAATAAAGGTGCTGGAAAAACGCGACAGTGAATATTCCGAGGCTTCGTTTAAAAATTCGCTGAAAAATGCAGATGCCAAAAAATCAAAAAAGTCAAAGACAACAGATTCAAAATCTAAACAAGATGATGATGACGAAGATGTTGATGAAAAAGATTTGACCGAAGAAGAAAAAGATGCACGCGATTATCAGTTGCAACGTGGAATCAGCATGGTTATTGCAATGACAAAAATGCAAATGACTGTTGATGACCGTCGTGCCGAGGTTGATAAAGAAAATGCTGAAAAAGAAAAAGCCAAGGCAGAGGCAAAAAAGAAGGAAAACAAGAAATAAATAAAACCGACCAAACGGTCGGTTTTTTGTTATAAAATAAAAAGTTGCAAATGTATCCTTTTTAATATAAAATGCAAAGCACGTGCGCCCATGGCTCAATTGGATAGAGCAACAGATTTCTAATCTGTGGGTTGCAGGTTCGAGTCCTGCTGGGCGCGCCAGTTATAAACAACACTACACACGCGGGGCGTGTGTTATTTTTTATTATTATGTGGCGGCTGATTATTCAAAATTTTTTGCAAATGCGGTGGCGGTGGCCCATGCCATGTGCAGGTTATATCCGCCCAGGTCGCCGGCGATGTCCAAACATTCGCCAATAAAATACAAACCCTGACACAGTTTGGATTCCATCGTTTTTGATGAAATGTTTGTTGTGTCTATGCCACCACGTGTGATTTCGGCACTGTCGAATTTTTGCAGTTCAAATTCGGTCGGTGCCATTTTTATTATCATTTTTTCGGCCAGTTTTTTTATTTCGTTGTTTGTCCAATCGGCAATATTTTTTGTGTTTTTGCCAATTAAAAATTCAGCCAAATGTTCGGGCATTTGTTGTGATAATATTGTTTTTATTTGTCGCCGACCGTTTGATTGTTTCGTTGTTTTTATTAAATTTTCAATGTCGCAATTTGGTAATAAATTTATTGTAAATCCGTTATTTATATCCCGCACAGATGTTCGATAAATTGCAGGTCCCCCAATTCCCCAATGCGTAAATAACATATTGTCTGTAATTTTTTCGCGGTTAATCGTTATTTCCACTGGTGTTGATATTCCTGATAAATTTGAATCAAAAATTTTTGTCTTTATCCCGCATAATGCAGGGCGGGGTGGTATAATTTTATGACCAAAACTTTTTGCAATTTTATATCCAATGTCCCCAGAACTGATGTTTGTGTATGATATGCCACCTGTTGCAATACATAGATGTTTTGCAAAAAATGTTTGTGTGTTTGTTTTTATTTCAAATATATTGCCTGATTTTGTTGCAGATAAAACATTTGTGTTCAATATGATGTCGGTTTTATTTGCATCTTTTAATAGTGCGTTAATAATGTCTGTGGCATCGTGGGCAAAGTATTGACCAGGCGATTTTTCAAATGTTTTTATGTTGTGGTTATGCGCCCAATTTAACATGTCGGCTGGTGTCCAGACCGCCAATGCAGAACGTGTAAAATTTGGATTTTCGCCAAAGTAATGTTTATAATCCGCCGACATATTTGTAAAATTGCATTTGCCACCGCCAGATATTGCAACACGACGAAGCGGTGTGGCACCTGCGTCCAGTATGCACACAGATTTATTTTTTATGCGCCCAGCGGCAAATATGCCTGATGCCCCCGCGCCAATAATGATAATGTCGTATGTTTTCATGATGATTATTATACTAAAAAAACCGCATCGGTGCAATGCGGTTTATCCGATAAAAATGGTGGGTTATGTAGGACTCGAACCCACGACCAAAGCGTTATGAGCGCTCCGCTCTAACCAACTGAGCTAATAACCCACGGGTGAGATTATTACACTCTTTTTTTGTTTTGGCAAGTTAAAAATTAAAGTGCTTTATTTTTATGTCTAATTATGCCAAGATTTGCCTATGACTGAATTAGTCCAAATTTTAAGTGATGTTCAAAAACAGGCGTTTAATACCATTGAACGCACGAATTCTAATGTGTTAATTTTGGGACAGGCCGGAACCGGCAAATCTACGTTCGTGAATTATTTAAAAGGTGCATCGTCAAAACGGATTGTGTGTGCATGTCCTACGGCGGTCAGCGCGTTGAACATCGGTGGGCAAACAATTCATAGTTTGTTTCAAATCCAACCACGTGATTTTATTATGCCTGAATTTTTAAAGTTAAAGGCAAAAACACGCAATATTTTGGTCGCAACCGATGTTTTAATCATAGATGAAATTTCTATGGTGGCGCCTGATTTGCTAGATGCAATGGATTTGTTGGCACGTAATGCACGTCGTAATAATGAACCATTTGGTGGAATTCAAATTGTTGCAATTGGTGATTTGTTTCAATTGCCACCTGTGATTGTGACAGATGCGGTCGATTATTACAAACAAGAATACGGATTCGAAAATTCTTATTTTTTTGACAGCCATGTTTATAAACGTGCGAATTTTATTAGGTTTTCTTTTGATAAAGTTTATCGTCAAAATGATGGGGCTTTGTTGGAAAATTTAATCAGGTTGCGTGGTGGCGATTTGACGGCATTGGATTTTTTTAATAATTGCAAAATTGAAGATCCTGAACGACGCGCAAATGCGGTTTTGATTACGCCATATCGGGCGATGGCTGAAAGTATCAATGCGTCGCGGCTGCGTGCAATTGCGGCCCCAGATATTACATTTGTTGGTGAAATGACTGGGAATTTTGTTGAAAAAGATGTCCCGGCACCTATGCGATTGACTTTAAAAGTTGGTGCGTTGGTTGTGTTTGTAAAAAACAGTGATAAATGGCATAACGGGTCTATGGGGCGCGTGTTGGAAATTAGCACACGCGGAATAAAGGTTGAATTGTTAAATGCGGCGCGGACGGTCGTTAATGTGAAGCCTGAAAAATGGGAAAAAATTGAATATGTGCGCGATGAAAATGACAGATTGCAAGAACATGAAATTGGTGCGTATAAACAATTTCCGTTGAATCTGGGGTATGCAATGACAATTCACAAGGCCCAGGGTAAAACATTAGATGCAGTGGTTGTTGATATTTCACGTGGTGCATTTGCGCATGGGCAAACATATGTTGCGTTATCGCGAACACGTGCCGCCGCCGATATGCATGTGGCATCAACATTGCGTGCGCGTGATGTGATTTTTGATAAACGTGTTTTGGAATTTATGAACGCAGAATAATTTTTTTATGTGTATTGTTGCAAATATCCCAACATAAAATCGTCCAAGTCGCCGTCCAATACCGCATTTGAATCGGTTTTTTCAATATTTGTGCGAACATCTTTGACCAGTTGATATGGATACAGAACATAGTTGCGAATTTGACTGCCCCATTCGATTTTCTTTTGTGCGGCCTTGGATTCAGCCTCGGCGGCTTCGCGCTTTTTTAATTCTAACTCATACAGGCGCGAACGCAAAATTTTCATAGCCATATCTTTGTTTTGAAATTGACTGCGTTCGTTTTGGCATGTGACCACAGTATTTGTTGGTATGTGTGTAATACGAACGGCACTGTCTGTTTTATTAACATGTTGGCCGCCTGCGCCAGATGATCGGTATGTATCAATACGCAAATCTTTTTCATTGATTTCAATTTCAATAGAATCGTCAATATCGGGCCAGACATCAACAGATGCAAAACTGGTTTGGCGTTTTCCATTTGCGTTAAAAGGTGAAATACGGACCAAGCGATGCACACCGATTTCGCTTTTTAACCAACCGTATGCTTTGTCGCCTTCGATTTTTAAAGTGATACTTTTTAATCCCGCAACATCGCCAGGGTGTTCATCAATAACTGTGGCCGAAAAACCATGCCGTTCGACCCAACGCGAATACATGCGCGCCAACATTTGCGCCCAATCCATAGCCTCGGTTCCGCCGGCACCGGCCTGGATAAATAAAAAAGCATCGTTTTTATCGTTTGGACCATTAAATAACGTGATAAATTTTGCGGCATTTGCACGTTCCGCCAAAGATTCAATTGCGGAAATAACATCTGGGTCGGTTGGTGCCATTTGGTAAAGTTCGTTTAAATTTTGAAAATCTGTGGTTAAAGAATTTAAATCGGTCAGTTGTTTTTCCAATGATGATTTTTTTTGCAATAATTTGCGCGCGCTGTCCGCATCGTTCCATAAATTTTCATCGGCAAGTTTTTTGTTTATATTGTCTAAATCAGCCTGAATTTGTTCATGGTTTATCGCGCCGCGCAATGCGGTTATGTCATTTTCAATTTGTGACAAGATTTCATTTGGTGCCAGCATGATGTTTATGTTATCAATTTAGTTTTTCAAATCAATAAATAATTGCAATAACATTAATTATATGATAAAATTTAACCTAAGAGAGAGGCCTGGTATATGAAAAAAATATTTGCTTTTTGTGGATTGTTGGGATTGGTTTTTGGCGCGAATTCTGCATTTGCGGTGTCCGCAGGTGTTGTGACGGGTGGTGCCGCCAGTCGCGGTGTCGGTTTGATTTCTAATACGAATAATAATGCGAATATTAATGCAAATCGTGGTATGCAGGGTATCGCAAATGCGTATAAACAAAATCAAATTGCAACATATTATATGAATACTCAATTAGATGTTGGAACCGCATGCAGCGAACGCATTATGAATTGTTTGAGTGAATATTGTGATGGAACATCATTGTCTGCGGGTGTTGTGTCGGGTCGTTGTGCGCGTGCCACCGAAACAGAATTATATAATTATGCTTTGTTGTGCTTGCAGAAAGATAATTCACAGTTGTTGCCACAATACAGTGTTAATACTATAAACAGTCCTGGGGCGATGAATACGGCTGCGCGGTTATGCCCACCGTATGTGCAACAGAATTTAATGACATGGTTGTCTATGTCAAATATGGCGGATAAATTATCAAAATCTCATTCGGATTTGTGTTTGCAAAGACGGCAAGAATTAGAAGCCGCAATGTCATGTCATTCTGTGGCATTGGCATATGGTAATGACACAACCAGCAAATTAACATCGCAATTAACAGATTATTGCGGGTCTGGAATCCCGGGTGGTTCGGCAGAAATGGTTGCGCGATTTGTTAATGCGGGTAATGTTGGCGCAAATGTTTGGGGCTGGGCGGAAAAAGTGGTCGGCTTGGATATAAATGCCAAGGGTGCTGATTGGCAATCTGCGGTTGATAATGTTTTGGCGGGTTATACAAATCGTATGAATTTGGCATGTGGTGATAATTTGCAAATTAACCCCAGTGCCGCAACGGTATCAACAACTGGGACCGCTGGGTTATTACTTGCGGCGGCGGCTGTGACGGATTCTAAATTCCCAGATGCCGGAAAAGTTGCCGGTAATGCGGTCAAACCTTCGTCATATTCGGCTTTTTGGATGGATATTACATCAAACAGTGATTTGTTGGATTCTGGCACCGCCAGACAGGTTGTTAATGCGGGTTTGACAAATTCACCTTTGACTGCGAATCCATTTTTAACAAGCAGTCAAATGTCACAAATGCAAGAAGGATATAAAAAAGGAACCAAGGTGTTTATAATTCGTGATACAACGCGTTGCTATATCGTGCCGGTTCAAACATTGACCGACAGTGAAACAACGATGGTTGCGTCACAGTTTTCAAATTGCCGGAATTAAAAAATATAATGGATTTTTGCACTGTGGTTTTTGCCACAGTGTTTTTTTATTTTGTTTTTATGCCTAAAATTTGATATAATAATGTTGTTATGAAAGTATCCAGACGTGCGTGTTTAAAGATGTCGGGTTTTGGTGTTGTGGCAATGGGTATGTTGCCACGCGTGGCTTTTGCAGCCCGAAATTCTGTGTTGTCTATGCGGACCGGGGCACAGCCAAATGGCAAAACGCGTTTGGTTATTGAAACATCTGCGCGCCCCAGTTATGATATTTCCTATCCGCAAAATCAAATGGTTGTATCTTTATCAAATACGACGGGTTCGGTCACACCAAAATTGTCTGGGGATACATTGATAAAAAATATTACATCGATTCAAAACGGTGATAAATTAAATGTTGTTGCGGATTTGCGTGGCGCAATCAGTCCTATTGAAAAGTCAAATGTTATGATTTTATCGCCAAACGGTGATAACGAATATCGTTTGGTTTTGGATTTTGCGGCGGGGACCGGCGTGGCGCAATCTGGGGAAACGGCAAAGTCTGCGAAAACGGTGACGAAAAAATATACAATTGTAATTGATGCCGGGCATGGTGGCAAAGACCCAGGTTGCATAGGCAAGGGTGGAACCAAAGAAAAAACGGTTGTGTTGTCTGTTGCGAAAAAATTAAAAAAAGAATTAGATGCGATTGGGTTTAAAACATACTTGACGCGCAGTGATGATACATTTTTGAAATTGGCGGACCGGGCGGAAATTGCGGAAAAACGGCATGCTGATTTATTTTTATCTTTGCATGCGAACGCGAATCCCAGTCGTCAAACACGCGGATATTCGGTTTATACATTATCTGAAAAGGCATCGGACGAAGAGGCGCAAAAATTAGCAGAAACCGAAAATGCGGTTGATAGAATTGGTGTTTCGGGTTTTGCGGAATTTTCCAAAGAAATCAGGGTCGCTTTGTCGTCTTTGCAACAACGCGCGGTTGCAGAATTGTCGCAAGAATATGCCGCAGATTGCGCACGTGCGATGGATAATGCATCAATTACGCGATTGCCGGGGCCAAATATTCGGCATGCGCCATTTGCGGTATTGCGTTCAACTGTGCCAGGTGCGTTGATAGAGTTGGGGCATTTATCAAATGCGAGTGAAGAAAAACTATTAAAATCAGATGCACATCAAAATAAATTGGTTCGCGCAATAGTAAAATCTGTAAAAAATTATGATTTTGATGTTTAGGGGTTGCAAACAAAAAAGAAAATAATATAATGACCCCAGTTCCAGTTCCGGAGATATGGCAGAGCTGGTTGAATGCGCGCGACTCGAAATCGCGTATACAGGAAACTGTATCGAGGGTTCGAATCCCCCTATCTCCGCCAGAAAAATAAAAGGCACCAAAAATTTGGTGCCTTTTATTTTTACTGCGTCGACAGGTCGGTTCAGAAGCATTAGGCAAACAGATGTTTGCCGGTTGGGTTCGAAAACAAGTAGATTTGGCAAACATAGTGTGGCCAAATCGTTACGGTTTGCGCGCAGTCGCGGCACACAAAGTGTGACGGACGAGCGAATCCCCCTATCTCCGCCAGAGCGCCAATGGCACGTAGTGCCATACGAAAATTTTATTTTCGTGAAAAATAGGCGCGCATGGCGAATACGAGAATACACAATTAGAAAAATCATAAAAACGGAGTTTTTGTCCCCACGACAATGAGTAGATTTTGTAAATGAAGTGTAACAAAATCGTCACGAATGCCCCGCAGTGATAACGAGGGAGTTTTTCTAGATTTTTATTATTGTGTATTGAGGAACGATGGCAAATGAAATTAAAATCTTAAACCGCCAGGTTTGGGCGGTTTTGATTGATTTTTTTGGTGTTTTGTGATATAATACGTTCAATTCAACAGACGGCATTTGCCGTTTTTTTATCCTGCATCATTTGGTGCAGGATTTTTTTTATAAAAAACAGAGGTAAAATGTTATGAAAATGAGTGATGTTGGTATAAATATGCTAAAAAATTTAGAAGGGTGTGTAAAAAATGCTGATAAACATATTATTTACGATGACCAAACTGGCAAGCCGGTTAATACAAATGAACCATTACCAAAAGGTGCAACTATTGGTTATGGTCATTTGATAAAACCGAACGAAGATTTTAGAAACGGAATTTTAGAATCTAAAGCCACCGAATTATTACGTGCCGATATTGCAAACGCAGAACGTGCAGTTAAAAATAATATCTTTGTTCCGTTAAAACAAAATCAATATGACGCGTTGGTGGCTTTGGCTTATAACATAGGTGCCAAGAATTTTGCAAATTCAACAGTTGTTAAATATATAAACAATCCAAATTTTCATAATTCTGTATATCCAAATTTAGAATCTGCATGGAAAGCATGGAACCGTTCGCAAGGAGAGATATCAAACGGTTTAATTAACCGCAGACGAAACGAGTGGAATATGTATAATCGTGGCATATATTGATTTGAATATCTGTGTAGAATATTGAAACAAAATCATACATACCCAATATTCCATCGTTGATGCGACAGGCAGGAACAACCGTTAAACATAAATAAAAATAAAAAATGCTTGCTAAAACGGGAAAATTTGTTAAATTGTTCTTGATAACAAAAGGATTTTATATCATGAAACGTTCTGACGTTATTAGAACTATCCAGGTCCAATTCAAACATATGCGTATGGCTGATGCCGCCGCAATGTTGGATACGGTGGTGGATTCTATGATTGACGCGGTGGCGGGGGGTGACCGTATTGAAATTCGCGGTTTTGGGACTTTTCAGCCTCGTCGGCGCGCACCAAAAATGGGGTATAACCCATCAACCGGTCGTCCCCAGGCTGTTGCGGCAAATACAACTGTTTTGTTTAAGCCCAGTCGTGAATTAACAAAAAAAATGAACGGATAATTTATGCTTTTCAAATCAAAACGGGGTATTCAAACCCAGGACCGCAATCGTTATGATCGTGTGCCTAAATTGATGTGGATTAAGTGCGAATCTTGCGGAAAATTAGTATATTATCGCGATTACAAAGATAATCATTATGTGTGCCCGCGTTGTGGCCATGTGTTTATTATGTCACCAAAACAGCGGTTTAATCTGTTGTTCGATGCGCCTGATTGGGTGCGTTTGGATTTGCCACAATGCACAGATGACCCATTGGAATTCGCAGACCGCGAAGATTATGCCGACAGATTGGCTGATGCGCGTGCAGAAACCGGTGAAAAAGATGCTGTGGCGGCGGCCGACGGTAAAATCGGTGGAATTGATTCTACAATTTGTGTGTTAAATGGATTCTTTATGATGGGGTCTATGGGACGTGCGGTTGGTGATGGCATTATTGCCGCAATGGAACATGCGGTACAACAAAAACGTCCGTTTATTATGGTCACGTCCAGTGGTGGTGCCCGTATGCAAGAAAATATTTTGGCGTTGATGCAAATGGCACGAACAACCGTTGTTGTTAATAAACTGCATGAAAATAAAATTCCATATATTGTGATTTTGACTGATCCAACATATGGCGGGGTGACGGCTTCGTTTGCAATGTTGGGCGATATCCATATTGCTGAGGCTGGCGCGCGTATCGGTTTTGCAGGACGCCGCGTGATTGAACAAAATATTCGTGAAAAGTTGCCTTCTAATTTCCAGACGGCTGAATATTTATACGAACATGGTATGGTTGATATTGTATCGTCACGTTGTGATTTGCATGATAATGTTGCACGCATTTTGCGCGTTTTGACACATCAAGTCGTCGAACCCAAGGTTATCAAAGTACAAACACCAAAAATCGATAAAGATAAAAAAATTCGGGGCTTAGGCGAATCCGAGGCCTATGACAAAGTATTGTTGGCGCGTCATGAAAACAGACCACACTTTTTGGATTATATTGCTGGGATTGTTGATGATTGGACATATTTGGCGGGTGACAGGTGCTTTGGCGAAGATGCCGCGATGGGTTCTGGGATTGGTTTTTGGCGCGGTGTGCCGGCGGTTATTATTGGCCAAGAATCTGGTCGCACAATTGAAACACGACAAAAACATCGTTTTGGTATGGCCAATCCCGAAGGCTATCGCAAGGCTGTGCGTATGATGCGATTGGCGGAACGGTTTGGTTTGGCAATAATTTCTTTGTTTGATACGGCGGGGGCAAATGCCGGTCGTGAAAGTGAAGAACGCGGTCAATCCCAGGCGGTCGCAAATTCAATCGCCACAGGTTTAGATGTCAAAGCACCGTATGTTGCCGTTAATGTTGGTCAGGGTGGTTCTGGGGGCGCGATTGCCATCGGCACAGGCGATAAAATTTTAATGATGGAAAATGCAATTTATTCTGTGATTGCGCCTGAATCATGTGCGTCTATTTTGTGGCGCGATAATAAATTCAAGGCTGTTGCGGCAACATCTATGAAATTGACTGCGCGCGATATGGCGAATTTAAATGTAATTGATGGTATTATTGCAGAACCCGCAGGTGGTGCGCATAATGATTGGCAAACAACTATGGAATTGGTTGCGGCGGCGGTGGCAGATGCGCTGGCGTCACTGCGTGAAATTCCGGTCGATGAATTACCAAAGAAACGTGGTGAAAAATTTATTGCTATGACACGTGATGTTGAAATTTATCAACCTGAACCTGTGACGGAATAAAAAAAGGACATGTAATGGCGAGATTAAGCAAAGAAATACGCGATAGGGTTTTACGCAATATGTTTGTAAAAAATTACAGACGTATGTGGCCATATATTAAACCTGTGTGGGGGCGCGCGTTATTGTCTATATTGATTGCGATTCCGGTTGGTTCAATGGACGCGGTAATTGCTTTGTCGTTAAAGCCATATATGGACGTTGTTATGATTGATAAAACACTGCAAACGGCTTGGTTTATTCCTTTGATGATTATTGGATTTACCGTTGTCCAAGGTGTTTTAAAATATATCGCAGAATATTTAAATACTTGGGTTGGCGCAAAAACAACAAATTTGTTAAAGTTTGATTTGTATAAAAAAATGCTGCAATTCGAAACAGAGTTTTTTAATAAAAAGAATTCTGGCGAAGTTATATATATGTTTAATACCAACGCAGATATGGCATGTGCAGGATTATTGAATAATTTTATGTCGTTTGTGCAAAAATTTTTTACGGCATTATCTTTGACGGCGGTGTTGTTTTATAATTCTTGGCAATTAGCGGTGGTTTGTGTCGCAATTATGCTGTTGGCTATGTTGCCAATGACCCAGGTGCGCAAGAAAATTAATACTGTGATGCAACAGACTATTCAGGCGGATTCTGCTTTATTGACGGCATATAATGAAACATATAACGGAAATAAAACAATTATTTCATATAACTTGGGTGACCGCCAGCGTAATAAATTTACAGATGTTTTAAATAGTGTGTTTCGTTTGCGTATGAAAATGTTGCAACGCACACGTTGGCTGACCCCGGTTATGCATGTTATTTTGTCTGTGGGTATTGGATTGGCAATTTGGTTTGGGTCTTATTTGATTTTGGACGGTAAAATAACATCTGGAAATTTCGTTTCGTTTTTAACTGCGTTGGTGATGTTATATACACCGGCTAAATCGATTGGTGATACATATAATTCGGTGCTGATGTCGTTTTTGGCAATTGAACGCGTGTTTGATGTGATGGATTCTGTGCCGGCAATTACAGATAAACCAAATGCAGTCACAATGAAACCTGATGTGAAAAATATTGAATATAAAAATGTGTCGTTTGAATATGTACCGGGTGTGCCAGTATTGAAAAATGTTAGTTTTTCGGTTAAAAAGGGTGAAACAATCGCTTTTGTTGGTAATTCGGGTGGCGGAAAATCTACGGTGGTAAGTCTGTTGCCACGCTTTTACGATGTGACATCTGGGGCGGTTTTAATTGATGGTGTTGATGTGCGTGATATGACCCAGGAATCTTTGCGTAGAAATATCGCTGTTGTTTTCCAAGATAATTTCTTGTTCAGTGGAACAATTCGCGAAAATATTATGTTGGGTAATGAAAACGCAACCCCAGATGAATTAAATACGGCTGTGAAAATGGCTTATTTAGATGAAATGGTTGCAGGATTAAAAGATGGTTTGGATACACAAATTGGCGAACGTGGTGTGCTGTTGTCTGGGGGACAAAAACAACGTGTGGCAATCGCACGTGCGTTTTTGAAAAATGCGCCGATTTTGGTCTTGGATGAGGCAACGTCAGCGCTGGATAACAAGGCCGAGGCCGTTGTGCAAAAGGCGATTGAAAACCTGATGCGTGATAAAACAGTGTTTGTGATTGCACACAGGTTATCGACGATTCGCAATGCAGATAAAATTTTGGTAATAAACGAAGGTCAGGTTGTTGAATCTGGAACGCATGAAGAATTGTTGAAAAACGAATGTGGTGCATACAAGATTTTGTATGATATGCAGTTTAAAACAACCAAAAAGCACGAGTAAAATTTGGACTTGTGTTTGATAAAAATAACTGTATAATACCAATCACCCAGGAGCGTTGGCAGAGGGGTAAATGCAGCGGATTGCTAATCCGTGACCGTAGTAATGCGGTCCGTAGGTTCAAATCCTACACGCTCCGCCATAAAAATTAAACCACCAAACAGGTGGTTTTATTTTTATAGTGAATGTGTCGATTGGTTTGAATCCTGTGGATTTTTAATCCACGCCCAAGGTTCAAAACAAGTAGATTTGATAAGTGCAAACGCAATCAAATCGTTACGGTTTCCCCGCAGACACCAACGGTGTCGAGGAAAATCCTACACGCTCCGCCAGAATTGCCCACAAAATTTATCAATTTTGCGGGGCCCAAATAAAAATAAAACCACCAAACAGGTGGTTTTATTTTTATAGTGAATGTGTCGATTGGTTTGAATCTTGTGGAATTTTGTTGATTTTTGCGTGTTTTGTGTTATTTTTCGTGGCAAAGAGGTCATACCATGGAATTTGTAAAAATCAACAGATTAAAAGAAATGGCGAAAAATGGTGTTATTACCCATAATGGTCATTTCCATTCTGATGATGTTTTGGCGGCTGCGTTGTTGAAAATTGTTGGTATTGTTGATGATGTGCGTGAAATTAAACGTGTTGCGCGTGTGCCAAATGATTTTAAAGGGTTGGTTTTTGATATTGGTTGTGGCGAATTTGACCATCATCAACAGGTTGGGGCAAAATGTCGGGCGGACGGAACAAAGTATGCCAGTTTTGGATTGTTATGGGATTATATTGGTTATGAATATATAATTAACAAGTTTTTTGCGGCAAAAACTGATGCACAAAATGCGGTTCAAAAGTTAGATGACGAATTTGTGCGTCTTATGGATTTGTCAGATAATTATGGGCGTATTAAATATCCAAATACTTTGGCGCATTTAATTGCGGCGAAAAATTATGGAACCATGACCCCAGAGGAACGTGATGAAGTTTTTTACAAAACTGCAAATTATATAAGTTCTTTCTTGAAATTAATGATACGCAGTACCTATGAAATGGTGTTGCACCAGGCCAAAGCATGTGAAATTGCAGAAAAAAATTCAAAAGGTTTTATCGTTTTTGATGAAAATGCCGATTATATTCCACGTGAAGCATTTATGGGAACGAATATTCGTTGCTTTGTAAAGTTATGTGACAGGGGGACATTTAATATGACCGCAATTGAACCATTCCGTGTAAGTCCAGATTTTATAAATTTGCCGGGTTGTGTCCAGGTTTATGGTATGGGTGCGGCATTTGATACAATGGAAAATGCGATTGCCGCCGCTGAAAAATTTGTTGATAATGTAAATAAAAAATTACGGTAATATAATACCGTATTGATTTTTCTTGACTTTTTTGCGGTGTTGGGTAATAATATCGTCGTTTGAAAATAACCAAAGGGTAAAATTATGGCAGCAACAAAATCTTTAAAAGGTTGCGAATTAGAATCAAAATGGTATTTGATTGATGCAACAGACTGCACATTGGGTCGTTTGGCGGCATATACGGCAAACATCCTGCGCGGTAAAAACAAACCGACATGGACACCGAATTTGGATTGTGGTGACCATGTTATCATTATCAATGCATCCAAAGTTGCGATGTCTGGTCACAAGGCTGACAAAGATAAATTTTATTGGCACTCTGCTTGGACGGGCAGTTTGAAAGAACGGACATTGGGTCAAATGCGCGAACAAAAACCAGAATTATTGGTTAAAAATGCTGTGAAACGCATGATGGGTCGCAGAACAGCGGTTGCATTGGCAGATAAACGTTTAACAAAATTACATGTATATGCCGGTGCGGAACATAAACACAGTGCGCAAAATCCAGTTGTGATTGATTTTGCAAGCCTGAATCCCAAGAACAAAAGAGGCTAAGATATGACAGAAGCAAAAAAGACAACTGCAAAGAAAACAGTCGCCAAAAAAACAACTGCGACAAAAACAACCGCGACAAAATCGGTCAAAACGGTTGCGGCGACAAAATCTGCACCACGTGCTGTGGCGGTGGATGTTAAATTGACTGGTGCGACATATGCAACCGGAAAACGTAAAGATTCTGTGGCACGTGTATATTTGTTGCCAGGCAAGGGCAATATTTCTGTAAATGGTGTTGCGATGACAACATATTTCCGTCGTCCTGTGTTGCAAATGATTATCGCACAACCATTTGGTGTTGCAAAACGCGAAACAGAATATGATATTGTGGCATTTGTTTCTGGCGGTGGTTTATCTGGTCAGGCTGGTGCCGTCAAACATGGTATTTCCAAGGCATTGGAAAAACGCGAACCTGAATTGCGTGCGGCATTAAAGGCTGCTGGGTTCTTGACCCGCGACAGTCGTGTCGTTGAACGTAAGCACTATGGTGTCCGCAAGGCACGTCGTTCGACACAGTTCAGCAAACGTTAATATATTTGCCCGGTGTTTGTTGTTGCAACATACATTGGGATACCCATATCCCCCATGTCCGTTGTTGGTCGTGGGGGCGGGTTTGTATAAAAGGATAAACATATGTTTAAAAAAGAAAAAATCAAAGATTTACATTATTCTGTATCTGGTGTTATTGGTGCCGATGAATTACAGGCGGCGGCTGACGAAATTTTGGCTGAATACGGTAAAACCGCCAAGATGCCGGGATTTCGTGCGGGTCATATTCCAATGTCTGTATTGCGTCAAAAATTTAATGCGAACGCATTGCAAGAATCTGTTGATAAATTGATGAATCGCGATTTAAATGCGTATCTGGACGATAAAAAAATTCGTTTGGCTGGTGCGCCAAAGGCTGATTTGGCAAAATTCGAACCGGGCATGGACGTCGAATATTCTTTGGAATTTGATATTTTACCAGAATTGCCAGAAATCGATTTAACAAAGTTTAATGTGACAAAACCTGTCACGACATTGGACGAAAAAGAGGTCGATGTTGCATTGGAAAATATCCGCCGCAGTCGCAGCACCGCCGAAAAACAAGATGAAAAATACAAGGCACAAAACGGTGATACCGCGGTTATCGATTTCAAAGGCTTTGTTGGTGACACCGCTTTCCAAGGTGGCGAGGCATCAAAACATCATTTGATTTTGGGTTCTGGGGCATTTATTCCTGGATTCGAAGACCAAATCATTGGGCATCGTGCGGGCGATAAATTTGATGTAAATGTCAAATTCCCTGCGGATTATCATGCGGAAAATTTGGCGGGCAAAGATGCGCGTTTTGAAACCTATGTGCATGAGGTTCGCAAACACATTTTGCCAGAATTAAATGATGAATTGGCAAAATCTGTTGGATTCCAAGATGTTGAAAAATTGAAACAACATATTCGCGACATATTGAACGAACAATATGCGGACGCGGCACAACGTGCGATGCGCAACGAATTGTTGGATATTTTGGCTGACAAAGTTAAATTGGATTTGCCGGAAAATCTGGTTGAACAAGAATTGTCAATGGCGAAAAATGAACACGAACATCATAATGCCGAACATGGCCATGATCATAAATGGGACGAAAAAGCCGAACGCAAAGAGGCAGAACGTCGCGTAAAATTAGGATTGATTTTGGCAGAGTGGGGCAACAAAAACAAGGTCGAGGTCACACGTGACGATTTGCAAAACGCCATCTGGGCCGAGGCATCACGTTTCCCAGAACCGAAACAAGTGTTTGAATTTTATAACAAAAATCCAAATGCGGTTGCGATGTTGCGTGGAATGTTGTTTGAACGCAAGGCTTTGGACGAAATGTTAAAGTCTGTAAAAACGAAAGAAAAAACGGTCAATGCTGACGAATTGTTCAAACAAGCCGAAGTGAAATAAAAAAAACCCGCATTTGCGGGTTTTTTTGTTGTGACCCTTTAATTCCCCTCCGGTTGTGTGTGGGGGCGAAAAAATCCCATAAAAAATACTTGCGGAAATGGAAATGAATTTTCTATACTGGATTTGAATTCAATGGGAATTGAGTTCGGGGTCTTCAAAAGCCCTTCAAAACCCGGTGCAAGATTTGTATCGTTATTCCAATATCTTGCATTGCATCGAAACCAAAAAACGATTCGGATAGATTTTTATTCGTTTGATTGATTCGTGATGTAATGCGTCAAAAAAAGTATTAAATAACAGTTTCAAGTGTTGCACCGACATATTTTTTAAAATGTTGGCGCAATTTTTTTGCCAACCTGAATTGTGATTGAATCACGACCACAGACAGAACGGTCTGGGTGGTGTTTGCCGCAAGGCGCACGATCACATGGTTTTGATGATTTTTGAACACCCCGACCGCTCAATATTGTATTGACGGTTTTTTTTGATGTCAATAAAAAATTCCCAGGAAAGAATTCCGCACGATGAACAAAGTGCAAATGGTGCCGAAATTCCGTCTCCTTCTTTATGAAAGAAGGAGTCCCCGAGTGAGCGCAAGCGAACAAAGGGGGAGGTAATTGTGCCCGGTGACGAAGCGAAAGCGCAGTCACCATAAAAAATAATCACAATTACCCCGTCTGTTCCGCTGACGCTGCACAGCCACCCCTTCTTTCATAAAGAAGGGGACGCAGATGTGCCAATAATTCCCCTCGCATAAGGGGCGGAATTAAAGGATTGCGCTGGTGGTGTGGCAATTGATGCCGATGGGGGAAAAATAAGTAGAGAGAAAGAAAAGGGGAAACAAACATGAATAAATTATTATTGAAATTTTTTGTTGGTTTATGTTTTTTGATTACAACCGGTATGGCATATGCCGAAGATGGCACAACGGTTGGGGTCGAAGCTGGACAAACAGAAAATACTGACCCCGAAAATAATGAACAGACCGAAGAATCCACCCAAATCCGCATTGCGACGACCGCATATAATTCGGCGCGGTTTAATCCGGTTGTAAATGATTTAAACGACACGATTGCGGCAATTCGGTCGGTTGTCACAAACACTATCAACCAAACCAAAGCGATTGCGGATTTGCAGGCGACCAAACAAACCCGCCCGGCGGACGATTATACCGATGAAACAAATACGGAAAATTGCCCGAAATTCCGGCAATGCTTGCTGGTCGAAGATAATAATAATACTCCGCATTGGTATGTGATAAAGGACCCTATGCGCGATTTGTTGATGCCAATGAAAAAATTAAATTGGGCAACCAATGCCAAAGGCAGCCAAGATGGCGACAAATGGATATATTATAACGCGTATTATCATGGGGATTCTGCATGGCGCAAAACATACGTCGACGGCAGCACATCAACATATAACCGGTTTTATAACAGTTGCAAAACCAAATCTGGCCACGCATATACAACCGACACAATTTATGCCGAACCATGTCGCGATACCAATACGTTTGGCAATTTTCATACATTGGCGGACGGCGAATGGGCGGTCGTGTATGAGGGCGACGAAGCCGCAGGATTATTCCGCGATACCAGCAACCCCGACAATGTCGGTGTGATATACGGCACATCAAAATGCACAAATGTTGCCGGAACATATGCACACCCATTGTCAGAATTAGACGCAACCAAACAACAAAATTGGTCTGTGTTGCCAAATCCGGTTGGCCAGGCTGACAAGGAGGGATTCGAACGCAGCACATATAAACAATGCTGGTGCCAGATGACCGGGGTCGGTTTAGATGGGGAATTCACACCTGTTCGGGATTCGTCCCGGGCCCCGTGGGTCTTCCTCAGCACGCACAGTTCGGCTGCCCTTTGTGCGTCCTACTGTGCGCACTACTGCGCGTACTTCGTCCGCGGCGACGCGTCGTTCCGTTCGGCGGTGTTGGGGTTTGCGGCAAATTGATACCCCCCCAGAGCGTTAGCGCCGGGGGCGTAAACGGGGGGTTCGGGGGCGTCACCCCCGGTGGCAAATGGCGCCAGATTAACAAAAATGCAACGCATTTTTGTCATTGCGAGCGCAAATGGTGCCAAAATTTCGTCTCCTTCTTTATGACTAGGAGTAAAAGAGTCAAGCGCAGCGCAGACGATTTGTCATGAGTGCCGCGCAGGACGAAGTCCCAGCGAAAGAAGGAGTCCCCGAGTGAGCGAAAGCGAACAAAGGGGGAGGTAATTGTGCCCGGTGACGAAGCGAAAGCGCAGTCACCATAAAAAACAATCACAATTACCCCGTCTGTTCCGCTGACGCTGCACAGCCACCCCTTCTTTCATAAAGAAGGGGACACAGATGCACCAAAATTCCCCTCCTGTGGAGGGGAGGGCCACGAAGTGGCGGGGAGGGTTCTTGGATACCCCCGCCACCACCCGTCGCCAAGGCTATGGGTGGTCCCCCTCCCCAATGGGGCGGAATTAAAGGGTCGCGATAGGGCGGAATAACAGTTTCCGTTGGGCAATGCAAAAAAAAAGGTCGCATTGTTTCAACAGAATACCAAGGGTCCCATCGGGTTCGCCCGGTGGAAAGTTTAACAGTGCATTTATAAAAAAAGGATAAAGGTTTTAAAGTTTTTGTTTTGCCGGGTCTTGATATAAAACAAAAATTCTTGTGATTTATAACCATTTGGGACAGTGAACAGAGTACAGAGTTCAGAGTACAGAGTACAGATGATGCCGTCGGCCTGTGGCCGACACATTAACTGAACATTGAAGTCTGGAAACTGAACACTGACAAAAATTCCCCACATGGTTCAAAATTAAAATCATTGGAAAAAATGTATTTAAGGCTTTCTACAGGTAAAAACGGTTCCATGGGATTCCCGAATCCAACTCCCGTTTTTTTAAATGACAGGACCCCATGGAACATGTGGTGCCCCCGCACCACAAAAACAGATTCGGCAAAACAAAATTCAATTCCATGGGTGAAAAAAAGCCCTTGGAATTGGCGCATTACTGGTAAAACCCCAGGTGTTCCCCGTTGGGTGCAATTGGGTGGTCGGCGTGTTTTCGTCCCGGGCCCCGTGGGTCTTCAACAACACGAACAGTTCGGCTGCCAATTGTGCGAACAACTGTGCGAACAACTGCGCGAACAACGTCCGCGACAACGCGTCGTTCCGTTCGGCGGTGTTGGGGTTTGCGGCTCCTTTGGATTATGGGTTCTGTCCATTTGTGACGGATAGAGTTTTGCCAACCTGTGGGGACAAAGCATAAACAAAGTGCTTTTCAGGCAACCAGGTTTGCCTGTTTCGAATTGTCGCCATTTTATCAAAGGCGGAGTAATGCGACCACATATGCCAGAGTCGATTGAACTTTGCACTTTGGTAATTGAAATAAATGCACAGGAGGGATTTGGGCTGGTAGTGTCAGTTCTGTATCGTGGCGAAGGCCCGAACCCTGAATTATAAAGTGCAATTGATGGAGAGAGATATGACACTGGACGAAATCGCCAGATTACACGCCGAGGCTTGTCCGCAATTCGCTGTGTTCGCCAAAGATAAATTGCCTTTGCCGGGGGTGAAAAAACGGTTGGACGATGCCGGGGGTGAAAAAACGGTTGGACGAAATTTTAAACAAAGAAATTCTGGTCGTCGATTTCCGTATCACTAAATCAAAAAAACGCGAAGGTTCCGATTGCCTGCAAATCCAATTCGTGTGCGATAATGTCGTATGTGTCGCTTTTACCGGCAGTTCCGTTTTATCTAATCAAATCCAAGAAATTCACGACAATATACCTTTTCGAACATGTGTCACAAAAATCGATAAATATTATTCTTTTTCATGAAAACTGTAAATAATCTGTGGGACGTTTTTATCAGTCCTGAAAATTTTAATATCGCTGCAAAAAAAGCTGATATCATCAGTGGTAATTTTAAAACGTCCGCATATGTTATTAAAACTATATATGAACCCAAAGAACGCAATATTTATGTGTTGCCACTGTATCCTGATCATATTTTGCATCATGCGCTGGTCAATGTGTTGGGGCCTATTTGGTTAAAAACTTTTGTGCGCGATTCGTTCGCGTGTATCCCTGGACGCGGACTGCATTCCGCATCACAACGCGCAATGGATTTCGTGCGGCGAAATAAATATGTTTTACAATGCGATATTCGTAAATTTTACCCCAGTATTCGACACGATGTGATGAAACGCGTGTTGCGACGAAAAATTGCAGACCGGCGTATTCTGCGATTGCTGGACAATATTATCGATTCTTGCGGGGGTGAAAAAAATGTCCCAATTGGAAACCTGACTTCACAATGGTTTGGAAATGTGTTCTTGAACGAATTAGACCATTTCGTCAAAGAAAAATTGTGCTGGCGCGATTATATTCGATATTGCGACGATTTCTGTTTGTTCGGTAATAATAAACGCGATTTGTGGCGCGTGCGTAAAAAAATTTTGCATTTTGTCCAAAATGAACTGATGCTGGATTTTTCACGCAGTTCCGTTTATCCGGTGTCGCGCGGATTCGATTTTATCGGCTATCGACATTTTAACGGTTTTATTTTGTTGCGAAAATCTGCCGCAAAACGTATTAAAAATTCTGTATTGAATATCGCCCGTTATCATGATTTTTCTGCAAAATCTGTGGGGCAATTGGCCGCGTATCATGGGTGGATGAAATGGGCAAATTGCTGGCGGTTAAAACGAAAAATCCAATCAACCGTCGGTCGCGAATTCGGCGGAAAAGCGTCCAGGTTTATCAAAGATAAGTTCTGGTTCGATGATTCTTGACATTTTAATCTGTTTGTATTATAATGGTGGTATCTAAAAGCGGTGTGGGTTCTCTGCATCGATATAATCTTCAAAATTTTTTAAGGGATAATTTTATGAATATCAATGAATTAAAGGCTAAAACGCCGCAACAGTTGTTGAAAATGGCGGAAGATATGGGGATTGAAAATCCTTCACAATTAAATGTTCAACAGTTGAGGTTCGCCGTTATGCGTGTCTATGCGTTGGACGCAGATGTCGTTCTTATCGGCGATGGTGTGTTGGAACGGTTGCCTGATGGATTTGGGTTCTTGCGCGCGCCAGAAAGTAATTATTTGGCGGGGCCTGATGATTTATATGTGTCACCAAATTTAATTAAAAAGTATGGATTGAAAACTGGCGATTATGTCGAGGGTCGTATCCAGGCGCCACAAAATGAATCAGAACGTTATTTTGCGTTGGAAACCATTGAAAAGGTTAATGGTGATAACCCTGAAAAGTTGCGTCATCGTATTTCTTTTGACGATATGACACCATTGTATCCTGATGAATTATTGCGTATGGAGGTCCCAGACGATACAGACAAAGGACGTAATTTAACCGCACGTGTTATTGATTTAATTTCACCGACTGGTAAAGGCCAACGTTCGTTGATTGTTGCACCACCACGAACCGGTAAAACAATTATGTTGCAAAATATTGCTCACTCAATCGCGACAAATTATCCTGATGTAAAATTGATTGTGTTGCTGATTGATGAACGTCCCGAAGAAGTGACTGATATGCAACGCAGTGTCAAAGGCGAGGTTATATCCAGCACTTTCGATGAACCGGCGGCACGTCATATCCAGGTCGCAGAAATGGTTATCGAAAAGGCAAAACGTTTGGTGGAATCAGGTCAAGATGTTGTCATTTTGTTGGATTCTATTACCCGTTTGGGTCGTGCATATAATACATGTGTGCCATCATCAGGCAAGGTTTTAACCGGTGGTGTCGATGCATACGCTTTGCAACGTCCAAAAAGATTCTTTGGTGCCGCACGTAATATCGAAGGTGGCGGGTCGCTGACCATTATTGCAACGGCTTTGATTGATACAGGTTCCAAAATGGACGAAGTTATTTTCGAAGAATTCAAAGGAACTGGCAACAGCGAAATTATTTTGGATAGAAAATTATCTGATAAACGTATTTATCCGGCAATTGATATTACAAAATCTGGCACACGCAAAGATGATTTGTTGGTGGATAAAGAAACTTTGTCTAAAACATATGTTTTGCGCCGCGTTATCAATCCTATGGGCGTGGCCGAGGCTATGGAATTCGTTTTGGATAAATTAAGATTAACCAAAACAAATGCAGACTTTTTTAATTCAATGAATCAATAAAAAAAATCTGCGGTGTTTTCATTTGCGCCCATTTGGGCGCATTTTTTTATCGATAAGGGTGGTAATATGATAAAAAAATATTTGATATTGGCAATTTGTGGTTTGATTTTTGGGGCTTTTATATATGGACGCGGTATTGGTGTCGAAAAATGCAAACTGGAAACGGCGGTCAAAAACAATGAATTTTTACAACAACAAACAAAACAAAGGGAAAAAATAAATGCGGAAGTTTATCATACCAATATGCGCGATGTGCGTCGCGTCTTGCGCGCAAAATACACAATTGCAGAATAGGGCAAATTGTCATTGTGATATTATTTTCGGGCGCGCAACAGATTGGGATATCATAAGTGATGATTTGGCGCGTAATATTTATCGACATAATAAAATATGCGAAGAAAATTAACCTTAATCTGTTGGTGCCTCTATAATCGGGAACCAGTGCGGAACAATAACACCGTTTTCTTCGGTTTCAACCAATAAACAGCCGGCGGGACAAGCATCTTCCGGGCGGGTCTGCTTGTCCGCTTGCAAACTGGCGATTGCGGCGGTTTGATTTATCGTTTTTGTGACGATTTCACGTATGGTCGCCACCGCGCTATTTAAATCTGTTTTCACCGGGTTAAATCGCGCCGCATTATATGCCGTCGTCGCAATTTTTATATTCGGTGCGCAATATGTTGTTCCAATGTCTTCTGTGGTTTCCGTCTCCAAAGGATAATACACTGTGACCGGTGTGCCGGCGGCATATTGTTGCGCCAAATAGTTTTTCCATGCATCCATTGTAGTATATGTTTCACCAACAATAAAGTTAATATACGAACCACCAATATAGTATGTATTTTGGATTGTTGAAGAACCAACAGGATAATGCGAGCAAATTAAAGCGTTAACACCACTGGCTGGATACCCTATGGCAGATTTAGGAATAGACCTTTGGTTAGAAGCAGGAATAGACCAAAATGTTTCTGTTCCGTCTAACACTTTCATACCAACTCTGCGGGTAATTTTCCCAGTGGTTGCGTCATAACTGTCGGCATAATTACCAACCTTGCGCAACACCATATCGCCTTGTTTGTAAAATACCGGTTCGATTGGGTTATCTGGCGACGGCGTGCCGTTTTGCACACCCGCCGGCACCTTATTTTCTGTGACGGTTGTGTAATTCACAATCGTCCCGTCACATGTCGCACACAGCGGGTTGTATGGAACATAACTGGTTGCTGTGGAACCTTGTTCAATTTGAACATTTTTTATTTGAAAACCACCAACGACACTTGCGTCCGCAGATAAAACATCATAAGACATGACATAGGTTTCTCCCGCTTCAAATTTTGTATCAGTAATATCTGTCCATGGTTTTAATATCAAATCTGCATCTTTACCATTAAATTTAATATATATTTTTGTCGCATCATTACCTAGTGTAAATCTTAAAGAGCGTTTACCAGCTATCGCTTGAGTATCCGACACAACACGCACACCCGAAGATTCTTGTATTTGTATATGCAATGACACTGTTGTACGCCCCGTTCCTATCGCGTTTGTTATAGTATTACCATCAATATTCCAATATGTCACAGGAACACTAGATACATCAAACAAATTTTTACACGCGTCATCGGCATATGCGGGGGCGGCAAACAATGTCGCGAATACGATTAATAAAGATGAGAAAAATGTTTTCACCGCATTTCCCGGGCATGTCATCCTGAGCAAAGTCGAAAGTGAGTCGCAACGCGACGAACGTGGATCCAGGTTTGGCATTGATTTGATGCTTTTTACAACACCCCCTCCACCGCTCGCCAAAACGGCTCCGCGGTCCCCCTCCCCACAGGGGCGGAATTGCCACTCTGTGCAACCAATGTTGCACATAAATTTTCTTGCGATTCGTAAAAATTGCCGTTTTTCAGTCAAAATTTTCAACTCTCTCGATTTTATAAACTGGCGGAAATCCGCACCTTTTTGCCATATTTTGATTATACAAAAAACCTAGGTTTTTGGCGACACCACGTCTGGCAGATTGCGATTTTGAATAACGCATTGTTTTTACAAAAAAAGTGAATTTTCATTTTTTTGAAAAAAATGGTTGATTTTTAACCTAGGTTTTTTTCGACCGGTTTAGGCAATAAAAAATGCCGAATGTTCAATATATTATATGAATTTTTTGTTGATGAATTTTTTTAATTGTTATATGTGTTTAATGCCGTTTCCAGTGCGGTCTTTAATTTATCCAACGATTTTTCGTATGCTGCACAATCGCGCGCAATTTCAGAACGATATACATCACGCATATTTGGAACCGCATAGGCGCAATTGCGCAAATGTTGCACACAATATTGATGTCCGGTTAAATATGCGTTTTGACCGTCCATGCGATCTGTGGCACTGGGCCAATCAATATTTAATGCATCGTCCAATTTCGTCCAAGTGTTTTCACCGACATATTGCCCAATCATGTCGTTCCAATATTCAGCCATTTCGGCATCTGTCCAATCGCCAGTTTGTTTCGCACGTAAAATCTGTTTTATCAAAGAATCTATTTGCGGTTGGTATGTCGATTCAATTTGGGATAATTTAGATGAACAAAAACAACGGTTGTATTCGGTGTCGGCACGCACACAATACGAATTCATACATTCTGTGTAATCCGCCATACAGCGATTTGCAGATACAAAATTCGAATTTGATGTCGAATAATTTATTGTGCCAGTATTTGCGGTGTTGGGGTCTGTGCGTGTCGCGCGTGCAATTGAACCGCGTGGTGATACACGTCGATTGGTGTTGTTGTTTAAATTTGTTGGTATGGCCGGCATGTTTGGCATACTGCGAATGACCGGATTTTGTGTGTATGTTGAATTTTGTCGTGGGGTTGTTGCGGCACGACCACTGCGCGCGATAACACGACGGGTTGAATTATTGTCGGGTAAAGGGGTTGTTTTTACAACGACATTGATTGGACTGGTACTTTGGGCATTTGCGTTGCCGGGGTTTAAAGTTGTGCGCATTTGGTTGTTCAAATACGGGTACATATAATTATATGTATATCCCGATGTTGGTGTGTTTGTCGCACGTGCCGCGCGTGATACAACCGCACGCGCATCGGCAACCGTTGGTGCGCATAATATAACAGCAAATAAAATTTTGAAAAACCCTTTCATTCCTGATTATTATTTTAAAATAAAAAGTATGATTTATACAAGATATTTTTTTAGAATTAAACTTGCAATCATTAAAAAAGATGTTATACTGTGTGTCGTTTCGGGGCGTAGCTCAGTCTGGTAGAGTACTTGGTTTGGGACCAAGGTGTCGAAGGTTCGAATCCTTTCGCCCCGACCACGAAATTCAAACCGTCGCAAATGCGGCGGTTTTAATTTTGTGTTTGGGACTCACGGATTCGAACGGCAAATGAATTTGCCATGGTTCGAACGTTTCCCTCGTCGTGTCACACAGGGTGTGTCACGACTGCGGGGCATTCGTGACAATTCGCCGTCGTTATCACTAGGCTCATTTACTCATAGTCGCCCCGACCAGATTTAATAAAACCACCACCATTTTTGGTGGTGTTTTATTTTATAAATTGGTATAATTGTGCATAATCAGGAGAAATATCATGAATTATATTTTGATTGCCGATAAACAAGAGGCAGATAATATTAAAATCCCAAAATCTTTACAGGATAATGTTAAAATTATTCTGTTGGGGTGGGGCGAAACCGCAACAATAAAAACTTTGTCAAAATTGTTGTTAAATGGTGAATTTAATAAAAATGATAAATTTTTCAATGTTGGATATGTCGGTTCAAATGAATTCCCGATTGGAACTGTTGTGACGGTTGGTTCGGTCGCGCGTGAGGGTGCATCGCATACAGTCAAAGAACCAACGATTAAATTGGATAAAGAATCAAAGATAAAATGTTATTCTGCACTCAATTTTGTGGAAAGTACAAAGCATACTGGGGTATTTGATATGGAACTTTATACATTGGCAACATTTTTCCCAAAGATCAGGTCGGTCAAGGTGGTGTCTGATAACCTGAATTATCATGAATATAAACAGGTTGATATTAAAAAGGCGTGGTTAAAAGCCAATTCAATATTGTTTGATTTGATTGGTGATGGTAAGTAAATTAAAACCGCCATTAAAGGCGGTTTTAATTTTGTGTTTGGGACTCACGGATTCAAACGACAAATTTTTATGGTTTCTTTAATGAAAGTCTGAAACGAAGCATTTGAATTGTTTGGCAAAATACTTGACAAAAAAATATTTTTTACTATACTCAAGAAACATAATAAAAAAGGAGTTTTATATGTGTAGCGGTGTTCAAGCACAAATTGACGATGAATTTTTAGATTTATTTGACCCAAGTAAAAAAATGCCCCTGGTGTAAAACAACTAAATGCAAAAATATTGCAACTGGAACAAGCTGTTGAAACAGGTAACAAATTAAAAGAATTTGATGCACTAATTGCAATCACAGAAGCAATATCCAAGAAACGTTAATATAGTACAAATATGATTTTGGATTCATAACGGTATTGGTGCGTTTTTATCTTTAAAATTTTCAATATCTTGTCCGACGGCAATCAAATCATTGTAATCAATGGTTCGCAAACTGCGAGATAAGCACGACCACGAAATTCAAACTTCCAAAATAAAAATATGCTTTTCACAAAAAATGGACCATTTTTGTCCAGCTGTGTGTTTATATTGCTTTATGAAGAACAAATAAACCAAAGGAGTAAAAGATGGCAACTTGTTCAGCATGGAAAATTATATTTAATGGATGTGTATTACCAGAAATCTATTTTTCGTATGATGCCGCCAAGGCACAATTACACAAATTGGAAGAAAGCAATTGCGCCAGTTATGGTCGTGTTGTATCATACGATAATTAAACAGGTGCCCAAATTCAGTTTCAAACAATATTTAACACAAAGGAGTAATAATTATGACTGAAAAAATGTTTTCAAAATCGTGGTTTTTGAATCTTGATAAAACGTTGCGTGATACTGGTTTAGATTCAGATTTATATTCATTTGATGAAATTTTGAAACGTATAAAAGACGATAAATTTAAAGTCAGTCCTGACGAATTTGCTTCATGTGCCGCATATTCCATATTAGCTAGCGGTTTCAGACAAAGAACGGCAAAACAATGTCATCAAAAAATAATGGAAAAGTTGTCACAAAAACACACAAGAAACGATTTATTACAGATATTTAACAGAGACACAAAAATAAACGCCATCATGGAAATTTGGAATAACCGTGATAAATATTGTGCGGATTATTATAAATGCGAAACATTGGCTGAAAAGTTAAATTTTTTAAAAAAATTACCAAATCTTGGAAACATAACCAAAGACCATTTGGCGCGAAATCTTGGGGAAAACGTGGTTAAATACGATATTTGGGTTCAACGCCTTGGAATCGTATATAGCGGAAACCCAAATTTACGTGAAAACAATGCAAATTTACAACCGGAAATCAAACAAGCGTGTGACGACATGTTCAACCATTTAATCAAAGAAACCGGTTTTCCGCGTGGTTATATTGACGCGGTGTTGTTTAAGGCGGCAAGTAATGGATTGATTGAAATTGTCTCTGAAAAGAAAAAGGCTAAAAAATGAAAATTTCAAAACGCGATATTTTCACATTTTTAATCGAAATCGTTGTGTTTTGTGGTCTGTTTTGGCTGATTGATTCATATATTGTAAATAATCGGTGTAAAAACATTGATAATGACACTGTTTTGTTGTCAAATTTCGATAACGGACCACGAACACTTGACGATTATTCTGAAGAAGAACGTCAGGTTTTTTCTATTGCTATGGACGAATGTGTCTATGATATGAAACTAAGATATCAAGGTGCTGACAACGAAGAATTTTACGTTGTTGAACCCTGTAGGTATGTCGCCAAAGATGTTGTTCGCGTAATATTCAATCCTGGGACTTTATCACCAAAATATACTATTCACGATGTATATCAAGAATCAAAAGACAGGGTTATCAAAGCCGCATTAAAAGAAGGTGTGATTATACCAAAGGGAAAAAAATGACAGATAAATTTCAAAATTTATTAAAATCAGAACAATTTGCTAAAACAACAGCCGTATTGCCAATTATATTGGGAACTGATATTTCTGGAATGCCGGTTATAAAAGATTTGCATACCTTTCCACATATGTTGATTTGTGGTGGAACGGGGACTGGGAAAACCGTTTTATTAAAAAATATCTATGAATCTTTGTCGTATAAATTAACACCAGAACAATGTAAATTCATAATTATTGACCCCAAAGCGTATGATTTTAATGAATATAGCCACAATCATAATTTGTTAATGCCGGTGATAACAGAACCAAAATACGCATTTAATGTTTTTAAAGATATTGTGGAACTTATTAATAATAGATATGAGATATTACAATATAATCAAAAAAATACTGATATGCCGTACATCGTGATAATCATAGATGAAATGGTGGATTTTACAGCATTAAACAAAGATGAGTTTGAAAATTTTGTACAAATAATTGTACAAAAGGCGCGGGCTGTCGGTGTGCATTTGATTATGGCAACCCAACAATTAAATAGTGATAATATAACCGACACGATAGATAAGAATATGCCAATCAAAATATGTTTCAAAACAACACAAGAAAAATCTGTATTGTGTCTTGGGTCTGGTGGTGCCGAATTATTATCTCAAAACGGTGATATGTTGTATTCAGAGCCAGGTTGTGCCATAAAACATATCAAGGTCATTAAATAAAATGATTAATAATGCATACATAGATGTTAATTTTTTGTATGTTTGGATAGTTTTTTTGTAATTTTGGATTCGGGTAAATCGCGAAAGGTTAGATACCATGTTTGCATGTTTGTATCTTTGTTATTGATGCGATTTTGCATGTCTGTATTCGTTTGTGGTAATGATTCCAGAACTGGTTTGCCAGGTGTCCAATTGGCAGGTGTGGATACATTAAATGCGTCTGTGGTTTGTAATGCGGTCACAATGCGTAAAATTTCATTGATGTTTCGACCGGTGGTTTGTGGATAATATAATATTGTCCGGATAATACTGTTCGGGTCAATTATGAATACGGCACGCACAGTTTTTGTATCACTGGTATTCGGGTGAATCATGCCATATAATTTTGAAACATGTAAATCCATGTCGGCAATCGCAGGAAATGTTATTTTTATGTTTTTATTATTTTGAAATTTTATGTCGGTATATATTGAACGAAACCATGCCAAATGTGATGGTAATGCGCCAACTGATAATGCAATTAGTTCTGTATTTATTTTCTTAAATTCTGGTAAAGCCGATTGAAATGCTAAAAATTCTGTGGTGCAAACAGGTGTAAAATCCATAGGGTGCGAAAATAATACAACCCAATGTCCTGTGTAATCGTTTGGAAAATTGACTGTGCCGTTTGTCGTCTGGGCGGTGAATTTTGGTGCGGTATCACCAATTAGTGGAAAATTATTATTTTCTGGATTGCATCGCATAAAAAACTCCTTTGCATTTTAATATAAATGCAATAGTGTTTTTTATGAACAAGATGGATTTCTTATCTGTATAATGGGTCGGTGGGAATTACATGACAGCCGTTTTCGCGTTTTAATTGTATCGCGTTCATCCAGCCTTTTAAAACCCTGTTTTGATATTTGCGTTCGGCAACATCTATCAAGAATTTTTGACGAACGTCCAGCCAATCATTATGAATATCGCCAGTATAATTTTCAGTTGCACGAACGACATCGTTATCAATATTGCAATTTTTACTTAACCCTAAAAATCCGCGGTATTGTTTAATCGCGGTGCAGGGGCCACTGGCCATAGATGCCAAAAATATATCGCCGGCAATAACATCGGGCAATCTGTCAAAGTGATATTTTGCCCACATTCTGTCGTGATATAATTTTTCGGCACCTGCACGTGTCAAGTTTTTTACATCAATATCGTGTCCCATACAATTTGGCCCAGACCCAATGCCATAACATGTGTATCCACATGGGTCGCCTTTGATTTCGCCACATTTGCCTTCTTTGCGAAATACAGTAATCATTGCCTTTTCAAATGGGGGCAGGCTGGTTTCATATTGACCGGTTGTCATAACCATATTTTTAAAGACTTTACTTTTTGCCGCCGGATAACAAGAACCATTGTGAATATCATTGCGTGCAATAACCGCGCCGCCACCAATTGTGCGACCTGAAAAAGAACCAACTGGGGTAAATGGCTGTTTTGTATCTGGGGACGGGGCATCACCGATTTTTATTGTGTCCGCCAAAGTTGATTCATCAGGACTGCAATATTCGTCGTCGGTCGGGTATTTGTCACAATATTCGGCTTTGGGCAAGCTTAAAGAATCTTGTTGGCGTTGAATTTCTAATTCGGCCAGTTGGCGTTCTGTATAATGTTCTTCGCCGGCAACAACCAGACCTTTATAAGCGTCCATGTCTTGAAATGGAACATACGCAGCGCGTTTGACAGCAATACGGTCAGCAAAATCGACATCGTTAAATGTTTTTGGAAAATTTGATGCGGTCAATAATGATGTTCCCCCAGTTTGCCCGGATTGTGTTTGTTGGGGCATGGTTTGTGTTTGAACCGGCGGAAAAGGCACCGCATAGTTTGGAATAAATACATCGCCAAATGCAAATTTGGGCATTAGACCTGCGATTATTAAAAATGTAAAATATGCGGTTTTCATTATCTGTTAATTATATCAAATTTTAGAGTTTTTTCCAAATACAGATTTATAAAGACGGGGATATAAAGTGTTATTTTTTTAAGGCTTGCAAGGGGCAATAAAAGTGTATATGATTTATAAAAAATTTAAAAAGGTTAGGTGGAAAATGGCTAGTTTAATTGTTGATGGAAATTGGGCGGCGGCAGATGTCGCGTATCGTTGTGTTGATTTTGCGGCAATTTATCCAATCACCCCCAGCAGTACCATGGGTGAATTGGCGGACGCATGGGCTTTTCAACATAAAAAGAATATTTGGGGCGCAATCCCACAGATTATAGAAATGGAATCCGAAGGTGGTGCCGCTGGTGCAATGCATGGCGCATTACAAATGGGGTCTTTGGCGACAACATTTACCGCGTCCCAGGGATTATTGTTGATGATTCCAAACATGTATAAAATCGCAGGCGAACAAACACCGTTCGTTATGCATGTTGCGGCACGTGCATTGGCAACACATGCGTTATCTATATTCGGTGACCACAGTGATGTTATGTCTGTGCGTGGAACAGGGTTCGCGATGTTGTCTTCACACAATGTTCAACAGGCGCATGATTTGGCGGCTGTGGCACATGCGGCAACATTACAGGCACATGTTCCGTTTTTGCATTTCTTTGATGGGTTCCGCACCAGTCACGAAGAATCCAGAATTGATAGAATTGATGATGATGTGTTGAAACAAATGATTCCTGATTCATTGGTGTTGGAAAATCGCGCGCGTGGTATGAGTCCAGAGCACCCAACAATTCGTGGTACCGCGCAAAATCCAGATGTGTATTTCCAAGGACGCGAGGCAGTTAATCCGTTGTATCAAAAATTGCCTGAAATTGTTCAGGAAAAAATGGACGAATTGGCAAAATTGACTGGACGCGTATATCATTTGGTCGATTATGTTGGTGATAAAAATGCTGAATTCGTTATTGTTGCAATGGGTTCTGCGTGCGAAACGATTGAAGAAACTTTGCCGTACATGCCGAAAAAATGTGGTTTGATAAAGGTGCATTTGTATCGTCCTTTCCCGGTTGATGCGTTCTTGGCGGCTTTGCCAAAAAAATGCAAACAAATTGCTGTTTTGGACAGAACCAAAGAACCAGGCAGTATTGGGGAACCTTTGTATCAAGATGTTGCCAGCATTGTGCCTGCGAATATTTCTGTATTCGGTGGTCGTTATGGTTTGGGCAGCAAGGAATTTACACCACGCGATGTCAAGGCTGTATATGAAAATATGATTTTGGGGACTTTGCATCATAATTTTACAGTTGGTATTGATGATGATTTAACAGGTTTGTCTTTAAAAACAGACCCAACTTTTTCAATCGAAGATAAAAATGTTAAAACGGCGGTATTACATGGTATCGGTTCTGATGGAACGGTTGGCGCGGTTAAAAATATCGTAAAGATTGTTGGCGAAAATTCATCGTTGTATCCGCAGTCTTATGCGGTGTATGATTCTAAAAAATCTGGCGGATTGACATCGTCGCATATTCGGTTTTCGTCAAATCCGATTAAAAGTCAGTATTTGGTGGAATCTGCGGATTTTATTGGTGTGTCTAATTTTATGATTGCCCAGCGATTTGATGTTTTTCGTTCTTTGCGTGCTGGTGGAATTGTGATGATAAATACATCACTGGCACCCGATGTGGCATTTCAAAATTTGCCACGTGAATCCCAAGAACAATTAATAAGGTTGCGTGCACGTGTGTTTTTCTTGAACGCAAATGCCGCGGCGGCAGAATTGGGATTGGGTAATCGTATAAATACATTTATTATGATTAACTTTTTCAACCTGATGAAAATTATTGACCCAAAAGTTGCTATGCAGGCTGCAAAAGATGCAATTGAAAAAACATATCGTAAAAAAGGTATAGAGGTTGTTCAGGCTAATTGGTCGGCGGTTGATATGGCGGAAAAATATTTGACCGAATATAAATTGCCAGGGACTGTGTCAGATTTGGCGCCTGATTTTATTCCGGCGATGACATTGGATACACCTGCGGAAATTGCAGGAACATTGGGCGAAATGGCGGCGGGGCGCGGGGATACAATTCCTGTGTCGCGCTTTAAATCTGGTGGAACATTTGGTGCCGGACAATATCCTGTTGGAACATCAAAATATGAAAAACGCGGAATTTCTGCCAAGGTTGCACAATGTGATTTGTCACTTTGTGCCCAATGTGGAAAATGTTCAATGTTGTGTCCGCATGCGGCAATTAGAATCAAGGTTATGACCGAAGCCCAAGCCGCCCAGGCGCGTGCAGATGGTGTGATGGTTGTACAGATGAAAACACCTGAACTGGGTGCAAATATGTATTATACATTAAATATATCACCGGCAGATTGTACAGGCTGCTCTGTATGTGTGAAAAATTGTCCGGTGCATGCGCTGGCTATGGTTGATGCGTCGGCGGTGGGTGATGCCCAAGATAAATTTAATGCGGCACAAAAAATTCCAGATATTGCGCGAGATAAATTGAATTTAAATATTCCAAAACATATTGAATTGTTGCCTCATTATTTTGAATTCCCTGGCGCATGTGCGGGTTGTGGTGAAACACCATATATTAAATTGTTGGCGCATTTGTTTGGGGACAGAATGATTGTTGCAAATGCAACAGGTTGTTCATCGATTTATGGTGCAAATTTACCAACAACACCATGGACACGTGATGCAAATGGACGTGGGCCGGCATGGTCGAATTCTTTGTTCGAAGATAATGCGGAATATGGTTTGGGTATGCGTGTTGCATTAAATCAACAGCGTGAAAATCTGGACGGTTTATTGCGGGAATTAAAAATTCCAAATGTTGATGAAATTTTTGCAGAACACGATATTGCAAAACAACGTGAAACCCAGGATAAATTACGCAAACTGTTGGCGAAAAACGACAGTGACAGGGCGCGACTGGCGGAAAGTTTGTTGGACGCGGTTGTTGATAAATCGTTATGGATTATTGGTGGCGATGGATGGGCATATGATATTGGATATGGTGGATTGGACCACGTGTTGCACAGCGGCGAAAATGTTAATATACTGATTTTGGATACCGAAGGTTATTCAAATACAGGTGGTCAGCAATCCAAGGCAACACCGTTTGGTGCGTCTATGAAATTTGCAATCGGTGGCAAAGAGCATGCCAAAAAAGATTTGGGTATGATTGCGATGATGTCTGGTGCGTATGTTGCGCAAATTGCGTTGGGTGCAAATCAAGCCCAGGCAGTAAGGGCCCTGCGCGAGGCTGAAAGTTTCGATGGACCGTCAATCGTATTGGCATATGCGCCATGTATTGCGCATGGGTTTGCATTACAAAACGGGCCAGAACATCAACAAAATGTTGTGAAAACTGGGGCGTGGCCGCTTTACAGGTTTGATCCACGATTGATTGCAGATGGACATTATCCATTGACATTGGATTCTAATGTCGATGATGTTATGCCATTGGCAGATTTTGTGAAAACTGAATCTCGGTTTGGTGCGGCGCGTGGTGTAAATCCAAATTTTGACAAGTTGATTGAACGCGCGGTTGCAAATAATAAATATAAAACAGATTTAAAGAAATATATTGCGCACTTTGCGATGAATAATCCAGAGGAGTCAAAATGATAAAAAAAATTGTGATTTTGGTTGCGGTTTTGTTTGTTTCGGCATGTACTTTCCAAACAAAACATCGTGGATATGTGTTCCCAGATGATTTAGAAACGCGCTTGGCTGGGGTAAAAACAACGGCACAATTACAAGACAAGTTGGGTGACCCATTGGCAAAAACGGTATATGGTGATACGGTTTGGATTTATTATGGTATGGACGAAAATTATCGTGGGCCTTTGCCGCATACATACGATAATAAAACCGTTGTGTTGGCGTGGGTTGATGGCGCACGTGTCACAAAAACCCAGATTTTGCACGATGATGATTTGCCCAAAATCGCTATGGACGACCAAGAAACAGAAATCCCAGCGGCAATCGAATTAAATGCGGTTCAAGAATTATTTAATAATATTGGTCGTTTTTCGCCGGCGGGTATGGGGCAATAACCCAATAATGCAATTAAATATTTGAAATTTGGGTTTTTGTGTGGTATAATGCCGTAAAACAGAGAGAATGGCAACTTATAAGGGTCATTTTATGCCAAGTAAAAAGTTAGATTTTAAGACAGGTCAATATGTTGTTTATCCAACCCAAGGTGTTGGCAAGTTGCAACGCATTGAAGAACAAGAAATCGCAGGTCAATCTGTTAAATTGTTGGTTATAGAATTTGAAGCATCGCATATGACATTGCGTGTGCCATTGGAACGTGCGGAAATTTCCGGTTTGCGCCCATTGACATCTGCGCGCAAAATGGACGAGGCTATATCTTCGGCCAAGGGACGTGCGGGGTCTAAACGTATGATTTGGTCGCGTCGTGCCGCCCAATACGAAGAAAATATAAATTCTGGGGACCCTATGAAGGTTGCAGAGGTTGTTCGCGATTTGCGTCGTCATAATCCAACCGATACAATGACTTTTTCGGCGCGTCAGTTATATTTGCGTGCATTGGAACGCATGGCACAAGAATTTGCGGTGTTGCATAAAATGGACGTTGATGCGGCAAGTGAAAAAATCGAAGATATGTTGGGTGTGCCAAAGGAAATTGATTTAAATGCGGTGGATATTGATGAAGAAGAAGTTGATGAATCTGCCGATAACGAAGAATAAATTAACCGCCAAAATTTTGGCGGTTTTTTTTAATAATTTAAAATCTTGGTCATTAATTCATCTGGATTGGTGGCTGAAAATATCGTGTAATGATGCACATTTTCAATAAAACCGTTGTTTTGCATATGAACAAACAGACGGCCAAACGGACGCCAAAAATGGTTTGTGTCCAAGAAAAACAATGGCTTTTTCGTTTCGCCAATTTGTTGCATTGTCATAATATCACTCAATTCATTTAATGTGCCAAGCCCACCCGGTAAAATTATAAAGGCATCGGATTCATTGAACATTTCTGTTTTGCGTTCATTTATAGAATCAGTCATACGCAATTCAATTCCGGTATGTGCGGGTTCTTGTCTGTCGATAATATGTTTTGTTGTGACGCCCAAGACCGCGCCACCATTATCCAATGCCGCGTTGCAAACAGTTCCCATTAAACCAACATCACCACCGCCAAATATTAATTTTAATTTATTACGTGCCAATAATTCGCCAATGCGTGCCGCATCACGTGCAAACTGGGGGTCTGTTCCATATTCGTGACCACAATATACTGCTATGGAATTTATATTTCTTTTCATTTGATTATTTTTCCTTTATTTTTCGAAATTATATCATAAAATGGCTGTGTTATGAATCAAAAATTTTTAGAATATATTGATTGTTTGCGTGGTAAAAAATTGGCTGTCGCGGTCAGTGGTGGCATTGATTCTATTTGCCTGTTGCATTGGTGTAAATTGGCGAATTTGGATATAACATGTCTGCATGTGAATCATGGTTTGCGTGCGGCGGCGGATATTGAAACACAGTATGTTTGTGATTTGTGTAAAAAATTAAATGTGCCATGTAAAATATTTTATTGGACTGACGCAAAACCAAATACTGGATTGGAAAATGCTGCGCGTGATGCACGGTATAAAATGATGACTGATTTTTGCAAACAAAATGATATTTATGCGTTAATGGTCGCACACCAGGCAGATGACCAAATTGAAACTTTTTTGATGAATCTGGGGCGGGGCAGTGGATTATACGGTTTGGCGGCGATGCGACGCGAAACAATGCGCGATGGTGTAAAAATCGTGCGGCCTTTGTTGGACGTGTCGCGCGCAGAACTGCGGTCATGGTTGGACGATAATAATATTAAATATTTTATAGACGAAATGAACAGCGACCCACATTATACGCGTGTAAAAATTCGTCAAAACAGATATTTGTTAAATGAAAAATTGGGTATCACAGATACGCGTATATTGTTGGCTATTCAAAATTTAGGGCATTTGCGCGACAGATTGGAACGTGATGTTGAACATTTGGTGCAATCAGTGATTGGTGATGACGGGCGTGCAATTTTTTCATCTGCTTTTTTGTTTGACCAAGGGGTCGATATTAGATTAAAGTTTATTGGCACATTGGTTCAAACAATTGGTGGGGATAAATATCCGCCGCGCTTGAACTCTTTGGAAAATGCACTATTTAAACTGCAAACGGATTGTAAATTTACGTTGGGTCATTGTGTGCTGCGGCGGTTAAACGATAAAATCTTGGTCGCCAAAGAGGGCGGAAAAACAACTTTTAGGAAGAGAAAAAATGAAAAAAAACATATTTAAAAAAAATAATACTGCGAATTGGTTTTTGGGATTGTTTGTTGTCCTGTTTTTGGTTGTGATTGGGCGTTCGTTTGTGGGCACAAATAATATTGCCGCCCCGACCGAGTTGGCAACAGATGGTGCCGCGGTGACGGTGGTCAGTGATAAACCGGTCGTTTTGACTTTTTCTGATGTGTTGCGTCGTGCCGGTGATATAAAAAGTATCAATATTCGGGAAAATGATGCGACAGGTATTATGAAAGATGGAACAAAATTCAAATCTGTCATCAGTCATGACCCTGAATTTTTAACAAAATTGTCTGACAAGGGTGCGACTGTGACATTGGATTCGTCAAAAAGTTTCGCAGAAAAATTCATTTTTGGTATGGAATTTTTGTTTATGGGTTTATTGATTTTCTGGATTTTCCGCGGATTGCGTGGTGGGGCATCTGGGGGACTGAGTCGCGCATTATTGGCGCAAAATCCAACCAAGGTGACAACAGGAAAACCCAAAACAACATTTGCTGATGTTGCCGGCATTGATGCTGAAAAACAAGAATTGATGGAAATTGTCGAATTTTTGAAAAACAAAGAAAAATTCAAGGCTTTGGGTGCGCGTGTTCCGCGCGGTGTGTTGTTGGCGGGCGAACCGGGAACTGGGAAAACATTATTGGCGCGCGCCATTGCCGGCGAGGCAAATGTTCCTTTCTTTGCCACATCGGGCAGTGATTTTTCTGGAATTATTGTTGGGTTGGGTGTTGCAAAAATCAAAGAAATGTTTGAAATGGCAAAACGAAATGCACCATGTATTTTGTTTATTGATGAAATAGATGCCATCGGTCAAAAACGTAGTGCGCACTCTTTTAATGACCAAGATCGTGAACAGACTTTGAATCAATTGTTGATAGAAATGGACGGTTTTGCAAATGAAACCGGTATTATTGTTATTGGTGCAACCAATCGTCCAGATATGCTGGATGCGGCATTGTTGCGCCCAGGACGCTTTGACCGCCAGGTTCAAATTGAATTGCCAGATTTGGCGGGCAGGGACGCCATTTTACAATTACATGCGAAAAAATTTAAAATATCGCCATCGGTGCAACTGCGCGATGTTGCGCGTGGAACAACCGGTTTTTCGGGCGCAGATTTGGAAAATTTGTTGAACGAAGGTGCGTTGCATGCGGTTCGTGCGGGACACAAGTCTGTTGAACAAACTGATTTAGACGAAGCACGTGATAAGATTTTAATGGGACCAAAAAAGAACCGTAAAATGCGTCCAGAAGATATTAAATTGACCGCCTATCACGAGGCCGGACACGCGTTCGTCAGTATGATTTATGCCGATGTGACTGACCCAATTCACAAGGCAACAATTATTCCACGTGGTCGCGCGTTGGGTATGGTGCAACATTTACCGATTGATGACAAAGTGTCTATGACTGTGCAAGAGGTTCGTGCAAATTTGGCTGTTGATTTGGCTGGTCGTGCCGCCGAAGAAATTTTCTTTGGTGATGAAAAAATTACCACCGGTGCCGAGGCTGATATCGAGGCCGCAACGCGTTTGGCACGTTATTCAATTACAACCGCTGGTTTGTCGCCCAAGGTTGGGTTGGCGGCGATAAAACAATCGTCTAATTTTGCAAATCGTGGGCAATTAGAAAACGCGTCACAAAAAACCGCAGAATTGGTTGATGCGGAAATTCGTTCTTGGTTGGACAATGCGCATGCGGACGCGGTGCGTATTTTGACCAAACACAAAGCCAAGGTTGTGAAATTGGCAACGGAATTGTTGGATAAAGAAACATTGACCGGGGACGAAATTCGCGAAATTGTTTTGGGTAAAAAGGCTGACAAAACAGAGAACCACGATAAAAAAGAAACCAAGGCCCAGAAAAAAACAATCCGGAAAACGACCAAGAAAATTGATGCAAAAAAATAATAGTGTAAAATTTGAAGTGCTGCATTTGCCACCAACAAATACTAATTCTGTGTTGGTGACATGTGGCGCGGACGCTGTGATTTTTGATGCGTGGGGTCGTGCGAGTGATTGGAAACAAATATTGCGTGACCGCAATTTAAATCTGTGTGCGATTTATTCAACGCATGGTCACCCAGATCATATATCTGCGGCACCCACATTGGCGCGTGATTGTGGTACAGATTGGTTTTTAAATGCAAATGATAATTATTTAATTACATCTGGAAATGGATTGTTGGAATATTTTGGGTTGCCACATATCCCAGATGATTATAAACAACCGCGCGATTTGTCGGGGGCCAAGATTGAAATTTTGCCAGGGGTCGAAATGAAAATAATTGCATCGCCCGGTCATACGCCTGGGGGTGTGATGTTTTATTTTCAACAACATGGGGTTTTATTGGTGGGTGATACAATTTTCCAAGATTCTTATGGGCGTACTGATTTTCCCGGGGGCAGTGATGTTGATATTATAAAATCAATTCACAATTTATATACTATGAATTTGCCAGATGATACATTTGTAATTCATGGGCATGGTATGGAAACAAATATTGGGTGGTTAAAACAAAACAATCCATATTTTCGTTAAATTTTATTTCATATTTTCAAACACCATAACGCGCGTAATATCGCCCAAATCGCGTACAGATTTTATAAATTTCCAGCCCGATAATTCAAAAATATTTCGAACAGGTTCTGTCATATCAATACCAATTTCCAGGTAAATTCGTCCATTGTTTCGCAACCATATTTTTGCATTTTTTGCAATTTGTTCGTATGCCGCCAAACCATTATGTTTGGCAAACAAAGCCATTTTGGGATCATGTGTTGCACCCAGATTCACGCGTTTATCGCCATGTGCGATATATGGTGGATTTGAAACAATTAAATCAAATGTGTTTGGGGCAAAAGTTTTTATATTTCCAAAATCACCATGAATAACAGAAACTTTATCGCCCAGCCCCAGATTGTTGATATTTTTTTGTGCGACACGTATTGCTTTACGTGATTTTTCCAAACCAATGCCAGATGCGTTCATGTTTTTTGCGATTGCGCATATAATACAAGCGGTGCCGGTTCCCAAATCAGCCATATATATTTTTCCGGCATGTGCGTAATCTGTTAATACGGCATCAACCAGTGTTTCGGTATCTGGGCGTGGGTCCAGAGTCCATTTGTTAGTATAAAATTGTAAGCCATAAAACCATTTATTATGAATAATTTTTGCAACCGGAACACCGCGACGCAAGCTACGACAAATGCGCCACAGGCGAAAAGACGACATTTTTGGTATTGCATCACATATTATACGCGCCACATGTGGTCCCGCAATATTTGATAAAGTGTTGAATGCTTGATTTGTTGTCATAAATTTATTATAATATTTTTTATGAAAAAAGTAAAAGAATATATAAATACATCTGTATTGACCAAGATTGTAATTGCGTTGGCGGTATTGCTGACATTGGTCGCTTTGTTTTTAGTTGTCACGAAAAATGCGCCTTTGACGGCGGGTGATGGTGTTGAATCTGGGGATACGTGCAAAACGGTTGTTGTTGTATCCAGCGGTGATACTTTATCGGGTTTATTGTCCAAGCAGGGATTAAATCATAACCAGATAAATGAAATTGCATCTGTGTTAAAATCCAATGGTATTACCGGTTTGCGTGCCGACAGGGATAAAATTGAATTCGTGCGTGCAACCGATGCCGACCCGGTAAATAAAATTGTTGTTATTCCGTCCCCGTGGCGCCAGGTTGAATTGACATGCGATTCGGCGGGGGCTTGGCAATGTAATACGGTCGAGGTTGAACGTAATACACGTGCGGTTTATAAATCAGGTGTGATTTTGGACGGCGACAGTTTTTATTTGGCGGGTATGCGTGCGGGAATTCCTGCGGGTATTTTGGCAGATGTTTATGATTTGTTGGCTTTTGAAATGGATTTTGAACGCGATATTCGCGCCGGCCAACATTTTTCTGTGTTATACGAAGAAAATTTTGCATCGGGTGCCCATGTTGATAATGGACATGTGTTGGCTGTATCGTTTGATGCTTTGCGTGGTAATGTAAAAATGTATCGTTTTAAAAAGAAAGATGGCAGTGTTGGTTTTTATGATGAAAAAGGTAATGGCGCAATTAAATCTTTGAAACGCACCCCAATCAATAATGCCAAAGTGACCAGCAGTTTTACAACACGTCGCAAACACCCGGTTTTGGGTTTTACGCGTGCGCACAAAGGTGTTGATTTCCGCGCGCCAACCGGCACACCAATTCCAGCGGCTGGGGCGGGGCGTATTGTAAAACGTGGATATAACAGCGGACATGGAAATTTTGTGCGTATTCGTCATAATGGTTCGTTTGAAACATTGTATGCCCACATGTCCAGATTTGCCAAAGGAATAGGTGTTGGAACGACTGTGCGCCAAGGGCAAATTATTGGATATTCGGGTTCAACCGGATTATCCACCGGACCACATTTGCATTATGAAATTATCAAAGATGGCAAACATGTAAATCCATTAACGGTGAAATTGCCGGCGATAAATAATCTGGATAGCGCCAACAAGGCAAAGTTTTTAGAATATCGAAAATCATTGGACGCGGGTATAGAATACCTGAACGCGCATCCAAATATGTTTATTGTGTTATAAAAAAATCGCCAAATTGGCGGTTTTTTTTGTATGCCATAATTGTATATGTAAAACATGTCGATTTTTTTATAATTTTATATTGATTGTAATTGTTTGATTTTATTGTGGTTTTGTTGTCTAAACCGGTCTAAAAAAAACCTAGGTTTTTGGCGACACCACCTCTGGCAAATTGCGATTTTGAATAACGCATTGTTTTTACAAAAAAAGTGAATTTTAAAATTTTTGAAAAAAGTTGTTGCTTTTAAACCTAGGTTTTTTTTAGACCGGTTTAGGCAACAAAAACACAGTAAAATTAAATACTTTTATTGCATAAAAATACTCGCAATTTTATCGCGAGTATTTTCTCTCCTCTGGAATATCTGTTATTTTTCGCCGGGTGTTATGTCGGCATCTAATTTTTCATAATTATTTGCACGCATTTCGTATAACAATTTTTCTATTTTATCATCTGTCACACCCAAATGTTCCAACAGTCCATATCCCAAAAAGAACGATGATTCTATTGTTTCTGGGAATGCCTGATATACACCGGAACGCAACAAACTTTTTGAATCTGTTAAATTACGCGCACGCGCAAATATCTTGATACGCGGTGCAATCGCACGCACAGATAATATCGTTCTGTGTGCCGTTTCAAAATTATCCAATGCCAATACCACCGCCCGCGTCGTGCGTGGATTCAATCCAAATTCACGCAATACAGATATATTTGACGCATCGCCATATACCGCATTAAAACCTTTGACACGACCTTCCATAATTGCATTGACATTCATACCGATTGCAACATACGGAATATTTTGTTCGCGCAATAATTTCGCAATTATTTGACCAACACGACCAAATCCACAAATAACAACAACAGGTTGAACACCGGTTTTTGCAACCTTTAAATTTTTTGCATCAACACGCGATATCTTGCCCATTTTTATCAACCGGTCATACAGTGCAACCAATATCGGTGTCAGCATCATCGACAACACAATTATCGCAATCAAAATTTCTTGGTCGGCGGGTGGAATTGTGTCTATGCCATTATTACGCATTAACTGCAACATCAGTAATCCAAACTCGCCACCTTGGGCCAACAATAATGAAATAAATGTCGATTCAGGTGCCGCATTATGACGGACGCGCGCCGTCATGAATATTGCAAAGAATTTCAACACCATTAATCCCACCAAACCTATTAATACCACATGCCATTTCGCATACAGCAAATCCAGATTTAATCCCATACCCAATGTGATAAAGAATATCGCCAAAAATAATGTTGTGTATGGACTGATTTCCACAGAAATTTGATGATTGTAAATTGTTTCTGCCATTAACATACCACATAAAAATCCGCCAAGGCCAGATGGCAAACCAAACCAATCCAGTAATACCGCCCATAATATTATGTTCAACATCACAAACAGTAAAAATAATTCTTTGGATTTTGTTTTGGATATCATACGCATCACAGGTGTTAAAATAAAACGACCAACAATTACAGTTCCGGCAATTAACAATAACGATAACACCAAAACATCAATTAATGTCGCGCCCAAATTAAACGATTTACCAGATAACACAGGCAACATCGCCAATAATGGAATCGATAATAAATCTTGGAATAACAATACAGAAAATATTTGACGACCAACACGCGAATTTAACTGATTACGGTCGGCCAATAATTGCAAATCTTCGGACGTCGATGACATCGCCAACAACAGCGCGACCATTGTTGCACCCATCACCGTCCAACCAGAAAATTCAAACAAAAACGGGAATAACACAACCGCAACCAATAAAACCTGGGACGCACCAAAACCAAATATTGTGTTGCGCATTGACCAAAGGCGCGAAAAACTCACCCCCAGGCCAATCGAAAACCACAAAAACAAAACACCCAAATCACCCAATGTTTGCCATGCACCTGTGACTTGGAATAAATTTAACATATATGGACCAGACAAAATACCGGCGAATAAAAATGCAACCAATGCGCCAATTTTTGCCATCTTTAAACAATATAACAAAACGCATACAATCGCAAAAAACGATAAAACTTCCAATGAAATCATTATTAGCCCTCTCCCCTTAGTCTTGATACAAATTCACTATACAAAAAGGCAAAAAGTTATGGCAATAGTTTTTTTGCAATTTCACTAAATTTTTCAGGGTTTAGGTTTTCTGCGCGTTCGGTACCGGTTAAACCAAACAACGACCAATCAACATCTGGCATTATGCCACGTATCATTTTGCGACGCATGCCAAATAATTTCGCAGTGATATTTTCCACAGATTCTATTTTTCCCAATGATTTTATTTTTTCGGCATTTGGTATTATTTGCACTATGCTAGAGGTCACCTTTGGCGCAGGTGTAAATGCAGTACGCGGAACATTAAATAAAATTTTTGCATCTGCAACCAAATTTACCAACACAGACAAACGACCATACGCATCATCGCCAACACGTGCAACTATGCGGTCGGCAACTTCGCGTTGGAACATCAATGTCAAAGACTTTATCGGTTCGCCATTTGCGATTTTATGTATCCATTGAATCAATAATTCTGTGCCGACATTATATGGTAAATTGGAACATATCGCATATTCGGTAAATCCAAATTGCGAAAAGTCTGTTTTTAATGCGTCACCAAAAACAACAGTCAAACGATTGTTAGATGCCGACACAATTTGCGACAAAATCGGCGCGCATGTTTTATCCATTTCAACCGCAACAACTTTGTGTGCGCCCGCCATCAATAATGCCCGCGTCAAACCCCCAGGACCGGGTCCAACCTCGACCACTGGGATTTTATCAATATCAGGAACCGCACGTGCAATCCGACCAGTTAAATTCAAATCAAATAAAAAGTTTTGACCAAACTTTTTTTTAGCCTGCATGCCACATTCGCGCATCATTTGGGATACTGGCGGTAAAGATTCAAGTGTTGTTGTCATAATTTTTTCCGCCCACCAAATGCCAATGTTAATGTGCCATCGTCCAAGTAATCCAGTTCGCCACCCAACGGAACCCCAGATGCCAATTCGGTAAATGTTATGTTTTCAATATCGTCCAATGTTGCCATTATATAATTCGCCGTTGTTTTACCTTCAATCGTGTTGGGTAATGCAAAAATTATTTCTGTGATATTTTCATCTGTAATGCGTTGTGGTAAATTTTTAATATTTAAATCGTCTGGGGTTGTTCCTGTCACACCAGATAACACACCACCAATTACATGATAACGACCATGAAATACAGATGATTTTTCAAATGTAAAAACATCACTAACATCACGAACAATGCACAAACTACCATTTTCACGCGATGTGTCACGACAAAAATCACATAAATCACCGTCTGTTAAAACACCACAATTTTGACATGGGTGAATCACAGATGAAACCTCGGCCAAGGTTGTTGCCAATGCAGATGCCCGCCCAGTTTTATCGGTCAATAAAGATAAAACTATGCGCGTGGCGGCGCGGTTGCCAACCCGCGGCAACCTTGCAAACATTTTAATTAACTTTTCTATTTTTGGATTCATAACAACAATATAATATTAATGAAAAACATAACTGTCAATACCAGCAGTCGTTGCGGCATTGCGTAAATTTTGTGCCGCGGATTCTGCAATATTATTTACACGCACACGATACAACCCACCAGATGCAGGTTCAATCGACGCATGCACACCCAAAGTCTGTTCCACATTTTTAACCTGGCGCGCGGCGGCATCGTATGATGAAAACGCACCAAACTGAACACCAGACAACCCAGACGCCAGATGTTTATTTGACGGGGTCGCATACTTTGCAATTGGATTATTCGCAGGTGCCTGAACAGGTTTTTCCACAACTGGCATTGGGGTATTTAACACAACCGGTGCAGAATTATTTTGTGACATTTTAAATCCACGATTTAATAAACTGGTCGCGACAGATGCACGAATATCTTTGTCATCGGCACCCAATACCACCGCAATTAAATGATGGCCATCACGCGATGCCGTCGCAACAAGCGAATATTTTGACCTGCTCGTAAATCCAGTTTTCATACCGTCACAGCCCGGATATGATGACAACAGTCGATTTCCATTTGTATATGTTTGACCGTTGTATGTCCAACTTTTTATTCCAAAATATTTCCAATACTGGGGAAAATGTTTATATATCGCAACCGACAGCAACGCAATATCGCGCGCGGTCGATAAATGGTCATCATTTGGCAAACCAGACGAATTTTCAAAATTTGTATTAGACAAACCAATTTCTGTTGCGACCTGGGTCATCAATGACGCAAAGTTGCCCTCTTTGCCACCCTTTAAATTTTCAGCCAACACGCGTGCGACATCGTTTGCACTATGCACCGCCACAGCCTTAATCGCATCTTCGACCTTTATCTTGGAACCCGCGGGCAGCCCCAGTTTCACAGGTTCGGCAGCGGCGGCGGCGTTTGATACAATCAAATAATCGTCCAAATGAAGTCGTCCATGTTCCAGCGCATTAAATGTTAAATACAATGTCATTATTTTTGTTAAACTCGCCGGGTAATTTGCAACATTTGCATTTTCAGAATACAATACACGACCAGAATCCATATCCGCAACCAATGCCGCACGATATGACGCCGCGTTTGCAAAGTTGCATATGAACAATGCAGGCAACACAAATAAAAATTGCTTTAATTTCATCATGTTTTAAATCTTAGTAAAAAATAAATTGCTGGGTCAATAAATTAAATTTTAAATTCCACGCAAACTGATTGTGCCGTCATCAACAACAACGACCGCCCCTATTTTTATACCCACAGATTTGGCGGCAGCAACCTCGTCACGCGTTCCAAATATTTCTGGGTCACAAATTGGAAAAACACCACGCGATAGGCACAAATGATTAGCAACCGTTTCATCATTACATACCGCGACAATCGGCATATCTGGGCGACGACATGAAATCTCGGTTGTGGCAATGCCGTCGCGGTCGAAAACTATTATTGCAGATGCGTTATTCAAATGTGCCATACTTGCCACCGAACGCGACCAATTGTTTTCAGGGATATTATCTATGCGCAACCAATCGTTTGGGTTTGCAATTGTATCCATATCGGCATACGATAAAATCCGCGACATCGTTTGTATAGTATGGACGGGATTTATACCAACAGTGGTTTCCTCGGATGTCATACATGAATCTGTACGCAGATATGCCGCGTTGGCAACATCACTGATTTCGGCACGCGTTGGAAATTCACTATCAACTAACGATGTCAACATTTGCGTTGCCATTATCACAGGTTTATTCATTTGACGACATACACGAATTATATGACGTGAAATCGCAGGTACCTGTTCAAACGGCATTTCAACCGCCAAATCACCACGCGCAATCATTATACCATCGGCGGCAGCCACGATATTATCTATATCATGAACCGCATGCGGACGTTCTATTTTTGCAATAATGTTTATTTTATGTGCAGTGCGCGCAGTTATAAAATCACGAACATAGGCAATATCATCAGCACTTTGCACAAAAGACACCGCAACAAAATCAGGATTTTTTGTGATTGCGTATTCTAAATCCGCTTTGTCTTTGGGGGTTAAAATTTCTGTATCAATAAATGTATCAGGCAAATTAAATCCGCGACGCGACCAAATTTCATTTCCGCGAATTACCGTTGCTATGATTTTTGTAGGCTCGCATTTATCAACACGCATTTCCAATTTACCGTCATTTAATAAAATTCTGTCCCCGGCATGTAATGATGCAATTACGTCTGGGTGTGGCAAACATACACGCGTGTTATCGCCGGGCGTTTCATTACTGTCAAAAACAAAACGTTGTCCAACCGTCAATTTGTATTTTTCATCACTGGCAAAATCGCCGATACGGTGTTTGGGACCTTGTAAATCAACAATTATTCCAACGGGCGTCTTTAATTCACGCGAAACAGTTCGAATCGTGTCTATCTTGGCACCTTGGACATCGCCTGTATCATGACTGAAATTTATGCGAACCAGATTTACCCCGGCCCGCACCATTTTTGTTAAAATCGCATGATTTGACGACTTTGGACCAATTGATGCAGTTATTTTGGTAAATTTTAACATAAAAAATTCCCCCTCTCACTTGATTTTTGTTAAGAATAATATAAAATATTATTATCATTTAGACAAGGGGAAAACAAACATGAAAAATGCAAATCACGGTGCTTTTGATAACCAACAATTAACTTCTATTATCGAAAGAATTGAAAAATTAAACGAAGACGCGGCGAATATCGCGGCCGATATCAAAGAAATTTATTCCGAGGCTAAATCTGCCGGATATGACCCAAAATACATCCGTCAAATGATACGTCTGCGTAAAATGGACCCAGACGAAATCGACGAGGCTGACGAATTAACTAAAATGTATCGTGATGCGTTGGGTATTTAAATTCAATGAAACAGTTTGCTAGACGGGTTGAAGATTTTGTGTGCGACAAATGTGGCACACATGTTCAGGGCAATGGTTATACAAATCATTGCCCATCGTGTTTATGGTCTAAACATGTTGATAATAAACCTGGGGACAGGCAATCAACATGCGGGGGCATGATGCAACCGGTGGCGATTGAACAAAAATCTGGTAAATTTATTATAACCCACAAATGCGAAAAATGTGGAAAAATAATTCGCCAACATGCAAATGATAATGATGACATGGACACCATTATCAATTTAAGCACAAATCCAGATTTTATTTTCGGTAAATAGTTTAAAATTATTGTTGCAGACCAGGATTTTGCACCTATAATTTTACTATGCGTGAATTTTTAACAAAACAATTTAGTGATAAATTTTTATGGCTGCCAATTATATTGGCTTTTGCGGCGGCATGTTATTTTTCTATGCCAACAGAGCCGAATATTTCACACCCAGTTATTGCGTTTATATCATGTGCCATTATTTTACTTTTTGGCAAAATGAATTTTTTGATACGCGGTGCGGTATTATTTGTGTTTGGATTTTTATATGCCACCATTTATACCCAAGCTTTTATAAAAACCCCTGTATTAAAACACGATTTACGCGAAGTTGATATTATCGCAACTGTCACAGATATAGATATTGCCGACAGCAAACGAAGATTAGTTTTACGCATCAATGGCGATGAATTAAACACCAAACACCCCACAAATATTAAATTAACTATTACAGGGGATAAACCCACCCCAGATGTTGGTGATGTGTTGCGTGCAAAAGTTTCTTTGTTTCCGCCAGCACATGCAGAGGCCCCAGAAACATTTAACTATGCACGATGGGCATATTTTAACGGATTGACGGCAACTGGATTTATCATAGATTATAATATTTTAAATCATGACGATAATTTTTCTATCAATGGTTTGCGTAGTGCAATCCATAATAAATCAAACTCTTTCCTGACAGATGGCTTGGTATTGGGATATAAAAATTCTGTACCGGAAAATGACAAACAAATTTGGACCACCGCCGGTGTTGGTCATATATGGTCAATCAGCGGTTTTCACATGACTTTGATTGGTGGTTGGTTATTTGCATTATTTTATTTAATTTGTCGCAGTATTGGTTTTATAACACGTCGTGTGCCGGCGCGAATTGTTGCGTGCGTCTGTGCATGGGTGATTTTATTTTTATATGTTTGTATATCGGGATTGTCTGTGGCAACAATGCGCGCATTTTTAATGACATCTAGTGTGTTTTTGGCTCTGTTATTGGGACGCGACGCAATTTCAATGCGTAATATTTCAATTGCTTTTTTGGTTTTATTTTTTGCAAACCCGCACTTTGTTATGCAGAGTGGCTTTCAATTATCTTTTGCTGCGATATTTGGGTTGATTTGGTTTTTCAATGATAAAAAATTTGATAATTCAAATAAAAATATTTTCCAAAAATTTAAATCTTGTATTTTTGCCGCCGCCACAACAGCTATTATTGCAACCATATTTACAATGCCGTTTATTGCAACACATTTTAATTCAATACCAACATACAGTTTAATTGGCAATCTGGTTTTATTACCAATATTTTCTATTATCATTATGCCATTGGTTATTTTGGGAACTATATTTGCATGCATGGGGTCGCATTTATTATTAAACATCGCGCACAGTGTTTATTTATGGACTTTGCATATTGCACAAAACATTACAGATTTACCCGTATCAAATATAAACATACCACATATCAGCAATTTAGCGTTTTCTTTATTTGTGTTGGGGTTTGTATTTTTGATTTTAATAAAACCTATTAAAGATTCTGGCATTTGGTTATATCGATACGCGAACTATGTTTTGTGTGGAATATTGGTTGGATTTGGGATTTTAATTGTCGCAACACAATCAAGACCAGTATTTTATATCACCCCAGACCACGAATTAATTGGTATGGTATATGACAATAAATTAGAATTTAACAAAGCACGCGCATCAAACCATTATTTTGCATTTGATTCTTTTCGTGAATTAAACGGCGAACCACACAGTGATAAAAACATCAGGCGAAAATGTCCAGACGGTGTTTGTATTTATAAATCACAAAATTTCACGATTGCATATATTCAAAAATTCAAACCTTTGCAAAAGCATTTTATGAATCTGTGTATGGATAACGATATAGATTATATTGTGTCGTATTTTGATATCTGGGCAAATGCGTGTAATCATAAAATTTTACATGGCGGATTTGTTATTTATCCATCAGGACATATTAAATATACGCCATCTGGTCGTTGGTGGGATAATCCGCACGAATAAAATACAGACCCGATGCCGGGGCGGTTGGACCAGCGAACTTTCGATTTTTTGCATTTAAAATTTCGTCTATATCGTATGGTTTTCCCAATCCAATTTCAACCAAAGTCCCAACAATGTTTCTCACCATGTGATGCAAAAATGAACGCGCCGATAATTCAAATATAATTTTGTCGCCAGAAACCGTTATATCCAATTGGTCTAATGTTTTGATTGGGCTTTTGGCCTGGCAATTCGTGGCACGCAAAGATGTAAAATCATGTTTGCCCAATAATTTTTTTGCCGCATCGCGCATCGCATCAATATCCAGTTTTTGTGGAATCCACCAAACACGATTTTTTTCCAATACTGGTGATGCAGAACGATTTAAAATTACATATTTATAATGACGTTTAATGCACGAAAAACGCGCACTGAAATTTTCATCAACAATTTCACAATTTAATACCGATACAGGTTGGTTTGCCAAATAAAAATTTAATGCACGCATAACCGTATCTGCATCATAATCTTTGACCAAATCAAAATGCGCCGTCATCGCAACCGCATGAACACCGGCATCTGTGCGACCCGCGCCAAATACCGTTGGACGCACACCAGACAATTTTTCAATTGCGTCCATCATAATTGATTGCACAGATGGACCGTCTAGGTTTTCCTGCCAACCTATTAAATTTGTTCCATCATATTCAAGTTCGACTTTATAACGTGGCATTTTTTTATTTTACCTTTGTTGTTGCGTTTGCATGCGTGTTATGGCGATACAATTTTGACATACAACCGCCTGCAAATCATCATCTGTGCATGGATTTGTTTGCAAAACATATTTCCATTTACATTTATTGTTTTCGTTTTTGCAATCAGCACAATTCAAGCATGGACATTTAAAATTATATTTTGACACTATAATATCTGCGCCGTTTATGCCACATTTTGCACTTTTACCAAAATCACAGACTTCCATTTCTTATTCCCCATATTTTATGTTATTCCCATGCAGGCCATTTACAAAACTATTCCAATCCATTGGCTTTTTGCCCGCAGGTTGCAATTCCAAAATTTTTAAATTTCCATTTTCAATTTTGGTTTTTAATATTTTGACATCTATGCCATTTATTTTCGTGCGCCCCGCCCCCAATGCGCGCACCAAATTATGAATTTCATTTGGCGATTTTTTCCAATCTATGATTTCATCAGCACCCGAAAATTTATGTGTAATTATTGGTGTTCCTTTTTGTGCCATAGGTTTATATTTTTCAGGTGATGCAAAAAATTCGTTTAAAATTTCAATCGCAATTTTGCTTACTTTGTTTTCGACAGTTTTATTTGTATCATCATTTGTAATATCAAATTCACGACACATATAAATATCCCCAGCATCGCATTCGCTGACCATTTTCATCAAACAAACACCACTGACATCATCGCCATTTCTTATTGCGGTCTTGATTGGCGATGGACCACGATATTTCGGCAGAAGTGATGGATGAATATTTATAAAATTGCCAGATACCAAAACTTCATCAGGTATAATTACACCGTATGACATAACAACAACAAAATCAGCACCATTATTTTCAAATTCACGAATTTTATGATACACCGGAATATTATGAGATTCCGCCCAATCATGCACAGGCGATTTGGTCAAAATATGTTTGCGTCCTGTGGGTTTTGGCGCGCGTGTGAATACAGATATTATTTCGTGTTTTTCCCGCAGCGCATCAAACACAGGCACAACAAAATCATTTGTTCCCATTAAAATTAATTTCATTTTTTATGCCTCCGCACTTTGCGCATAACCATTTCGCGTCGCGCCCCAGATAAATAATCTATAAACAATTTACCGTCCAGGTGGTCTGTTTCGTGTTGCACTATGCGTGCCGGCACCCCTGACATTTCGGCAGATAATCTTTCGCCGTTTTCATCAGTCCATTCAACAATCACACTTTCTGGACGTGAAACATTTGCATAAACAGGTAAATTATCACCACCCAAGACAGATAAGCAACCTTCTTCCATTATACAAGTTTTTTCACTGCGTGATAAAATTTGTGGGTTTATCATTTTGAAAATCTGTTCATCATCAGGCGTCATCATAACCAAAAAACGTTTGGTAATACCAACCTGGGGGGCGGCAAGTCCAACACCATTTTGTTGGCGCATCATTTCAACCATTTCATTTAATGTTGCACGCAATTCATCGTTGATTTCATCAACCGGCGAACATGTTGTCCGTAAAATTGGGTCACCACAAACACGCATTTGTAAATCTTTATTCATCATCATCGTCCATGTCTGAATCATTTATTTCCAGCGCAGGTGTTTTTACATTTGTCAGCCCACCCTGCTTTTTCATTTTTTCCAATAAACTGGCCATGCCACCACGACCTGTTAATTTTTTATAGCTGTCGTTATATACATTTTGCAAAGATTCAATCGCAGTGCCAATTTTTTTATATTCAACCGAAAAAGCCGCATATTTGTTATACAGATTTTCAGCCATTTCCACAACGCGACCAACATTTTGATTTTGTTTTTCAATCTTCATCAATGTATCAATCGTTCGCAACATAGGCAACAACAATGATGGTGTTGCAATAGCGACACCGTTATCATAGGCATATTTATAAATTTCTTTGTCCCGATTCATCAATTCTATATACGCATGTTCCAGTGGCATAAACATACACACATAATCGAATTTTTTATCAACAACCATGTTGTAATTTTTATTTCCCAGTTCGCTGATATGTTTTTTCGTTGCATCAACAAAGGCGCGCCATAATTTAGATTTTTCCGCATCATCATCGGTTGCCAGATAATCCACATAACTGTTCAAAGACATTTTTGCATCAACAACAAAGTGTTTATCGCCAGGCATATGAACTATGTAATCTGGGATATCACGATTGTCAGATAAATGTTTTTGCACATCGTATTGGACACCAACCTGCCAACCCAGAATTTCAAACAAACGTTCAACCTGGATTTCGCCCCAATTGCCCTGTAATTTCTTTTTACCCCGCAAGGCCTCGGTCAAATCGGCGGCCTCTTTCTGTAATGAAGAACTGGACGCCATCATATTTTTTAACTGTTCTTGGATAGAGGCACGATTTTCCGTTGTATTTTTTAACATCTCTTTTATTTGAGTATTAAAATCAGCGGTCATTTTTTCCAATCTTTCTTTGAAAGGTGTAATCGAGATATCAAAATTTTTGGTTTGTTGTTCCACCGCAGATTTGCGCGATATTTCCAATAATTCAGCCGAAACATTTTTAAATTCGCCCAACATTTCACCACGCACATGTTCCAATGTTTTAATCTGGGCATTTGCCGCCGCAATACGACCAATTAAATCAGCATTTTCACGTCGCGCCGTTGCCAATTCTTGTTTTAAATATTCAACTGCGCCATTGTCAGTTTTATCGCCACGTGGGCGCATAAAATAAGTCACCCCGGCACCAATCAATAATCCAACAAAAAAAGCCAATGCCATTTCCATTTTTTCGTCCCATTGTTTGTTTCTGTTTGATTATAGAATAAAAAAACACTATTGCAAGCGAACCGTTTATAAAATGGAAACATTAATTTTTTATTTTGGCAGGCCGGTTTTACGATTTATCCAAATCGGTGTTTTTGCCATGTTCATTATATAACGGTCTGATAGGCTGTCGCCGTATGCACGAACCACATTGGGTATGAAATTATGACGTGCCGCCCAATTTTCCAGCGCAACAACTTTATTTGGGCCCCAGCACATAAATTTATATTTCCATGGGTGTCTGGAATCCATTTTTGATGTTAATATCACATCAAATTCCATATCGCGCACCAATTCGGGCACCAAATAATCAGGCCCCGCCGATATTAAAATACAGATATTGCCAGCCTCTTTTTCTTGGGTCACCCTTTCCGCAGCCCAACCAAACCGTTTGGTCAAATGTTCATCTATGACATGTGGGGCAAATTTTTTTACCATTTCGGGCGTCACAAAGCAACGCAATGTTTCACGCGCAAATTGACTGTGGCGATTAAACATATACACAACCATTCCCACCAATACAATTGGTAAATAAATCCATGGGCGCAAACTATGCCTGAAACAATATCTGCCAAATTCCCAATTTGAATCCGATGCAGACAATGTCCCATCAAAATCAAAAACAACCACTTTTACCTTTTTTAACATAATGTATTTCCTTTATTGATATATGAAAAATCATAACCGTATTTAAATTCGTGTGCAATATATAAAATGAAAACAGGGCTTTTTATCGCCCACCATTTATTTATAAAAATTTCTTTGTTAATATCGACCGATACAGCCCAAATATGAATTTCCGGTCGATTCCAAAATATTTATAAATTTACTTTGATTAGATCCAGAAAACAAAGCCAAAATCGTGCCCGCATCGGTTGCCAACATATCGGCAACGGTCGCAATCGAAGAATTCATTTTTTTGAAAAATCCACTACTGGGGTAAATTTCCGCAGCCAATAATTGATTCGTTCCGGTTGAATTTGCGTTTCGGTCCGAATGAATCACCATTAACTGACATTCTGGGGATACAATAACCTTATCCACAACAACCGCGCCAGCGCCCAATAATTCGCCCCACCAACCTGTTGAGCCACAAAACACAGGATAATACACAACCGCATCAGGATTTTCGTTCATTATGGCATCAATATCCAAGTCTTCTGTGATAATTGTTGGCATTGTGCCAGTAATACCGTTTATAACCTTGCGCGATAACTGATATTCTGTGTCATCAGTCGTCTTTCGTGGCCAATAAAGAATCGGAAACTTTTTCATCACGATACATAGTATAACAGATTCGGCGGTATTAAAAAAGGGGCTCGCGTTAAATAAATCACTTGATTTTTATTTTTTTGCGGAATTCCATATTTTTTTTATGTCGTCCCACAAAATTTTCGTGTCTTTTTTCGCGGTTTGATAGTATTTATCCGATATTTCAATGTTAAATAAAGATTTTATCAATGCCGGTATCATTACCATAAACATTGTCATAAATATCCCCATCAAAATAATCGTCACCAATGCAGTATTTCTGGTTGTTTGCAGCAAATTATCTATCAAATATTGCGAATCGTTTTGGGCTATGGCTGTTTTGATAACATCGGCACCGGTCCAACCAGAAAATACTGCATTCAAAACCATAATCGCAAATGTTATAAATATCCCCGTCATTGCCAATCCCAATGCCCCAGATATAACATCGTCTATGGTTTTTTGAATATTTCTGTCACCCATTTTTATTACTGTCCAATCTTTGAACAACCATTCCAGCAAAGTCAGTGGCAACAACAGAAAATCCACAGCCAATTTCATAAATATTTCCAAAAAATACAACGGTATCGGCAACAATGCCGCAAAAAATAGTAAAGTTATCAACAAGCCTGTTAAAAACAGCGGAATATTTGGAAAGATTGGCACACCCCATAATATTTTATGCATATACTGGGAATTAAACGCCATGTTTAACATTGTCCAACCAACCGTCATACCCAAACCTGTCATTTGATGAACATTTGCAATTTGGCATGTCAGGTTATGACGGAATTTTGGTGCAAATGCGTTTATACCACCGTTATTTGTATCGGCATAAATGCTTTGGCGGTCGGCAACCGCGGTGGCAACTATACAATTCGCATAATTTGCACGCGAATCAACCGCAGACATCGTATAATTCATAGATAAACCGATATCAAATATTGGTTCCACAATCACAGACGAAATTAAACGCGGTAATGGCACCGCCAACAATGCCGCAACAAACAACAATTTTATCGTGTGCATACCAAACTTTGCCCCAATATTCCAACCATCTGCAACCGCGGGGGCGGACGCAATATCACTTTTGGATTTGGAACCTGTATAAATTTCCAATAATTGCCACGCAAACCAAACCGCAGTTAATGCAATCGAAAACGGAATTATAATTTTACCCAATGCTTTGTATGCAACCGGTAAAATATGCGACATTGTTGCAACAATATCCGAAAATAACTGACACGACCAACATGTTGAAAAAAACGATAACGCGTCCGCCAAATTTACCGGTGCAACACTGCGATAAACAGAATAACCAATTATACCAGCCCCCAAAACCGCACCACCAATTAAAAACGGCGAAACCGCCCCTGCGGATAATGGCAAGAACGATACAAATGTTATCCAAAATTTTTTTAACCAATTCATGATTTTAATTATACCATAAATTTATCAAAATATGATATAATTAGATAGCAATTATTAAAGATGAATTTTATAAAAAAATTTTTTGCCGCAATTGTTTGTTTTCTGGGTGCATTTGTGCCGGGGGTTGCAAACGCATCAATAATCAATATTGATTCTTTGGATATATCTGGATTGGTGCCAATTGTTCTGGACGCGTTTATGTTTGTTGCAAATGGAACATACGCGTATTTTGTTGGTCATGGTGATGGAATTATATATTTACTGATTTGGGGATTTGTTGCATTTTATATCGCATCGTATTTGATAAAATTATATATTCCAAAATTCTGGTTAAAAACATTTGGGTTCAAGGCCCCATCAGTCACCGCAGATAATGCAACACCAACAAAAATTGGTGAAGATTTAATTAAACCTGGAATTCGCGTATTGGTGGCTGTATTGGTTTTATTACCGTTGCGACCACAGTTTTTGGCAAATGCCGTAATAAACCCGTTTATGCATTTTGGGTCACTTTACACCACCGAAATTTTAAAAGCGTCCAGCAATATCAACCTGCAAAGCAGTATTGACATCAAATGCCCAGAAAATTTATTGGAACAAGGCTGGCTTAGCAAACAATCATGCGAATATTTAATCGAACCAGTCCATGTTTTATCGGTGGCAAATAATGCCGTTGTAAAACGTGGTTTTAAATATATTTCCAGCGGACTGCCAACATCACTGATGACACACAATGGCGGACAAAGTTTTATGAATATTATTACTGGGTTGCTGATGGTGGGAACATTTACAGCATGCAATATTTTTATGGCATTATTGATTATCCAGGCGATTTTTGATTTTGGAATTGCTTTGATTTTATATCCGTTTAATGTTGCCGCATGGGTGGTTAAACCCAGTGACCCATGGTTTAATATTTGGCCGGCTTTTTCAGGTATTATTGACGCATTGAAAAAAATGATTGTCACCATGATTGCGTGTGCGTTTATGTTGTGTGTAAATATCGCATTGGTCAGCGCACTGTTTCAATGGAACAGCACTATATTCGTTTCGTCGGTTGGTGGCACCGCATATTCCAGTGTGCCGTCTGCCAGTGCAAATTCCAGTGGATTTGGCGAACATTCTGTATTGTGGTTGTCTTGTTTGCTGACTTTCTTTTTGATGAATAAAGTTTTTGAAATAACACGCGACAAATTAAAAAGTTATGTCGGCAAAGGCGGAACAGATTTATATGATTCGGTTAAAAAAGATGTTAAAACAGGTTGGGATATTACAAAGTCTAATGCGAAAACCGCACAAAATTTATGGAAGGTATTTCGGGGTAAATAATGATAACAGAATTAGGACATATCTTTATATCTAATACTGTGCAATGTTGGTCTTGCCCAATATTTGACCGCATGTTTCAAATTATTTCTGCCGCCGCTGCGAGTGCATACCCCAAATTTGTTTTTATATGTACTGTCGTTTTTATGGCTTTTTTCAGTTTGTATGTTTTTGGGGCTGTTTGGAAAAATATTACCACCGGTTTCCAAGACGGTTGGTTCAGCAAGTCTATGCGACCGGTATTTATCAATTCTATATTTGCCATGGCTTTTTTAGGCATGGGTGTTATGTTGCCACGTTTCATTACAACGATTACATTTGAACCGGTGGCATATGTGACACAAACATACGCGACCGCAATGTTAAAATCTACACCCGATATCATCGAAGAACATGTGACATATCAACCATTAAAAACAACTGTCCAAAATGGTTTTTTCCGCGATGATTTGCGTATTGCAATTATCGATATTGCCAAGGTGACAATCACACAATTCCAAGGCTTTATGAATCTGGGGGTCGCAATGTTGGATTCCGCTTTTTCATGGGACATGTTTTTCGGCATTGGTGCATTTATAAAGCATTTAATTTTAGCGTTTGTTGGGTTATATTTGTTTTTCGCGTTTTTCAAAATGTTCTTTAATTTTTTATGTTATTTTGCAGATGTTATTATCGCAATGGCTATGTTTGCATTTTTCTTTCCAATATCGTTGATGGCATCGGCATTTCAAGATGTTAATGACAAAGATATTCCGTCTTGGTTAGGGTGGATAAAAAATTTCGGCAAAGGTGTTGGTGTTGAACAAATTAAAAATTTAATAGGAGCAATTATAACTTTGGGCTCGGCGGTAATTACATATACTGTTATTTTAGTTATTATTGCACGATTCTTTACAGATCCCAATGACGGAACAAACAGTTTTGACGCATTATTGGCGGCAATTATGAACGGTGAAATTTATTCTGGGGATCTGGGGGTCACAGGGCAATATGATATTACACTGACCAGTGTGGTTGTTTTAGTTTATGTTTTAACATTTATTTATGGAAAAATTCCACAAATTACTGATATCATTTTGGGTATGTTTGATACCAAAGCCGCAGAACCCAAAGTTGGCGAAGGGTTAAGTAAATCAATAATGAATGCCACAAACAGTATGTTTAACGGAATTAAAAAAGGTATTAAAACGATTGCAGACAACAGGAAATAAAAAAGAAAACCAATGAAGAAGTTGCAAATAATTTCGATAGTTTTACGAATACTGGGCGTCGCAATCGCACTGGGGTTGGGAATTTGGTATTTAACATCGACAATTGGTGGTGATGCATTAACATATACATCTTTGGATAATTTTATGCATTCTGTGGGTGCAGATGGCGATATTTCAAATCTGGGACATTTATTTTTAGGCGGATATTTGGTCGAACTGTTAAATATATTGGGACAGGCGTCCGAAATGTTTTGGACCGGTATTGTTGATAATTTGTGGATATTGATGGCGGCAGGTTTTGCGATTTATATGTTTTTATCTGCTATTAAATTTATTTGGGACGCATCAAAAAAGAACGCCAGTTATTCAACATCTGCAAATGATTTGGATTTCAAAAAATGGTTCGACCCCGTATGGAAATTGGGTGTGCGTATTTTAATTGCAGGTGTCGCCATCGGTGTTTTGAGTGCCGGCGGAACAGAATCTTTGAAAGTTGTTTCCGAAATTTTAATTTCACCCATTTTATACATAGGTTCAATATTGTCTATGACCGCCACAGGTGTCGCATCGGCAACCGATTGCAATGTAATTTTGGGTGCAACCGAATTGTCTGGCGCGATGTCGGCTTTGTCAGGTGCGTTTATGTGTGTTTTAGGAAATTTATATGCCGTTATGTTGGCTGGCGCGGCGGGCGGTTTTGCATTGATGAACTATGCTTGGTTGGGATTGGGTGGCGGTATAATGACATGGATTTCTGGAATGTTATTGGTTATCGCGTTTTTAATTGTTGGATTTGATTTATTCTTTCAAATATTTTCTGTATTATTCAAAGTCGTTTTTGTAATTATATTTTTGCCTATCTTGATTGCCGCCGCGGCATATGAACAGGTATGGAAAATCGCATCGGGACTGTTTCGCAAAGCATTGGGGACCGTTGTTTCAGCGGCGGTGGCGATTATATCGATATCTTTAAAAATCACTATATTATTTTCAATTGTTTATTATGCAGCGGATTCATTATTCCCAGGTCCCACAGATAGTTATACTTCGATTTTACCGCCGATGTTCGAAATGCAAATGTCAGGAAAAACATCGCCCCAGGCACAATATGTTATGAATGCTTTTGCAAAGTGCGAGGCTGAATCCAAAAATGCCGATGGTTTGGTTGATGCAGATTTATTCAAACCTTGTTTCTTGGAACAAAAGGCACAAATCGAACAGGTATATCCTGATGCGTTTGATTTCTTGAAAGATGGTTGGACATTTTTGCTGCTGATGTTCGGTTTGATATTTGCTTATTATTATGTGTTGGTGCCCAGAATTGATAAATTATTACCATATGGCAAAGTTAAAATTCCATTGGCACATACCGAAGAAACAGATTTATCAACAAGTGAAAAATTCGATATTGGTAAATGGACATACGATTTGGGTGCCAAGGCTTTGCGCGCCCCACGAAAATGGTTCGATGCCGCAGTTAAATCTATGAAAGACCAGGGGATTGTATCATGACAAGAATAAATGATTTTCTCCGTAAAGTCTTGGTTGCGATTGTTGCAATATTTATATCAATGCCTGGTTTTGCCGTTGGTGATGTTGGCGAATACGGTTCTTGGGCAACCGAGGCAAATCGCGAATTGGTGACCGCATCTATTATCCAAGATTTAAATAATTTTGGTCCAACCGCCACACCTGTTGGCGACAATTATGTCCCAATCGATGCAAAACTGGGGCTGGCATTTATGGGCGGTATGACAACTGTTATAAACGCGGTTGGCACGCCTTTGGTTAGATTTGCAATATTATTTATGTTAATCGCGTATGCTTTTTGGGTCGCATTCGAAGCGTATAATTTAATTGGTTCTGGGGGCGATGCAAAAGAAACTGTGCGCAATATTTTAATCAAAGGTATTTGGATTTCTGTTTGGCTGATTGCATTAAATTTCGGTCTGGACAAAGCGTTTGCTATGATTATGATGCCGGTGGTTTATATTGGTAATGTTGTTGCAAATGTTATTTTAACAACTGTGACATCGGTTGCTGGTTTTTCTGTGCCAGATATATGTCCGGCAATTCATCAATATGTTGCAACAAATGCACCATCAAACCTGACCATTACCGCAGATGCCGCCGCCAGTTTATTATGTATCCCCAGTCAAATGTCCAGTTTCTTTGTGACAACAATGGAAATCGGTTGGAAATGGGTTATCAGCGCCGTTGGGCATAGTTTGTTTTCTGCGGCGATTGGTTTATATGTGACATACCTGTCCATTATTTGTATCTGGAAATTTTTGGTAATTGCTTTGGGGGTTATCGCTGATTTATTCTTGTCTGTGATGTTGTTGCCATTTACCGCAATTGCCGAAACAACTGCCAAGACAAAATACAAAGGTGTTGCCGGCGATTTGTTTAATTCTTTTCTGGGAATATTTAAAGCCGAAGATTTAAAGACGCAAATCAATCGTGTTGTGACGGCGGCTTTATATTTTGTATGTTTGGCGGTCGCAATCAGTGTTTCAACATCGCTGTTGGCATTTATTATAGACCCGGCAACTGGTAAAATTTTATCAGCCGATGAATTAAACGGCTTTGCGGGGGCTATGGTATTGGTTTTGACTTTGTTGTTGGTGTGCTATATGGCGGACAAAGCGAAAAATTTGGCACAACAATGGGGTGGTAAAATAGATTCATCATGGGGCGAAAATTTAGAAAAAGACGCAAAAAAATTATGGTCTTTAATCAGGTCAAAATTTCAAAAAACAAAAAATAAATCCAACAATTCAAACAGTGGGTCGAATAGTTCGTCAGGCAGCAGTTCTGGGGCTGGTGGCAAAACAGGTGGTTCTGGGGGGACTGGTGGCGCCGGTGGTTCATCGAGTGGCGATGAACACCTGGAATACGATATCGCCATTGTTGGTTCGCGTTTGGTGGGTAAATATTCGTTATTTTTTGCAATGACAACTAATCGCGATAACATAATAAACAGTCCATACAGTTCTCGCCCAATAAGAACAGGTGATTTATCCACACCTGGTGGAAAATTCACAACTGTTTGCTTGCCATCATTAAACACCGCATACGGAACAGACTTCTTGATATATGCCATAAGGTCCAGATTGTTGCTGTATATAATAGACGGAACCAAAACAGATTGGGTGGCAGAATATAATGATATACGTAATGAATTATCGTCGTATGGAAATGGTTTAACCACAATCAAACATATTGTTGTTATCACAAAAACAGACACTGTATCGGCAGCTGATCAAACCGCCAGAACAAATACACTGAGGGCATCAATAGGCGCAACACCAATTGTCCCTGTCAGCACAATGCCATCATCAGGATTAGATGTATTGCAGACCGAAATAGATAGAATATTATAATATAATTTATAAAATTGTGACAAAATCACGTGCGATTTTTTTTATTCCACGCGAACCAAACGCGATTGTCAAAATCCCCGTTCCGTCAGCAATAATTACACCGGTTCCATATTCACTGTGTCGTGCCTGGCGACCAACCAAGTTTTCTGTTTTTGGTTTAAATATTTTTTTTGCAACCATTGGGCCAGAATATTGTTGCGGCGATTGACGCGGTGCGACACGCGTATCATTACCAAAGCATAGATATTTACTGTCTATTTCACTGATAAAACGACTGGGGGCATTATTTTGACGATTACCATACATTAATCGCGATACAGTATTTGTAATAACCGCTATCTTTTTCGCGCGTGTTATTGCGACATAGGCAAGCCGCCGTTCTTCTTCGACAGAACCATCATTTATCGATTTTTCATTTGGAAATATGTTTTCTTCCCAGGCGGGCAAAAACACATTATCAAACTCTAGACCTTTGGCGGCATGTATCGTCATGATATTTACCGCATTATTATTTTTTGATTCTGGCTCATCATTATCATCAGTCATCATCAATGATGCCTGTTCCAAAAATTCTTTTAAAGAATCATATTTGGCAACAACATTGGATATCAATTCGCGAATATTTATCAGTCGGTCTGGCGCATCGGCATCTTTGGATTCTTGCCACATTTTTATATATCCTGAATCGTCTAATAATTTTTGCACAGCCACGCGTGGTTCCATATTTTCCCAATCAAAATCAAATAAGGATAAAAATTCTTGGGCTGCGATTGCCTGTTTTCCTTTTAATTTTGCATTACGCAACCCAGACATCAAACTGTCCCCAAAACCACGCAATTTTTCAATTGCCGATTGACCAAAACCACGACGCGGCTTGCCAATTATACGCATAAATGACATATCGTCAAATGGATACACCAGTAATCGAATATAGCAAATTGCATCACGAATTTCCATACGGTCATAGAACTTGGTTGCACCAATTAAACGATATGGTATCGCACGACGCGCAAATTCTTCTTCGAATAAACGCGACAAAGACCCAGAACGAATTAATATAGTTTTATTGTTATACACAGGGCCATTGCGCACAATTGCATCAGCAATAAATTTAACCTCGTCTAAATCAGACCCCAATGTAAAAACATAAACCTTTTCGCCCATATCATTTGCGTTTGCGGTTGTTAAATCTTTGCCCAAACGATCGTTATTATGCCGTATCAAAGAGTTTGCCGCCCCCAGAATATTTCCTGTACTGCGATAATTTGTTTCCAGTCGAATAATTTTTGCCCCAGGAAAAGTTTTTTCAAAATTCAAAATATTTTTAATTTCTGCACCACGCCATGAATATATAGATTGGTCATCATCACCAACACAACAGATATTTGGATTGTCACTATGTTTTGTTAAAAATGTCAATAATTGCATTTGTGCCGCATTGGTATCTTGGAATTCATCAACCAAAATGTATTTAAATTGATTTTGATAATGTTCCAAAATTCCAGGATTGTTTTGAAACAAATGCAAAGTCCGCAATATAATATCACCAAAATCAACTGCCCCCATGCGCGCCAATTCATCGTTATATGCGTTAAAAATCTTGTCTGTGATGGGCTTTTCGGTGATACCGCGGTCTTTGATTCTGGAAAAATCTTCGACGTAATCAGCGGGCTTTTTTGTTGTTTGTAAATTCAAATCCGCCAATACTTTTTTTATCACAGATTTTTGGTCGTCTTCGCCATAAATTAAAAAATCAGGTCGCAGTCCCGCCGCCGCATAATTACTGTGCAGGATACGCAGACACATAGAGTGAAATGTTCCACACCAAATATCACGCGCATAAAATTCACCGTCCGCCATCGTATCCAGGCGATTTTTCATTTCATTTGCCGCCTTGTTCGTAAATGTCAGGGATAAAATCTGCCAGGGTTTTGCCAAATTTTGTGACAAAATATAACCAATGCGCGTTGTTAAAACACGTGTTTTTCCGGTCCCGGCACCCGCCAATACCAATAATGGCCCAGAGGTCTTTTTTACCGCGGATATTTGTGCCGCGTTAAGATTTTCTAGATTTAATTGCATGGCTTTATTATAATACAAATGTTAAATTTATCTCAATTAGAATTTTTAAGGGAAAAATTATGGCTCGTATTATTTGTTTTGATATTGAAACGACTGGATTTGAATGGACACGCGGCGACCGGTGTATTGAAATTGGCGCTGTCGAGTTGTTGGACGGTGTTTTAACAGAAAATACTTTTCACGAATATATCAATCCCGAAGGTAAAATTATTCCCCCAGAAACATACATGGTTCATAAAATTTCTAATGCTTTTTTGGAAGACAAACCAAAAATGAGTGAGGTCGCCCCAAGATTTTTAGAGTTTATTCGTGACAGTGTTATTGTCGCACACAATGGGTTTGATTTTGACTTTCCGTTTGTAAATTTCGAATTGGCCAAATTGGGATTAAGACAAATTCCCCGCGAACAGCAAATGGATTCTATTGTTATCGCCCGTAATCGTGTTTTTGGGCCCAAGGCATATACTTTGGACGCATTGGCAAAATGGTTTGGTATATCATTGACCGCGCGTGCCGACGCACATGGCGCATTGATTGACGCAGAAATTTTGGCCAAAGTATTTTTGGAACTGGAAAACACCGCCCCAGCCCCAGATATCAATGATGTTATCGCACAACAGCACGAAGCATTATTAAAACAACCGAAAATTGGTGCAAACTTTCCAAAACGCAGTTTTCCTGCGCACGAAGACGAATTAGAAAACCATAATAAATTTATGGAAAAAATTTTGGCTGATTAATTACATGTATTGTTTTCCAATGACACGCCATTGGTTGTGCTTGCACCTGATGGGCTGCCACTTTCACATGTTGCCGTACATGTGCCATAATCATTACGATATTCTGTGCTTTTACATGTCGCCAGGCACGAACCGTTCCATGCGGTATATCCGGCACTGCAACGGCATTGTGTATTCACGCAGCCTTGGATTGTGCGATTATTGGACACGCCAGAAGAACAATTTTTATCATACATAGAACTTTCTGGGCAAAGTAATGATTGATAGAATATTTCAGAAATCCCTTCGATACATGTTGGCTGATTATTCTCGTCACATGGTGTGCATGTATCTGTGCTGGTTCCAGATGCAACACAAACAGATGTATCGTTTGCATCTGCATCGTTGCATTTTTTCGACAATACCCAACTGTTGATATTATTTATGTCTGTGGAACACATATTTGCAAACACCGCATACCCACAAGTCAATGCAACATTACGGCACGCGCCGGTCATTACACCTTTGATACTGGATACAGATGCAACCGACGACCATGAATTTACCTGGGTGACCTGTTGATTATAACATGCGGCAACATCGGTCATACAGGTTGATGCGTATTCCGAAATAATATTTTGTTGCGCAGAACGAATATTCACCATTGCGCGTTGAATATAATTTACAACAACATCATTATATGGATTATATTTTTCATTAGAACTGTATGTATGTTGTTGGCATTTATCCAAAACCGCACGACACAATCCACCGTCTTTGACAGTTGCACCGGTACCGATTTTGGTCATTAAATATTTTATAACGCATGTTCCATCGTTGTTTGGTGCATTTTTGCAAGTATCGTCCATATTGACGGACAAAGATGCAGATAATTTAGTGGCATCAATTTGCGCAGCATTAAACGCGTCCATAAAATCAGTTATCTTGGTAATATCTTGTCCCAAAACAACCTTGCCGTTTTCGTCGATATAACGTTTGGTTGGGTCCAGACATTTTGAATAATCCGCACCACAAACCATATCATCGGTCATACATGTTTCCAATGCACCAATACAGCCCTTGGCATCATATTGATTTTTATTTTGCAACACCGCCAAACGCGCCTTTTGCAACATTAATCCGGCACTGCGAACATTGGATTGCAGTGTTTGATTCATTTTTTTCAAACCCTGTTCATATGCGATGCAATCTTTATCGATCGCCAAATCATAATTTCCGGTGATTTGATTAGATGTTGCGCCAACATCTGTGCAGTTATTTAAAATTGTTTTGCAACGTTTTTTTGCGGCATTATACAGTGCCGTTCCGCGTTTGCTGGAAATAGAATCATTATCAGTGTTTAAAAAATCCAAACTGAATATATCTGCACCAGAATCTGAAAAATCCAAGTCTAAATCCAAACCAAAATCATTACTGGCGACATTGGTTGTGCGTGTGGTTGGGTCTTGCAACAAATCTTCGATTTTCGATAACATACTGCGTGTTTCCGATGTATCACGTGTATTGTCTAATTCAGCCTCGGCGGCAGTTTCACTCATAATCGCGCGGATTTCGTCAGCCGACAGACCAACATAGCGGATACGTTGGGCAACCTCGTTCAATTCATCATTTGCCTTGTTCACAGCATCTTGGACCCCGGCATATTTTGATAAATTTGCCGAACAACTGCACCGTTTTTGGTTTGTATCAACAACGGCACAGAATTGGTCCATACATTCATTATATTGCTCTTGGCATGATTTATTTAATCCAGCGGTTTGTTCCAATAAATCTTTGGCCGCCGATACATCTTCGGCAGTAATTTTTTTGGTTTCAGTCTTGGTTGCGGCACGATTTGCAACACTGCGCGTTGGTTCATCAAAACGCGGTGCGAAACTCATTTGTGGTGCCATCAATGCCCCAGAATCAATTGACGATGCGTTTATGGTGCGCTGTTTTACAGAATTTGTTATGCGCGACGCGGTATTATCAGTCGCACGTGACACAACATTTTGGACATTGCCACGTTGCACAACGGTTTCGGCACTGCGCGATGCGACACGTGATGTTGTGTCAGGGCGCGAAATACTTTTTTCTGTGCGGGTTGTGGTGTTATTTACATTGCGCCCAACCCCATCACGAATATTTCCAGACACACGCACATTATCAGCAGAATTTTCAGTTTTTTGTATTGCGCGACCACCCGTCAATGCTGCCATGGCATTGGGCGCAAACATAATTGCCGCCAAAAAACATAAAAAAACTTTCCTCATGTTATGAATATATTATATCACAAAATTACGATATCTTAAAGGGCAAAGTTCAATTAACAAGTTATTGATTTTAATTGCATAAAAATACCACTTGCAGAAACAAAAATAAATTTTATATACTGAATCTTGAATACAACGGGAATTGTATTCGGGGCCTTCAAAAAGCCTATAAAGCAACCAGTGCAAGATTTGCATTGTTATCCCAACGAAAACGATTCATTAAAACGGACGTTTTTATGTTTTAGATAATTTTTTCAGATTTTGCACTGATATATAAAATCATCAGTGCGTTTCAGGTTGCACATTTTTGGTTTTATATGTTTCCCAATGATTTTAACCCTGCGTTTTTTGGCGGGGTGTCTGCGCTTGGCAACACGCGCAGGGTCATTGTTGCTTTTGATTTTTTGAACACCCCGACCGCTCAACTTCCGTTGACGGTATTTTTTTGTATTCCGCAAAAAAATACCAAAAAAGGAACGAGAGAAAAAAAGGGGATTTCATGAAAAAACTTTTAAGTTTAGTGTTTGGGTTGATACTGTCGATGTCATCGGCATTCGCTGAAACTTGTGACTTTAATATTTCCAGCATATATACATCTGGCACACCAACAATTACAAGTGCAGGGATTTACAAAACAGGCAATTCACAGAATTATATTCGCACTCAAAACGATGTAAATTTTTCCACAGCAAATACTTGGAGTTTTAAGTGGAGATTTACATATCACCCTGCAACTAATGACCAAGGCATTATGTCTGGTAACGGCGGAACAAATGTGCAAGCCATTATAAATAGCGAAGGACGTCCAAGATTTAGTTTTGGTGCAGGTAATGATACTTGGAATGCTGGTGTATGGAACGATACAAGTATATCATTTCGTTATCAAGATAGTGTGACATACGATAACGAAATTTATTTTAATGGAACCAGATACGGTTTTAAAGTTGATGGTGTCGAAATCGGTGGTATAGATAGTACAGAAAAAGCAGGAAACACATATTTTGCTATTGGTGTTGAAAGAGGCAGGACTGGGGGCCAATATTCCCGTGCAGAATGGGATTTAACCAATACTTCATTGATAGTTGATGGTGTTAATCAGTTTTTATGGTGCCAATCCCCAATCAAAATTGCCACGACGGCGTATAATTCGGCGCGGTTTAGCCCTGTGGTGACTGAATTGAACGACACGATTGCAACGATACGGTCGGTCGTGACAAATACTATCAATCAAACCAAAGCCATTGCGGATTTGCAGGCGAACAAACAAACCCGCCCGGACGAACAATGCCCCGCCGGCAAAAAATGCCTGCTGGTTGAAGACAACGACGGCCAACCCCATTGGTACGAGATTATTGAATCTGCCAACCGCCTGCCCAACGGATTTACAGAGTTAGAGTATGTGACAAACAATGACAACACATATTTAAACACAGGAATTATTCCAAATGTAGATAACATTGTCATGGAAATAAAAGTAAAACCATCTGGTGGCTCTTGGTATATATGGCAAAGCAGAGACCCAGCCGATGCTGTGATACATGGTTTAGCTGGTGCAACCTCTGGTAGCAAAATAGGTTTTTCTTTTCCAAATAATGCCACTGCGACCAGCACAATTACCAGAACCAGTAATATATTAACTGTGCGATCAACAATGTTGAATGGGCATGGAATATTATATGTTCATGATGACGCAACAAATGAATCGAATACACAGACGAAAGAATATACTTTTTCTGCCGAAACCTTGCCTTTGTGGATGTTTGGAAATCAAAGAAACGACAGGGTTAATGCCGGCAATGCGGTTTATTATGCCAAAATGTATATGAATAACGAATTGGTCATGGATTATGTTCCGGCAAAACGCAATAGTGACGGTGCAATAGGTTTTTATGATTTTGCAACAAACACACGGTTTTATTTGGAATTGGCCCCGAATTCAACTCCCATTAAACTTAAAAAGGCTTGGTTCCAAATAAATGACACCCAGAATTTTCTGGGTGTTTTTTTATGCAGAACAGCCCCGATGGCAAATGGTGTCAATGATTCCCCTCCGGCGGAGGGGAGGACCACGAAGTGGTGGGGAGGGTTCCTGATACCCCCTCCACCTGCTTTCGCTTCGCTACAGCAAGGTCCACCTCCCCGATGGGGCGGAATTAAAGGGTCGCGATGGGGCGGAATCAATCCTGCATCAATTGTGCTTTGCACTTTATAAAAAAATCCCCGGCGGGTGCCGGGGGATTTTTTTATCTTAACAATTATTTTGCGGTTTCATCAGGAACGACGGAAACTGTTTTACGGTCGTTTAATCCGCGTTTGAATTTCACAGTTCCTGTGACCTTGGCAAATATTGTGTGGTCTTTACCCATACCAACATTTAATCCAGGATGAAATGCAGTGCCACGTTGGCGAATAATGATATTGCCAGGAATAACACGCGCACCACCGGATTTTTTAACGCCCAATCTGCGTCCCGCAGAATCGCGTCCGTTCGAAGTAGAGGTACCAGCTTTTTTATGTGCCATAGTTCAAACTCCTTAAGCCCTAATCTCTTTGATTTTCAAAACCGTCAAATATTGACGATGCCCACGTGTGCGACGATAGTTTTGACGACGTTTCTTTTTAAAAACCAAAACCTTGTCATCGCGTTTTTGTTCAACAACCGTTGCAATAACACGTGCGCCATCAACATATGGATTACCGATTTTGTCGCCAACCATCAAGACTTTGTCGAATTCAATTTCGTTTTCAGCATTGATTTTTTCAACCTTGATAGTATCGCCAGCCTGGACACGATATTGTTTGCCACCGGTTTGAAAGATTGCAAAATTTGCCATTTTTTAACCTTTACCCTGTTTGTTCTTGTTCAATGTTTTTGACATTTTGTCTAAAACTTTATGCAAATGATATCGTTTTTTTATCAATTGTCAAGGGTTTTGCATAAAAATTTATGCAATTATGTATTTTGCAGAGCGTAAAGTTTTGTGCTTTTTATAGAACCCCCTCCACCTGCTTTCGCTTCGCTACAGCAAGGTCCCCCTCCCCTCGGGGGCGGAATTTCCCCCTCCGTCGGCTGCGCCGACCACCCTCCCCTCGGGGGGCGGAATTACCCCCTCCGTCAGCTACGCTGACCACCCTCCCCGAACCGCGCTTGCGCGCTGGGGCAGAATCCCAGGCCTTCGGTCACCCCTCTCAAGATGGGAACCAACAAAAAAACACCCGGCGGGTGCCGGGCGTTTTGGTTTTGTTTTTTTGAATTTGTTTTAATTATTTGACGGTTTTACCCATTTACGCAGACATTCGGCGCCAGTTGATGAATCCCCACAATCCAATGCCTTTTTCAAGCAACCTTCACGAATTTCTGCCGAATTTTTGGTCAAAGTTCCGTTTATAACCTCGTCCCAGTTTTCAGAACTCACATAATCACTCTTGGTCGCACCATACAAGATTTCATTTAATGTGACCAAATTACGACATGTGTTTTCTTCACGATTCACACTGAAAGTGCATCTTGTATCATCTGGAACATCAATAATCTTTTTGAATTGCAATGGTGCTATATTACAAATCATCGGTTCATAACAATGTGGAACATTGGAAACCTGGGCACAATATGTTTTTATACGCGCCGTTGTCCAGTTTTCTTCGTCCGCATTTTCGTTATAACAATCCCAAATTTCACTGATACATTCATTAAAGTTTGTGATTGCCGCAACCGCGTCATTTTTGATTTTTTCTTCTTCTTCGTTATAGAAGTCCATACGTTTTTGACGCAATGCCTGTTCAGCCGCAATTTTTTGATAATTGATGTTTTGTGCGGTATTCTTTAACGCGTTGCCGTATGCGTCACATGCCGCGTTCGCGTCCAGTAAATATTTTTGCATAATTGAACGACGCGCATCAGCAACCGGGCCACGCAAAGACGCATAAGGATCACCGTTTGCAGATGTATAACCAAAACATGTCGCCGATGTCGATGTTGTTGAACCGGTTGAACCACGTTCGTTTAATGCAACCTCGCCAGAACCGTCACCGGTTGTTTTAACAGAAATCGCACTGTTGTAATTATATGGGCATGATGTCGATGCACCGTTCGCACATTTACCAATTTTATTACCTGCGGAATCCGTTCCAGATGGTGGTGTGCCGCAAGCCTCGTAAATACCGTTAAAGCAAGAATCCAACACACGACCGCAAACGTTGTTATGTGCATATTCAAACAATTCATAACCCCATTTGTTCGCCAATGTATCCAACGCAGCCTGGGACGCATCAACATTTTCAGTAATACCAGACAAACCATTTACAACCCCAGATATTGTTGTGTATTGCGCAACCAAATTATTAGAATCGTTGTTTGTAAATTGTTTTGCCAAATCTTTGGCATTTGCCCATGCCTTTAACGATGCCAAAATATCAGATGACGAACCATCAATATTATCTATATTAAAACCATCAACTGTATTATCTGTACAATACGACGGTTGAGCACAATTTGCGGTATAAAAACCATGTGAATAACACCATTCTGTCACCTTGGTTGCATCAGCCGTTGCCGATGTGGAACCATATTGTGCAATCATATCTTTATATGATACGCAATTCATAACCTTTTCAGCATCGGTTAATTGGAAAGCCTGACTGACATCTTTGCCCTTGGTTGAAACCAACAAAGCCAATTGACCAGACAACTGAATCAATTCTTCGTTTGCTTTGTCCAAAGCTTCTTCGGCGGCCAAGAAATTTGTCGCACGACCCGCGCAAGAACAACGTCCCTTGGCATCACTGCGCGCGGTGCAGATTTCGTCCATACATGTATAATAACCCTCCAAACATGCACTGTATGCATCGGCAGAAATCAAACCAGTTGTTGAATCAATAATGTTTGAATAATTGCCAGTATATAATTTACTGGATAAATATGAAACATTAACAGTATTTCCCATAGACGCACGCATACCTGTTCCAACCAGACTCACCCGCGACGGTGTTGTTGCAGTCCGCGCAACAACACGCGATGCATTATTACGCGCCGCCACACCACGCATTGTTGTATTATTCGCCCTTTGCGCCACAGAACGCGTTGCGTTTGAACGCACCGCTGTTTGAACGTCTGTGACAGAACCATCATTTACATTGCGAACACTGATTGCGCGTGTGCGAATATTACGCGATGCATTATTTGTTTGCGCGCGCGTAGCAGTTGCACGTGATACAGTCGAACGTGACGCCGTTGTCGAACGCGATTTCGAAGAATTACGCGCCGCCGCGGTACGCGCAGGACTCACCCCAGAGGCCGCATTTGTTGTGGGCGCAATTGGGTCAGCCAACACAGTCCGCATTGACAACAATGTCGAACAAATAAAGAAAGCACCAGCAAGCAAAAACACAGTTCCAACCGCATTTTTGTATGCATCTGTCATTTTTTTGTTTTTCATAAGACTCTCCTAAAACAGCGCAAATCAGCCGTTTTTTTATATAAAAACCTTCACTTATTTTTATATTAGCATTTTTATTTTAATCTTGTAAAGAGTAAAAAACGATGTAGAAATAAAAGATAAATCCCTTTGTCACAACAAAGGGATTTATACATAAAAATTATAACAATTTATTGGTTTTTATTTTGCAATTTCTTTGACAGATTTTGCCGTATCAACCGCGTCTGTTTTAATTGCTTTCGCAGTTTCTTTGATTTCTTTACCAGCCACTTTCATCTCTGCCTTTTTTTCACTTAATGATTTTTTTGCAATTTCTTTTTGCGCCTTGGCATCGGCAACTTGACTTTTCACAGATTCAACCGCAGCATCTTTGTTTTCTAAAACCAATTCTTTATTTTCCTTGATTGATTTTTTTACAAACTTGGCACATTTTTTTGATAAAGATTTTACATTATCAGCCAAACACGCAGTCAATGTCTGATTGCCCAAAAGTGTATCTGGACAAACCGCAGTTATTTCATCGGTATTGCAAGCCTCGGCCAAGGTTGTTGGTTCCGCAGTCTTTTTAAACAAATTACTGAACCAGCCCGCATTTGCATTTGATACACACATTGTCGCACACAGACCAAACAAAACTATTTTTTTCATTTTCTTTCCTTTTGGTTAAAAGAGTTATTTCCTATGGTTTGATTATGTAAAGTTTTTGGGCAACAGGTCAATGATTTTTTAGTCAGTTTGCAAAGTCCAGAGTGCAAAGTGCAGTTGTGGAATTATTACCCCCTCCACCGTCTTTGACGGTCCCCTCCCCTCCGGGCAAAGCCCTTGGGGCGGAATTTATTGTAAAAATCCACCGGATTGCATATTCCACAACTTTGCATACAAACCTTTTTTACGCAACAAAGAATTATGTGTTCCGGATTCAATCACACGTCCTTTATCCAAGACAATTATTCTGTCCATATTACGCAATGTCGATAAGCGATGTGCCACAACCAATGTTGTGTGATTCGCCGACAATTTATCAAATGCCTTTTGAATTGCAATTTCGGTTTCACTGTCCAGGGCAGATGTAGCCTCGTCCAATATCAAGATTGGGGCATTTTTCAAAAATGCACGCGCGATTGCAATTCTTTGCCGTTGGCCACCAGACAGTTTTATCCCCCTGTCGCCCACAATAGAATTATATTTCTTGTCAGTGCCACGAATAAATTCATCGGCAGATGCTTCGACCGCTGCGGCCTTGATTTCACGCAAAGACGCACCCGGACGACCGTATTCTATATTTTCCAAAATTGTGCGATTAAACATTGTCGGTTCTTGGGGAATATATGAAATATTTTCACGCAAAGAATCCTGGGAAACCTTTGCAATATCTTGATTATCAATTAAAACCGCACCAGAATTTGGGTCGTAAAAACGCATCAACAAATTTACCAATGTCGTTTTACCAGCACCAGATAATCCAACAATTCCAACGCGTTCGCCAGGCTTTATTTTTAAATTAAAATCACGCAATACATATTTTTTTCTGTATTTAAATGATACATTTTTAAATTCGATTGCCGCATGTGTGACATTTATATCAGGTGCATTATCAATGTCTGCAACATCAATTGCACCAACCAATTCTTTATACGATTTTGACGCACTGCTGACCTTGTCTATAATATCAGGAATTTGATTTATCAGACCACCAATCGCGCCCATGACCGAGAAAAATACACCAATCGTAAATACGATATCTGCAATGGTCATTTCGCCACGATAATACAATACCGAACAGAAAAACAAAGTCCCGCCAAAAAATACACTCCATAATGTTCCAGGTATTCCCCAAAACAATCTGTTTAAAAAAGCAAATTTAATTGATGTATCAATTTTCTTTTTACGATGCGATTCCAAATATTTTTCTTCGCGGTGCGCACCTGAAAAAGATTTCACAATTGAATAATTTGATAAACTATCCACCATTTTGCCCGATAATGTACTTTGTGCATTTGCACTGTTTTCCGATGCTGTTTTTAATTTTTTACGCATACCCCACGCGAACAATACGCGAAACGCAAACGCACATAAAAACATTATTGCGACATATAAATTAACTTTAAATAACATACCTGAATTTATAACTATCATTACCAGCACACAAAAAGACCACCATAAAATATTTATAATTTCAGGTAAATGTTGAACATATGTTATTTGCTGATTTACCTTGCCAGGCAAACGCGACACCCACCAAGACATACTTTGCGATTGGGTATAATTTGTTAATTGTGTTGATATTTTTTGAACAACATATGGCCCCCAACGATTGTATAGAAACCATCGCATTATTAAACACAACATCAAAGATATATCCAATACCACAATCAAAATAATCGTTGGTAATATATGTTGCAACCATGTCATACCATCAGGAATCGGGGTTTCTAGTGCGCTTACCAACCATTTTTGATAAAAAGGAAACAACACATTATCAAACTGCATAATCAATGATATTATTGCCCAGAAAAATATTATCCAACCGTATCCAGGAAACGCATATTTTAAATAAAATTTCCAAAGTGATGTAGGTAAAATTTGTTTTTGTGTCATTTTGTATTTCCGTCCTCTTACATTATTGCGTCAGGTATTTATACAATAAAAATTTTTTAATAACAACAAAAAAACTCTCCGTTTTTGGAGAGTTTTTTGTTTGCCAGCGCAAATTTTATTTTTTGCGTGGGAATTTGACCGCTGCTTGCGCCGCCGCCAAACGTGCGATTGGCACGCGGAACGGACTGCATGATACAGAATTAAATCCACATTGATGGAAGAATTCAATAGATGCAGGATCGCCACCATGTTCGCCACAAACGCCCAAGTGGATTTTGTCACCCTTGGTTTTGCGGGCTTTTTCAACCGCGTCTTTGATTAACAGACCAACACCCAATTGATCAACAGATGCAAATGGGTCCGCAACATAAACACCACGTGCGCGATATTCGTCCAAAATCTTGCCCGTATCATCACGTGACATACCCAATGTTGTTTGCGTTAAATCGTTTGTTCCAAATTCAAAGAATTCACAACTTTCAGCAATTTCATCAGCCAAAACCGCCGCGCGTGGCAATTCAATCATTGAACCAACGGTGTATTCAACACTGTCACCAATTTCTGCAAACAACGCCTGGGCTGTTGCATCGATAACGCTCTTTACAATATCGACTTCCTTTTTCGAGCCAACAAGTGGAACTTCGATTTCTGGGAATACTTTGACACCCGCTTTCTTGCATTCGATTGCCGCAGACAAAATCGCGCGTGTTTGCATTTCACAGATTTCAGGATATGTAATTGCCAATCTGCAACCACGATGACCCAACATTGGATTCGATTCACGCAAAGCCTCACTACGCGCCTTTACGAATTCCAAAGATTTGCCAATGTGTTTTGCCAATTCTTGCATTTCAGGTTCGGTGTGTGGCAAGAATTCATGAAGTGGTGGGTCAATCAAACGCACTGTCACAGGCAGACCGTCCATAATCTTGAACAATTCAATAAAGTCTGCGCGTTGATATGGCAATAATTTATCCAATGCCGCGCGACGACCGGCCTCGTCATCAGCCAAAATCATTTCGCGCATATCTTGAATTCTGGACGGATCAAAGAACATGTGTTCTGTACGCGCCAAGCCGATACCTTGGGCACCAAAATCACGTGCCTGTTTGGCATCTTTTGGTGTTTCGGCATTTGCCTTGACCGCCAAAACTTTGATTTCATCAACCCATTGCATCAATGTTCCAAAATTACCCGTCAATTGTGCGGATACAGTTGGGACGGCACCTTGGATAATTTCACCACGTGCGCCATCGATTGAAACCCAATCACCTTCGTGAATCACAACCCCAGATGTTGTTGTCATTGTTTTTGTTGCATAATCGATTTTGATGTCGTTTGAACCCGATACACATGGTGTTCCCATACCACGTGCAACCACCGCCGCGTGTGATGTCATACCACCACGTGCAGTAATCACACCTTGGGCTGCATTCATACCAGCGATATCTTCGGGTGATGTTTCAACGCGAATCAACATAACTTTTTTACCGTCCGCCGCCCATTTTTCAGCATCTTCGGCATTAAACACAGCCTGACCCACAGCCGCACCAGGTGATGCAGGAAGTCCTGTTGCAATAACTTTTTTGTCCGCTTTTGGATCCAACATTGGGTGCAACAAATGATTTAATTGATCGGCACCAACGCGCAAGATAGCCTCTTCTTTGGTCAGCAAACCTTCATTTACCATTTCAACAGCCATGCGAACAGCCGCAGCCGCAGTACGTTTTCCATTACGGCATTGCAACATCCACAATTTCCCATGCTCTATTGTGAATTCCATATCTTGCATGTCTTTGTAATGTTTTTCCAATTTTTCACGAACATCGCACAATTCACGATAAACCTCTGGCATTGCTTCTTCCAAAGATACACGACCAGAATCATCTTTGCTCATTGGTTGTGGAGTGCGAATACCCGCCACGACGTCTTCGCCTTGGGCGTTAATTAAATATTCACCATAGTATTTGTTTTCACCGGTGGCTGGGTCACGACTGAAACACACACCTGTTGCAGAATCATCACCAGAATTACCAAACACCATTGCTTGAACATTAACAGCGGTTCCCCAATCGCCAGGGATATTGTTTAATTTACGGTATGTAATGGCCTTTTTAGACATCCAAGAACCAAACACCGCGCCAATACCCAATTTTAATTGTTCCCATGGGTCTTGTGGAAATACTTTACCGATTTCATTGCCGATTGCTTTGAATTGTTCGACCAATTCTTTTAAATCATCGGCAGTCAATTCTGTATCAACCTTGTATCCTCTGGATTCTTTCATTTCTTCCAATTTGTGTTCAAACAAATTGATATCTGCGCCCAAAACAACGTCGCTGAACATCATAATAAAACGACGATATGAATCATATGCAAAACGTTCGTTGTTTGATGCACGAGCCAAAGCCTTGACTGTTTCATCGTTCAAACCCAAATTCAAAACAGTATCCATCATGCCAGGCATAGAAACACGCGCGCCAGAACGCACAGACACCAATAATGGATTTTCTGTATCAGCAAATTTTTTGCCCATAATATTTTCAATATGTGCGATACCACTGCGAACCTGGTCCATTAAATCAGCTGGATATGTTTCATTGTTTTCATAATAGTATGTGCAAACCTCGGTCGTGACTGTGAAACCCGCAGGCACAGGCAAACCAACCAAATTCATTTCAGCCAAATTTGCACCCTTGCCACCCAGCAAATTGCGCATATCGGCACGACCTTCGGCAGAACCATTACCGAAAGTATAAACCCATTTTTGACTCATGGTCACTCCTTTAATATGTTGATTAATTTTGCCCAAAAATTATGCAAGGCAAATCGCACTTTTGCAAGTATTTTTTTGTTTGTTTTTTATTTTTTTTACCGGCATTTTTTGATTCGTTTTTATCGGTAATTTTTATTCATTTTTTATAAAAAAACACCGGCAAACGCCGGTGAAAATTATATTTTTTAGTGTTTTGTTTTTCGCATCACACAATTGTATCTTAATTTTGTTGTTTTTATTAGCAACCGCAATCACAACATGCACAAGTTTCTGTGGTTGTGATTTGAACAACTGTGACAGGTTCGTATTCTACAATAATCGGTTGTGGTTTTGGCGCACGATGTTCATGACGAACAATTTTTTTAGGTGCATGCTTTACCACAGGCTTTGCCTTTGCGACCGGTTTTGGTTTTGCCACAGGTTTTGTATAATCGCATGTGATTTCTGTGATAACCGCGCGATGTGTGGCAACCGCACCGTCCAGACGCGCCATCATATTGGCATCACTGCAATCATTTGTTGTTGTTTGATAATATGTGGAATATGCAGAATTTGTAATTAAACCAAAAGCCAGGGCCAGAATAATTTTTTTCATATTTTTACCTTTTTTGTTTTATTCTCTCCCCGGGTGTTTTTATGGATTATAGAATAGTTTTTTGTTTTTGCAATAAATTTTATCGATTATTTTGCGTATTATAACTGTCCAGTTCTATCTTTAAATTTTCCAGTTTTTTATGCGATTCATGATACTGTTTATAACCCAAATCTTTGAAATATGTGTCAATGTTTTTTATATCTGTATCATGTTGGCTGGAACATGTTTTTATTTTAATATTCAATGTATTGATACGGCGCACCAAATCATACAGTTCATCATGATACGATAAAAACAAAGGCGAATTTAAATTATAATATTCATCACTATATAAAAACAAACTTTCAATCAGCATGTGTAAGTCTGTGGTAAATATTTTTGAAACATTTCGCAAACGGTTAAATTCAGCCATATATTGCGGGCATACAGATTTTGATTTATACACAGAATCCACCAAATATTCACGACCTGATTTTATTGCATCAGTAAAATTTATATCTGTTTGTGTAATGGGTTCCCCACATTTTGCAATACTGCCAGCATCATAAAAAACACTGCGTATGTAAATATATGGATATATGGTTTCTGCATCACGACGAACGCGTTCGTATTTTTTTATCAAAGATTTGCTGTGTTTGGTATCGCGAACAAAATCTGCAAATTCATGCCAATATGGGCCATACAATATGTCGTCCAAAGTTTTAAAATAATTACAATCTATACCGCAACTGAGTGTAAAATGCGCAACCCCAGCATAATGCGATAATTCAGCAAGTTCTTTTTCTGTAAAGCAAGAATCAATATACGCACAATATTTTGAATAATTTGCATTTCTGTATTCACGCCAAGATTGTTCCACAATTTGCGCCACCTGTTTTTGCAAATTTTGTTTTTCTTGTTTTAATTTATTTAGTTCAATCGTATTTGCGTTTGTTTTATCAAATACCGCAATACTATCGCGTTTTTGTTTTTCTATACGGCCAAACAGTGTTTGATTATCCACTTTGATTTGTTCAATTTCTTTTTTTAATTTATTCGTTTTTATGCGTTTGTATTCTGTATATAAATCACCGCCGACGGATTGTGCCATCAGTATAACTATCAATGTCCAAATGATTTTTTGACGCCTGTTCATCAATTTTCTCTGTTCTTTATAAATATAGCACAAATAATAGTATTGTCAATATTTGATTTTTTGCGTATTGCATGGCTGGCGAAAAAAATGTATAATCTTGTCATGTCTAATTATAAGAGTGCAATTATTTTAGGTATGCATGACGCAATTGTATCACTAACAGGATTAATTGCTGGGTTATTCTTTGCCTTTACAGATACAAACATTATCGTAATTTCTTGTGTAATTTCATCAATAACCGCATCTTTATCAATGGGGGCTGCAAATTATCTGGCTGTAAAATCAACCCATCATGAAATTGCATTAAAATCGGCTTTATGCACCGGTGCGGCATATATGGTGACATGTATATTATTAATATTGCCATTTTTTGTGTTTTCTGGCCGCGTAATAACATTATTATCGATTATTGCAATTGCGATTGGAATTATATTTGCTTTTAATTTCTTTTTTTATCACAGACAGCATTTTTATAAACATTTTTTAGAAATGTTGGGCATTTGCACCACTGTATCAATTATCGCATTTGCCATTGGTGAATTGGCACATAGTTTATTTGGAATATAACAAGAAAACGTCCCTATGGCACAAAATATAAAAATAATACATAATAACGGTGTCTTATGATAACACAGCCGACCCAAAAGTATTGCTTAGGGTTCGGGGGTCATAAGCCAGCAATGTTCCATTAACCATAAAGTTTTGGGGCGTTGTAAAAACCGTCCATCAAAGCAACCTTGCTTTCAACACTTTACGAAAGTTAGGTGCCCGGGATTTCCCAAAAAATCCAATTTTGCGGGGTTCCCAAATGGGCGGTTTTTTTTATATTAAAAAACCACCGAAAAATCGATGGCTGAAATCAATGTTGTTTTGATAATGCGTTATCAGCATATGCTGCGCGCACAGAATCCGTTTGGTTTTGACTTTTTTGCAATTCCTGGACTAATTCTTGCTTGAATTTTTCTTTGGCATTACGCATATATCCAACGATAAAAAAACTTCCCACAAATATAACCGCGGCAGAAAAAATAATAAGTTTTACATCTGTATCCATGTCGCGCCACGTGCCAATTTTTTTTAATTCTTTATCGACTTTTTTCTCTTTCATGATTCTGTTGTTGTCCAGATATACATTTGACATTTGTTTTCCTTTATATTCTGTTGTTATTTTAATATGCGAAAGCGAAAAATCAAACAAAAAACCGCCCATGCGGGCGGTAAATTTCGGTTTTTATGTCCAACTGGACTTAATTCTGGCGACGACCTACTCTTCCGTGGCTTAAGCCAAAGTACCATCGGCGATACGGGGTTTCCCTGTCTGGTTCGGTATGGAACAGAGGGTGACTCCCGCTCAATAATCACCAGAATTAAATCCAGCACATCGTGAATCTTGAAATGAATCAACATTCTCTTCAAGCATATCGTTTGTAATTAAACAAACGATAAGATAAAAAGTCAATGGTTCGATTAGTACTGTTAAGCTCAACCCCTCACAGGGCTTACACACACAGCCTATCAATGTCCTAGTCTAGAACTGAACTCATAGGGATATCTTATCTTGTGACCAGCTTCCCGCTTAGATGCTTTCAGCGGTTATCTGTTCCGGTAGATAGGGACCTAACTGTCTCACGACGTTATTAACCCAACTCACGTACCGCTTTAAATGGCGAACAGCCATACCCTTGGGACCTGCTCCAGCCCCAGGATGCGATGAGTCGACATCGAGGTGCCAAACACTACCGTCGCTATGGACGCTTGGGTAGCATCAGCCTGTTATCCCTAGAGTAGCTTTTATCCGTGTGCGATGGCCCTTCCATGCGGAGCCACCGGGTCACTATGACCGACTTTCGTCTCTGCTCGGGGTGTCCCCCTTGCAGTCAGGCTTGCTTTTGCCATTGCACTCACCGGCTGATTTCCGACCAGCCTGAGCAAACCTTCGCGCGCCTCCGGTACACTTTGGGAGGCGACCACCCCAGTCAAACTGCCCATCACGCACTGTCCCCCGCCCTGCTTCAAGAACGCGGGTTAGACACTAAAACACATCAGGGTGGTATTTCACCAACCGCTCCAGGCGAACCAAAATCCGCCCTTCAAAGCGTCCCACCTATCCTACGCAAATGAGTCCTAGTGCCAGTACGAAACTGCAGTAAAGCTTCATAGGGTCTTTCCGTCTAGCCGCGGGTACCCGGCATTTTCACCGAGAATTCAATTTCGCTGAGTCTATGTTGGAGACAGTGTGGAGATCGTTACGCCATTCATGCGGGTCGGAACTTACCCGACAAGGAATTTCGCTACCTTAGGACCGTTAGAGTTACGGCCGCCGTTTACTGGGGCTTCACATCAATGCTTGCACACCTCTGCTTAACCTTCCAGCACTGGGCAGGCGTCAGTCCCTATACATCATCTTATACGATTTAGCAGAGACCTGGGTTTTAAGTAAACAGTCGCCCCCACCTGGTTTGTGTCACCTGATTAAAGTTGCCTTGAAACAGGTCATCCTTATTCCGAAGTTACGGATGCATTTTGCCTAGTTCCTTCAACATAGTTCTCTCAACCGCCTTAGTCTACTCGACTCGAGCACCTGTGTTGGTTCTGGGTACGATCTATATGCTGGGGCTATTTCCTGGAACTACTTCACTGCCTGACCAATCCAATAAGGTCAAACAATATACGCAATTCGTCACTCACCAGCAGGTCACGGAATATTAACCGTGTTCCCATCGACTACGCCTTTCGGCCTCGCCTTAGGGGTCGACTCACCCTACCCTGATTAACATTGGATAGGAACCCTTGCTCTTACGGCGTCAAGGTTTCTCACCTTGATTAGCTGCTACTCATGCCAACATTCGCGCTTCTGATACCTCCACCGTGGCTCGCACCTTCGGCTTCACAGGCTTCCAGTGAGCTATTACGCTTTCTTTAAACGATGGCTGCTTCCAAGCCAACATCCTGGTTGTTTTGGAATCTCGACTCACTTTCCCACTTAATCATTATTTGGGGACCTTAGTTGGCGGTCTGGGCTGTTGCCCTCTCGTCCACCGACCTTAGCACCGATGGACTGTTTCCTAGGCTATAATTTGCTGGTATTCAGAGTTTGATATGGGTTGGTAAGATTTTACTCCCCCTAGCCATTTCAGTGCTTTACCCCCAGCAACGAACACCTAAGACACTACCTCTATAGTTTTCGCGGAGAACCAGCTATAACGGTGTTCGATTGGCTTTTCACCCCTAGACACAAGTCATCCCCTAGTGTTGCCATACTAGTGGGTTCGGCCCTCCAGCGACTGTTACGCCGCTTTCAGCCTGCTCATACCTAGATCACACCGCTTCGGGTCTATTACTGCATACTCAAAGCGCCCTATTCAGACTCGGTTTCCCTTCGCTTACACCTAACGGCTTAGGCTTGCATGCAATAATAACTCGTTGGCTCATTATACAAAAGGTACGCCATCACCGGAAGACCGGCTCTGACAGCTTGTAGGTATTCAGTTTCAGTGTCTATTTCACTCCCCCTTCGGGGTTCTTTTCACCTTTCCCTCACGGTACTTGTTCACTATCG
>CADCKW010000004.1:49804-146895 GCA_902802115.1 uncultured Pseudomonadota bacterium | reverse complement strand
GTCGCGTTGCGACTCACTTTCGACTTTGCTCAGGATGACATGCCCGCATTCGCGCGCATGTCGGTTTGGCAAAATGGGAAATGCGGTGAAAACATTTTTTTCATCTTTATTAATCGTATTCGCGACATTGTTTGCCGCTCCAGCGTTTTCTGCAAATTTACCCGCCGGTTATACAGAGTTGGAATATGTGACATTTGATGGCACAAACAGTACCGGTGCATATGTTGATACAGGATTAAAGTATTATGCAGATATTCCAAATACAAAAATTAGATTAGTTGCAGACGCCAAGGTTTATCAGGGGACTGGGTGGCAAGTTGTTGTTGGAAACACAGGGTCATACACTGCATATGTTGGTACCAATTCTGGTAATAATTTATATTACTGTGTTGGTACAAATGATACCAGTACTAATGTTCAAAACCCGTATAAAAGGTTATTATTTGATTTAAATGCCCCAGCAAAGACATTAACCATAAAAAATGTTGAGACAAATACAAATATTGTAAATTTATCTAATATCAGTGTTGCAGAAAAGACAAATGTTTTGCCTGTTATGCTTGGTGCTTATCATAGTGGCAGTTCTGTATCTACACAACGCGCGCACATGGATTTGTATAGTGTTAAAATATATAATAATGGTACATTGGTGTTTGATGGTGTTCCTGCGAAATATGGTAATACGGTTGGTATATATGATTTGGTTAGAGGTTCTTTTAAATCATCTGCTTCAACGGCATTAACAGCGGGGCCCGCCAAGTGCAGAAATTTGTTTGATAAAGATGCAATGATTCATGATGCTTATGTTTTTGAAGATGGTACAGAAGTATTTTCCGCTCAGTATTGCTATTCGAATTATATTCCTGTGACACCAGGACAAACATATACTTTTAGTGCTGTGCGTAATCAATCAGGTTCAAATAAAAGAATACATGCCTATGATTCTAACAAGAATTGGATACAACAATTAGGACTGTCGCCTATGTCTTCTTCTGTTGGCCCATATGCTATAACTGTGACAATACCATCAGGTATATCATATATACTTATATCTGGAATGAGATGCGATATTGATGTTGCAGATACCAATATGCAATTAGAACAAGGTTCAACAGCAACAGCCTATGTTCCGTTTTGTGCAAACCCAATCAAAATCGCGACGACGGCGTATAATGCGGCGCGGTTTAGCCCAGTGAAAACAGATTTAAATAATGCGGTGGCGACCATACGTGAAATCGTCACAAAAACGATAAATCAAACCGCCGCGATAGCCAGTTTGCAAGCGGACAAGCAGACCCGCCCGGAAGATGCTTGTCCTGCCGGCAAAAAATGTTTATTGGTCGAAGACAATAATGGCAAACCACATTGGTTCCCGATAATCGAAAATATATGTGGTGTGCCATCTGGATATAATTGTTTGGATTATATACGTTCAAGTGGGACGGCGTATATTGATACAGAATACAGTCCAACATCACAAACGCGTATAGAATTGGTTGCAAAAATGGACGATGGTGCCGGAAATGTTAATATTGTGGGGTCTGGGTCGGCTGAATCCACCGGTGCATCAACCCAGGCATTGATGGTTATTAATTCATACACAGATACAGAGGCAGAAATCAAATTTGGGGTATCTGGTTCTTGGGATAGGGTGCCGGTTAGTATGACGGCAAAAAATACATTTTCAATGTCAGCCACAGAATTTCGTGTAAATGATGTTGTAAAGAAAACGTTTTCTGGCAGTATCGCCAATACAGGTAATAAACCGTTTTATCTGTTTCAACGGTGGCGTCCAGAAATAACAAGTACGACTTCGAGAGTTCAAATTTATGAATTTAATATCTATGAAAACGATGTCTTGGTTCGTCATATGGTTCCAGCAAAACAAGGAACAACAGTTGGTATGTATGATACGGTTAATGACAGATTTTATACAAATGCGGGAACGGGTTCGCTGACCGCTGGACCAGAGATTTAATTTTACTGTGCAGACTTTTTAATGTATAGCATAGCCATGATAAGAAAAAACACCTGCGGGGGCAGGTGTATTTTTTGTCGCGATTACCCGATCGTGTTTGATTAAGCAATCTTGGCAACTTTTTTAGCCAAACGAGATACTTTGCGTGCCGCACGTTTTTTTGGCATAACTTTGCCAGCAGCCTTCATTAATTTGCTTTCCGCAGAACGCACAGCATTTGTTGCAGCAACCTTGTCCCCGGTTGCAATTGCCGCCAATGCCTTTTTAGTTTCGGTTTTAACCGCACTGCGACGTGCAGTATTTATCGCGTTTTTCTTGATTGTTACCAAAATTCTTTTTTTAGATGACTTATGATTTGCCACTTTATTTTCCTTTTATTTTTAACTTGTTCGTGATAATTTTATATTATCAAAAAAGAAAATCAAGGAGAAATATCAAAATGTTGCGTTTTTTTATCGTTATGGTTGCATACATACTGGGAAGTGTCCCGATGGGACTGATTTTGACAAAACTCTCTGGACGTGGTGATTTGCGTAAAGTCGGCAGTGGCAATATCGGCGCAACCAATGTTATGCGCGTTTGGGGATTGCGTATTGCGGGATTGGTTTGGGTTCTGGATATGGCCAAGGCCATCATTGCCGTTGCATTGGGTTGGTGGGCATATGGTGTTGGTTTCGGCGCATGGTGTGGATTTTTTGCGGTCGTGGGACATTGTTTCCCAATATGGTTGCGTTTCCATGGGGGCAAGGGTGTGTCGTGCCTGTTTGGAACAATGTTGGCAATAAACCCAATCATATTTATTATATGTGGTATAGAGTGGCTGATTGTTGCGTTGGGGTTGGGTAAATCTTCGTTGGGGGCTTTGACTGTGTTTATTTTGTTCCCTGTTTTGGGATTTGTTATGAATACGTCTGTGGGTTGGGCTTTTTTGGCTATATCGGTGTTGTGTTTGGTGCGGCATCGTGAAAATATTGTGCGTTTGATTCGTGGCACTGAATCTTCAATAGAGTGGAAGTGGAAGAAATAGTATTGAAAAAAATTGCATTTTGTGATATAATAACTGCAAATCGTTGGCACCCCGGGGGTGCTTTTTTTATGGAAATATCGTCCAGAAAAATGTAATTTCGCCATATAGGATACATATCATATGAATAGTTTATTTGATAAATTACTGATTTTGCGATCGCCGGGCGTTGGCCCCGTTGCATATGAAAAATTGATTCGTCAATTTGGGTCTGTCGCGGCGGCGGCGGAAAGTTTGCGTGGGGATATGAATTTGTGCGATTCGGTTAAACGCGAAATAGAGGCGGCTGAAAAAATTGGTGCGCGATTCGTGTGTGATGATGATGCGTTATATCCGGTTAGCCTGAAAAACATCAAAGGGCATTCACCTGTGATTTCTGTGCGTGGTAATGTTCAAACTTTGGCGCAACCATGTGTTGGTATTGTTGGAACGCGTCATGCAACCGCCGCAGGTATGAATTTTATCGCAGATTTAGCTGAACAATTCGCGTCTCGGTCGGTCGCCGTTGTGTCAGGTATGGCAATTGGAACAGATACCGCCGCACATCGTGGCGCGTTGCGTGCAGATGGAAATACACAAACAATTGCGGTGCTGGGTGGGGGAATTGATTATATTTGGCCAGTTGAAAACGAATCGCTGTATTGGGAAATTGTTGAACGTGGCGCGGTGTTGAGTGAAATGCCAATCGGTTTTGTGCCACGCGCAACCAACTTTGTGCAGAGAAATCGATTGATTGCAGGTATTGCACAAAAGGTTATTTTAAGTGAGGCTGATTTAAAATCTGGCAGTATGCGGACCGCACAATTCGCGTTGGATTTTAATCGGGAATTGTGGGCTGTGCCGTCGCACCCAACCGATGCACGTGCGATGGGGCCAAATTCTTTGATTGCACAACACAAGGCAAAATTGTGTTCGGGCGCAGGGGATTTTTTCAAAAATGATGATAAGGCAATAAAAAAATCTGTGCCAGATGTAAAAAATGATGATGTTGAAAATTTGGTTTTAGATGCGTTGGGGACTATTCCGGTTTCAGAGTCTGTATTGGCAGATGTTGTCAAAAAATCTGTTGCGGAAATTAAACGCAGTTTGGTTGTGTTGGAATTACGCGGTTTGGTGCGAAAAACAACAAATGGTTATGTGCGTGTATGATTAAAATCTTGTCTATACAGTGTATAGACATTGGGCGAAAAATCGAGAAAAAAACGAATCGTTGTCAAAATAGAAAAGTTGAAAATCGGTTTAAGATTTTGTTGAAAACGGAACTTTATGTTTTAAATTTACCTGTGTAAAAACAAACAGAGAGAAACAAAAAAATAAGCAGGAGTGTGAGAGTTTTTAAGTTGAATAGAAAATTTGTTTTTGGGCGAATATAAATTTTTTTAAGAAAAATAAAAAATTTAGTTTCGTTATCAAATAAAACAAATATTCAAAAAAACTTAAAAACAAATATGTGCAAAATAAATATTGAATTTTTTGTTCGTGATAAAAAAATATCAGGATAAAAAATTTAATGTTTATGTGCAGGTGGTTTTTACAACTCTTGCGCGGGCAGGAAACTCTTTGAAAGGAAGGAAAGGAGAAACGGCATGCAGGCAGCAACATTAAAACAAAACCCAGATGTAGCGACAATCAAAAATATATTGTCTGAACAGATGGATTTTGCGGCTTTTACATCTTGGATTAATCCGTTGAATTTCGAAATCCAAGGTAATGTGTTGGTGTTGGCGGCGCAAAATCAATTTTCTGCTGATTATATCTCTGGTGTTTATGGTGCGTTGCTGAAAAATGTTGCGGCATCATTTGATTTAGATGTTAAATTGGTCGTTCGTGGAACAGTTGCAACAAAAATCGCAAATGATAATAATGTGCAATCTTATGCCCCGGTTGCAGATGTTGCGGCACCTGTTGCGTTCGATGCGTTTGTTCCATGTGAAGAAAATGCTTTCGTATTGTCTGCGGCAAAAAAAGTCGCATCTGGGGCGGTTGCGTTTTCACCTTTGTTTATTTATGGACCGGCGGGTTGTGGTAAAACTTTGTTGGCAGAATGCATTAAATCCCAGGCACAAAATGTTGTTATGATGACAGGTGGTCAATTCGTTGCAGAATTTACACGTGCATTGAGAAACCATAATGTGTTTGCTTTCAAAGATTACTGTCGTAATTGTGATACATTTATATTGGACGATGTTCAGGCTTTGGGTGGCAAAACCGCAACAATGGAAGAATTTTTGCAATTGATTATGGATTTGCGTGCAATGGGTAAAAATGTTGTTTTGACATCGTCTGTGGCACCAAGTGCTTTGTCCGGCTTTGACAGACGCGCACAATCGTTGTTGGCATCTGGTTTGGTTGCAGATGTTGTTGCGCCAAATACAAATGTTAAACGTGTTATGTTATTGCGTGCAGGGGTCAAGGCTGATGTTGCAGATGTAATTGCAAAACGCGTTGCATGTAATGGTCACATGATTTGCGGTGTTGTAAATAAAATGAAAGCATATGCTGAATTGATGGGTTCAACGGTTTCTTTGGACGTTGCAGAACGTTTGTTGGCAGATACATTGGAAAAATTCAAAACACCAATTTCTATGGTGAAATCTATGGCGGAAAAATTGGGTGTTTCATACGATGCAATTTGCTCTGCGGGTCGTGCAAAATCTTTGGTATTGGCGCGTCAAATTATTATGGTTGTTTTGAAAAATGCGACACAGTTATCATTGGCTGAAATTGGAACATATGTTGGTAATCGTGACCATGCAAGTGTGTTGTATGCGATAAAACAAATTGAAAAATTAAAACAATCAGATTTGATGTTGAGCGCCCAGATAGAAGAACTGATTGCGGATTGTCGGTAAATGTGATAAAATACCCATCATGATAGATGGGGGATTTTTTATGAAAAATTTCTATGCAGTGTTATATGGGTGCATGTTTGTAATGTTTGGTTTTGGGGCATATGCAGACGATGCGTCTGGGTTGTCGGTTGCAATTTTAAATGCAAAAAATTCATGTTCTGGTATTTCTGATTCGATGTCTGGTATGAAAAAAATGGCGGGTATAAATACCGCAGTGACCGGTGTTGGAACTGTGACGGCTGGGGTTGCACTGGGGGCGGGTGTTATAAAGTCTGGTGTCGATGAAACAATAGAAACCTGGGAACAGGCATTGAACAATATGATAAAAAAGCAAGAAGAAGAAAATGTGACTTTTTACCGTATTGATTATACAGATGTTCAAAAATCTTTTAACGAAAATATAAAATCCACAGATGCAATAAAATCTGATATAGAGCAAGCAAATGAGGTGTCTAAAAAATTAGGTAATGTTCGGACCGGCACATTGGCGGGAACGGCTGTGTTGGATACAGCTGGGACTGTTATTGCTGCAAATAACCGCGTTGATGAAGATTTACAAACAAAAATAGATGGTTGTGTAAAATCTATCAAAGAATTATCAGATGCAAAAGTTCGTGCAAAAACGGAAAATATAGCGAACGACGCAGAATTAGCAATGGCTGAAAAAATAGTGCAATCTTGTCAGGATTGGGAATTGGTTGATTTATCATCAATAAATAAACGTGCGATGGGTGCCACAGTATCTGGTGGGGTTGGTGCTGTATTGGCATTGACAGGAACAATAACATCGGCATCGGCAAATTCAAATTCTGTTCGTAATGATAATACTGATGATGGCAAACAAAAAGAAAAGAATTTGAATACTGCGTCAAATGTTTTGGCGGGTGGCGCAACGGCTGCGTCTGGGGTTGCAACGGTATTTAATGCAACACAAATCAGTGCAATTAAAAAGGCTGCAGATGTCGCCGATAAATGCGAGGGGGCGCTGAATTAAAATGAAAAAAATATTTGTATTATTTTTATTGTGTTTTACGGTGTTATCAAACAACGCGTTTGCGGACGACCCATGGGGACAAAGAGTTAATACTAATGCGATTTTGAATGTTATAAAAACATCAAATATAAAACAATATATGAATCGTGATAAGTTTTTGGATTATATCGAAAAACATTGGGCGCCAACATTTCAAGATTTATTAGATGCTTGTATAGTAAGTGTTTCACAAGATACAAGAAAAAATTGTGAAACGTTCTTTTTTGATGTTGTCAAAGAACATAATCGATTGGTTGATGAAAATGAAGGCAAATCAAATGTAGTCAAAACTTATGAATGTGGAAATATAAGGTTGTCCAGTGCCGCAGATGCAAAAACACCAGCAGAATTGGCGTGTGTTTCAAGCGTATCAGCATACAAGACTTGTCAGGGAAATCATAATATGATAGGTTCCGCCGAGGTTTGTAATCCAAAAAACAGGAAATGTGTTTATGCCTGTTTGTTAAATAAAATGGATTTTTATAATAATAAGTACAAAACAATATGCTGTAATGTTAGTGCTTCGGCAGATGAGGTTAATTGTACCATGGGAAATAAAGAAGAAAGTTATATCGATGTCACGGGACCATCGACCGCTGAACTTTCGAGTCAGGGTTGTTAAAAAGAAGTAAAAAAAACCGCCCACCCGGGCGGTATTTTTTTTATATGGATAAATCCTTTACAAATTGGGCATGTTCGGTAATAAATTTAAAACGGAATTCAGGTTTTTTACCCATCAATTCTGTCACGATTGTTTTTGTTTTTTCGGTATCTTCGATGCCGTCATCGGTTTTGGGGGGTAAATCTATACGTATCAAACGACGGGTTTTTGGCGACATGGTTGTTTCTTTTAATTGATTTGGCATCATTTCGCCCAGCCCTTTGAATCGTGATATTTCCGCCTTTTTATTTTTGTATTTTCCATTTTGTAATTTTTCTAATTCTTCGTCGGAATCAATATAGAACGATTCGCTACCACATGTAAATTTATACAATGGTGGGCACGATAAATATAAATGTCCCCCATAAATCAGTTGTGGCATATACTGATAGAAAAATGCCATCAATAATGCCGCAATATGGTATCCATCAACATCGGCATCGGTCATGATAATAACTTTTTCATAACGCAATTTGTCGTCGTTCCAATCTTTTGCAGTTCCGGCACCAATGATATCAATCAAATCATTTAATTCGCGATTTGCACTGAATCGTTCGTCAGAATTTGATAACACATTTAACACCTTGCCTCGCAGGGGCATAATTGCCTGGGTCGCGCGGTCGCGTGCCTGTTTCGCGGTGCCGCCCGCCGATTCGCCTTCGACGATAAATAATTCGGTGCCGGACACACCATGTTTGGTGCAATCTGCCAATTTTGCAGGCATACGGATTCGTTTTGTTGGTGTTTTGCGGGCAATATCTTTGACCTGTTTTGTTTTTATACGCGCGTTTGCCAGATTTACAATAAACGATAACAATGCATTTGATGTTTTCGGGTCAGATGCCAAAAACATTTCCCATGGGTCATGCAAAGCATTTTCAACATAACGCGCAATTTCAGGGTTGGATAATTTTTCCTTGGTTTGACCCAAAAATTGCGGTGTTTTATAAAATACAGATACAATTGCCGCAACCGAATCGAAAACATCTTCGCTGACGATTGAACTGGCGGCCTTGTTATTTGTTTTTTCACCGTATGCCTTGATACCTTTGGTGATTGCAGATTTAAAACCGCTTTCGTGTGTGCCACCATCAATTGTTGCAATTGTATTGCAATAAGATGCGAAAAATCCATCGTCAGATGCCGCACCATTTTCATCTGTTAAAAATGTTAATGCCCACTCTACACGACCAGAATCGTCAGGAAAATCAATAGCCCCAGAAAACATGCGTGGCAAAATTCGCGGTTTTGAATCTGTTTTTTCAGCCAAGAAATCCGATAACCCGTTTGGATAATAAAATGTTGTTGTTGCCGGGATATTCATATCTTCGGTAATCAATTCAGGATTACAAACCCAATCGATTTTTATTCCGCGTGATAAAAATGATTTGGCACGCGCCATGCGATAAATCTTGACAGGTTTAAATACCGCATTTTCGCCAAAAATTTCGTCATCAATTGTAAAACGGATTTTTGTTCCATGATTTTTTGTCGGCGCACCACGTTCAATAGGTGATGTTGTTTTTCCGCGTGAAAAAGTTTGATGCCATTCGTATCCATCGCGTGAAATTGTCACGTCCATATTTGATGATAATGCATTTACAACCGCAGAACCCACACCATGCAACCCGCCAGATGTTTTATAGACATTATTATTAAATTTTCCCCCAGAATGCAGAGTGGTTAAAATAACCTCTAATGCGGATTTACCAGGATATTTTGGGTGTTCATCAACCGGAATACCACGTCCGTCATCGGTAATTTCTATCGTTTTTGCATCAATTAAATTCACAGTAATTTTTTTTGCAAAACCGGCAACGGCCTCGTCAATAGAGTTGTCCATAATTTCCACAGGTAAATGGTGCCATGCCTTTTCGTCGGTGCCACCAATATACATGCCGGGACGCAAACGAACAGGTTCCAAGCCTTCCAAGACCTGGATATCTGATGCGTCATAAGATGTTTTGTTTTCTGTCATAGTATTCATATTATTAGAACATTAATTTTTTTTTCGCAAGTTAGTTTTTTGTTGTTTTATTTTGGTGGGTGGGGGGTTGAATTTTTTTATAAATGAACTATATTTGGGGCATAAATAGAAGAGAATATTGTATTATGAATAAAAATCCGTATGAAGTTTTGGGTGTTGCACGTGATGCAACGGACGCTGATATCAAAAAGGCATATCATAAATTGGTTATGAAATATCACCCGGATAAAAATCCTGGGGATAAGTCAGCCGAAGAAAAATTTAAAGAGGTAAATAACGCGTTCGATATTTTAAAAGACCCACAAAAACGTGCGGCATATGACAGATTCGGTGATGCGGCGTTCGCTGGGGGTAATTCTGCATCGGCGGGGGCTGGGAATCCGTTTGGTAATGGTTTTGGTGGATTCGGTGGTGGCGCCGGTATGGACGATATCCTGCGCGAAGCCATGCGTGGATTTGGTTTTGATGGTTTCGGTGGTTTTGGTGGCGCGCATAATGCCGGTGTGCAACGTGGCCGCGATTTATTGGATACGATTACAATTTCTTTGCGTGATGCATATTTTGGAACAACGCATACTGTTAAATTTTCCAGTAATGTCGCATGCGATAAATGTAATGGTAATGGCACAGACGATGGAAAGCCTGCACCAAATTGTTCGCGTTGCGGGGGCAGTGGTTATGTCCATGCACGCCAGGGATTTTTTGCGGTTGAAACCCCTTGTCCTGAATGTAATGGGACTGGACACAAAATTTCAAAGAAATGTTCCAAATGTGATGGCACCGGTGTTCAACATAAACAAAGAACATTAGAGGTAAAAATTCCGGCGGGAATTATGGACGGTGCGCGTTTGCGGTTGCCAGGTCAGGGCGAGGCCGGTATGTTTGGGGCGGACGCGGGTGATTTTTATATTGATGTTCGTGTGACCCCAGATGATAAATTTGAACGCGATGGAAATGATTTGATTGTAAAAGTTGATGTTCCATTTACAACACTTGCGCTGGGTGGAAATATTGATGTTAAAACAATCGATGATAAAGAACTGTCGGTCAAGGTTCCATCTGGAACCCAGATTGGTTCGCGTCTGCGTGTGCGTGGCAAAGGTATGCCAAATTCACGTGGTGGTTTTGGCGATATGTATATTGAAATTATGATGAGTGTTCCAACAAAACTGACCGAAAAACAAAAGAAAGCATTGGAAGAATTTGCCGGGGCAAAGTCATCAAAGAAATCTGGTTGGTTTTAAGGTTTTCCCACGAAATTTTACAATTTCGCGGGGCCCGGTTTTATACCCACAAAATGCAAGCATTTTGCGGTGGCCAGAAAAAAATCTCCCATTTGGGAGATTTTTTACAATGTATTTTGTTTTTTTTATTTTATCTTTTTCAATTTTTCGGCAAATGTAAATGTGTATTGTGTCGCCGACCACAGTGACGCAACCAATGCAAACCACAAACATATAATGCCACATTGTGATAATACGTTCATTAAAATTAACAATTTTGATGAAATTGTTTCTGGGGTCACGATTGAACTGATTGCGAACAACATTAAAAACAACAAAATTGCAACCATTTGAATTGTGGTTTTGATTTTTCCAAGAGAAAATCTGGCCTTGGGAACCGGCATTTCGATTTTTTGGGTACCCAAAAATTCACGCAGACCACTGATATACAATTCGCGCGCAATCATGATGATAATTGGAATTATGATAAACCAAAAACGCATCATCAATGCCAGCATTATAAATGTATTCACGACCAACAATTTGTCGCCAATGTGATCCAATACGCCACCCAGTTTTGAACAGACATTAAATTTACGTGCCAAGAAACCGTCCATCCAATCACTGATTGCGCCCAGTGCAAATAAAATAACCGATACCCAATACCATTGCATCATCAATGTTGGTATTATTGCAAATGCCGCGCAAATGCGAAAGATGGATAGTGAATTTACAAATGTTTTCATATATAACTCCTTTTTTTTATGGAAATATAACGGGCGCCTACTTGTTGTTTATTCGTTTATGTAACACTTGTACACTGCACTCATAAACAACGGCGTATACACCTCGTTCTACTTCCATATTACAATCAGTGGTATTATAACAACTCTGAATGAAAATGTGCATATATTTTTTTTGCCGCTGATTTTCCCAATGATGGAACATGTTCCAGTTGTTGTAATGTTGCGTCCATAATAGAGCGAACCGAACCAAAATGTTGTATCAGGGCATGTTTGCGTGTTGGTCCAATGCCATCAATTTCGTCCAGAACAGATGCCGTCATTTGTTTTGCACGTGTTTCACGATGATATGTGATTACGAAACGATGCGCCTCGTCACGAACGGCACGCAACATTAAAAACAAAGGTGAATCTTTTGGCATTTCGGTATAAATCGAACCATCAGGCATAATAAAATGTTCATCGCCGTTGCGAACCTCGCCTTTGGTGACACCAAATACAGGAATGTTTGGCGCGGTTTTATGTGCGATATTCCATTGCGCAGGTCCCCCATCAACAATTATTAAATCCAGTTTTGGACCATGTGATACCGCACGATTTACAAATTCAGCCATCATACCAATATCGTTGCCGGCATTGGCCTTGTTTTGTAATTTGAAATGTCGATAGTCTGTTTTTGTGAAACCGTTATGTCCAAAGCAAATCATCGCGCCAACCGCATTTTTACCAAACAGGTGTGAATTATCAAAAACCCCGGCACGTTCGATTTTGATATTTAATAAATTTTCCAGTTCGCTAACATTTTTATCCCAATCGATATTTTTATCGTGCTGAATTTTATTTTGCTTTCCACGATTTGCAGTTTGGGTCAGGGCGATAATTTTATCGCGAACCGCGGCGGCACTTTCGAAATCCATATTTTCTGCATATTTTTTCATGTCCGCGGACAGTTCGGCAATGATTGGTTCGCTGTCGCCGGTCAAGATTCGACGCGCCAATGCAACATTTTTTTGATAATCGGTTTGTGGCAAACAACATGGCGCACTGCATCGGCCAATTTGATATAACAGGCATGGACGCGAACGATTGCGCATAAATGTGTCGCGGCATGTTCGCAGACGACAAACCTTTTGAATCATTTTAATTGTGTCATTTAACGCACTGACTGATGGGTATGGACCAAAAACATCACGACGTTGGGAAATCTTGCCACGAAATTTTAAAATGCGTGGATATTCGTTTGCCGTTAATGCCAACATAGGATACATTTTATCATCTGTCAGCATGATGTTATATTTTGGCTTTAATGTTTTGATTAATTCTTGTTCGCGTATCAGGGCGTCAGCCTCGGTCGCACAAATTTCCCATGTGACATTTGTGACCAAACTGCGCATAACCTGTTTATGTGGTTCCAGTTTTGATGTGTCGATATATTGACGCAAACGATTCGCTAGATTTTTTGCCTTGCCGACATATAATAGTGTTTTATCCGCCCCGTACATACGGTATGTTCCGGGTGCGTCAGGTGCATTTGAAATCAAATCTGTAAATTGAATATTCATGATTTATATGATAGAATATAATTTGATAAATGCAAATAGAGGTGAAAATATGAGACAAGAATCTGGTCGTTCTATGATTGAAATGTTGGGTGTGTTGGCGATTATGGGGGTAATTACCGTTGGTGCAATCAGTATGATTTCGTACGCAATGCGCATGCAAAAACAAAGTGCCGTTAATGACGAGGTTTATCAAATTGTTTTAGGTGTGCGTCAGTTGCTGGGTGAATATGATGATTATACCAAAATTGATAATTCAACGATATTTACCGCATTGGCGATGTCTAATAAAAACCCGTATGGCGGAAAATATACTGTGTCGGTAAATCCGTCAAATACACGTCAATTTATCGTATCAATTGATGGATTAACTGATGCAGAATGCAAGGCTTTGACAACCAAGGCCTGGACGGATTCTGTTGATGGCGCAACGGGTAATTGTGTCAGTATGGGACGTGATAACACAGTGTCCATTGTATATGGGGAATAATTAAATTTATGGCGGATTCGATTACTGTTTCTTTGGTCGAAGATGGAACAAAATTGATGCGCTGGTTTATGCGTAAATTTCCAGCGATGCCTAATCGTGATTTTTTCAAACTGTGTCGTGGCGGGCAAATTCGTGTTAATTCGGCGCGTGTTGATTCAAACAGAGTTCTGCGTGCTGGTGATGTTGTTCGTATTCCACCAACAATTTTGGCATATGCAAAACGCGAAAATGCAAAAAAAACAGAAACAGGTTCTGCGTTTTCTATGACCGATTTGGAAAAATTAAGACAGACAATTATTTATAATGATGACGATATCGTTGTGTTTAATAAACCTGCTGGCTTGGCGGTCCAAGGCGGCAGTGGTATTCGTAAATCCATAGACAAAATGGCAACTGCGCTGTTCCCGTATGATAAAATTTCTTTGGTACATCGTTTGGATATGGATACATCGGGATTGTTGGTTGTGGCAAAAAATCAAAAGGCTGCGCAAAGTTTATCAAATCAATTTCAAACAAAGTTGGCACACAAAGAATATCTGGCATTGTTAAATGGTAATGTTTCACCGGCATTTGGTGTGATTGATAATTATATTGTCAAAGGTCAGGTTTTTGATACATCTGGTCGTATAAATGACGGGGCGGGGCAAAAACCGCAACGCGCAATTACAGAATATCGTGTGTTATCCAGTGCGGCTAATATTTCATGGGTTTTGTTTTTACCAAAAACAGGTAGAACACATCAATTAAGAATTCATAGTGCGGTCAGTTTGGGTGCCCCGATTGTTGGTGATGATTTGTATGGTCGTGATAAAAAATTGGATTCTGGGTTGGAAACAGTATTGGCGACAAATAAATTATTTTTGTTTGCGTATAAAATCACATTGCGTCATCCACGAACAAATAAAATAATAACATTACGTGCAGATGTTCCAGAATTTATGAAATCTGTAATGAATTTATTGGAATTTCAGTTGCCGGAATAAAAAATGACAAGACGTAGAAGATTAAAATTTTGGTTGCGATTTGTTGGCCTGTTTTTTATTGGGTTGATTGTTGCGTTTTGTATTGCTTTGTCCAAGGTAAATTTGGAAACTTTACGCGGAAATGTTTTGTCGGTTTTGCAAAATGCAACTGGATATCCTGTTGAAATAGATGGTGCGGTATCTTGGAAATTTTCTTTGCGTCCGCGTATTGAATTAAATCTGGTTAGAATTCCTAATGCAACATGGGCCAAAGAAAAATATGGTTTTTCAGCGGAACGTATGGACGTGACTTTGGATTTATTGTCTTTGTTGCGAAATCGCCCAACAATACGCAGTGTAAAATTATACGATACGGTGGTGCGTATTGAATATAATGATAAAGGTGATTCTTCGTTGCAACCGATTGTTGTCGATGATAAAAAAACAGAATCTAAACAGACAGAAGAATTTGTTAGTAATAAAATTGAAAAATATCCTTTCCCAGATGCACCATTTGGACGTGTGGAATTAGAAAAGTTTTCTTTTGATAATGGTGTTTATAAATTTTCTGTTGATGGTATGCAGTTGCGTTATTTCCGGACGCGTCATCATCAAGATTTTAGGGGTTGGTTAAAACCACGTGATGATGTATTTCCTTTTATTTTGTCTATGGGCGAATATAATGCGGAACGGAAAGTTTATCCAGTTAAAGTCGCAATATCTACGGGTGGGGACGCGTTGATTGCAAATATCGCATTGGACGCAAAAACAAAACTGCCAATCGATTTTGTTATCAAAGGTGATATCGTTGATTTGGGCGCAGTGCGTGATATTTTTGGTATTGATTTGACGGGTATGCCACGATTGTCTGTAAATATTGCAGGTGGTTTTGTTGATGCAGATACTTTAAATATTCATAAATCTGCATTGTCAATGCGTGGAACAGAATTAAATGTTTCGGGAACATATGATTGGTCAGGTGCAAAACCGTCAGTTAAGGCAAATATTTCTTCAAAAAACCTCAGTTTGTTAAAATTGGTGCCGGAAATGTATTCTGGGTGGGTGCGACCAAATCGTGAATTAAATGTTTTTCACGATATAAATTTGCATGGTAATGATATTAGAAAATTCGATTTAGATGTGGTTGTCGATTTGAAACATTTGATTGTTTATCGTGATATGGATTTGAAAGATGTTAAATTGACGTTGAAATATAAAAATGAACGTGGGCGCATTGATGCAACAACAACTATTGCCGGTGGGCCAATGCAGGTCGGTGGTGATTTTTCCATTGCGCCGGACGGTGATATTTTTGTGCGTGTGGGCGTTAAGGCAAATGATTTTTCCATTGGTCAATTGATGAGTGAGATTAGAATTCATGATTTTATCGTTGGTGTGCCGTTGGATTTATATGGTTATTTCGAAGCGCATGGTAAAAATATGTCGCAATGGATGAACACAATTACTGGGCCTGTGATGGCATATTCTGTGGGGGGTGGATATGCGTATCCGCGGTTGGTGGAAAATATTTATGGTACAGATGTATTAACATCTTTGCGTCATAATATTCAAGACTTTTTCCGGACCGATAAAAAATATGACAAGGCAACTATTTCTTGTGTGGTGGCAAATTTAAAATTGCGTGATGGTGATATCGAAACGCGTAATGGTGTTGCGGTCGAAACAAATTCTATAAATGCACGATTGGCAGGTGATTTGAATTTAGGTGATGAAACAATCAATTTGGCTTTGACAACGGTTCCGTCACGTGGGTTGAAATTGTCAATAACAGGTAATGTTGTAAATACTGTTGAAATTGTTGGTAATTTGGCAGAACCAGATATTCGTATAAATGGTGCGGCTTTGACAGGCAAGGTTGTATCGGCAACAGGTCTGGGATTGTTGTTGGCACCATTGACCGGTGGGGTCAGTTTTGTTGCTGGCGTTTTGGCAGGGGGGCTTTTGGAAAATTGGTTGGCGGACAGCACGCCTTGCAAAACCGCATTGGATAAAGGTGCGCCTGATGAAGATGGTGACCCAGAATGGTTGGGGTTGCCTTTGCCAGAGTTAGTAGAACCAATGTTGAAAAAATAATAAAAGGAAATAAAAAATGATGCATATATCTGAATTGATTCAGTTGTTAATAATTTTGTTCTGTGTTTGGTATTTTTACAAACGGTTGATACAAAATACGGCATCTGAAAAAATGGTGCGCGGTATTTTGGGTTTGGTGGTGCTGTGGGTGTTTAGTTTTGTGTGTATAATGTTGCATTTTGATTTGTTGGGAACATTTTTACATTGGGTGGCTTTGTTTTTATCAATCAGTTTGGTTGTTGTGTTTCAACCAGAATTGCGTAAATTTATGGCATTGATGGGGTCTATCCAAGGTTGGCGGACTTTGTTTGTTGGACACGGTGATAGTAAAAAAATGCATCAAAAAGACACAACCGCATTGGACGCAATTGTTAGTGCGGTTGAATATATGTCGGCAAAACATACGGGGGCGTTGATTGTTTTCCCGTCTATGTTGGACGAATCTGTAATTGAACGCAAAGGTGTTATGATTGATGCAAAAATTACGAGTGAATTATTATTAACTATATTTTTTAATAAAACACCATTACACGATGGTGCGGTTATTGTTGAAAATAACAGAATTGCATATGCCGGTGCGATTTTGCCGTTGTCACAAAATAACCTGAATTGGAAATATGGAACACGACACAGGGCGGCATTAGGATTAAGTGAAGCCACATCAGCAACCGTATTGGTTGTATCCGAAGAAAGTGGCGATGTATCAATCGCAGAGAAAGGTAAGATAACAAAGTATGATGATTTGAAAAAGTTGCGTGCAAAATTAGAAAAAGTTATGAAAATGTAATTGTTCAAAAATGAAAACGCCGCCAAGTTTTATTTTGGCGGTGTTTTTTTGTGGTGGCTTTTGCCCTTGCACCGAATCGGTGTTTTTTGGTAAAATGCGTCATGAGAATGTAGAAAAGGACAAGAAAAAGAAAGATAAGTTAGGAGTTTTATTATGGAATTTTCTGTTTTTCGTCAGGTTTTAATTCGTGCATTGGGGCATATGCAATCTATTGTTGAAAAACGTGCGACTTTGCCTATTTTGATGAATGTAAAGTTAGAGGTCGCCGAAGATTTGGTCTTGTCGGCAACAAATGTTGATTTGGAATTGGTTGAACATGTGGCGGCTGATATTACTTTGTCTGGTAAAACGACGGTTCCTGTCCAGATGCTGTATGATATCGTTCGTAAATTGCCTGATGATGCGGAAATTTCTTTTAAACAGGTTGGCGATCAACTGGTCGTGTCCAGTGGTCGTGCGGTATTTCATTTGCCAACATTGCCGGCGGAAAATTTCCCAGCTATGGCGGGCAGTAATTTAACCACAAAATTTCAAATGACAACGGGTGATTTGGCACATTTGATTAACCAAACAAAATTTGCAATTCCAACAGATGATGTGCGCTATCATTTGGGCGGTATTTATTTCCATATTGCCGAGGAAGGTAAATCAAAAATGCTGACGGCGGTTGCAACAGACGCGCAACGTTTGGCTTTGTGTGCGATGGTGGCACCGGTTGATAGTGTGGAAATGCCGTCTGTGATTTTGCCACGTCGTGTGATTGGTGAATTGTCTAAATTATTGGAAGATGCCAATGTTGATGATGTTTTGGTTGAATTGTCTGATACCAAGGCGCGTTTTACCGTTGGTGCGGCTATTTTGACCAGTAAATTGGTTGATGCACAATATCCAAATTATCGTGTTGTTATTCCAAAAGGTAATGACAAGATTGCCATTATGGACAGAAAACAATTTATAAATGCGGTTGATTTGGTGTCGGTCGCATCTGTGGATAAAACAAAATCTGTTCAATTAACATTTTCGACAAATAAATTGGTTATCAATGCGTCCAGTCCAGATGCAGGAACCGCAACCCAAGAGTTAGACATTGAATATAATGGTGATTCTGCATTTACTGTTGTGTTTAATGTGAAATTCTTGCTTGATGTTGCAGGCCAGGTCGAAGGTGAAAAGTTCCAGATGGAAATGCAAGATTCTTTGTCACCAACAACAATCAAATCTACGGATAAAAAGACAGATGCGTTGTTTGTCCTGATGCCGATGAGAATGTAAAAAAAATGCGCCGACGGCGCATTTTTTCTTGCATTTAACAATGTGTTATTTATAATTTGCAGGTATTTTTCAAAATAAAAGGATTTAAAATGGCGACATTTATTGCAAATGATATGCGTGTGGGTTGGGTTATTTCCCACAATGGAAAACGTTATTCTGTGACATCAATTACCAAGGTTAAACCGGGCAAGGGCGGTGCGTTTGTCCAGGCAGACTTGCGCGATATCGATTCGGGAAACAAGGGCGGTGACCGTTGGCGTGCCGAAGACAAGGTTGAAAAATTGATGGTCGAAGATTTGGAATGTCAATATTTGTATTCTGATGGGACTGATGCATATTTTATGAATCTGTCTGATTATGAGCAATTTACCATGCCAAACGATTCGTTGGGCGACCAAATGAAATTCTTGGCACCTGAAATGATGGTGCGTGCCAATTTTGTCGAAGGTCACCCTGTATCAATTACTTTGCCGAAAACGGTTGTTGCGACGGTTGTTGAAACAGAACCTGCATTAAAAGGTCAAACAGCAACTGGCTCTGGGGGAAAGCCGGCGGTATTGGATAATGGTATTCGTGTTCAGGTTCCTGTATTTATCGAACAAGATGAAAAAATTGTTGTAAATACAGAAACTTTGGAATATGTTGAACGCGCAAAATAATGTTTTTTAAAAAAAATCAAGTGAAATTGGTGAAATTTTTTCACCAATTTTTTTATGTTTATATTTTTTTTAGGTCGCATTTTGTGGTATAATATATTTGCAAACAAACTATAACGATGGGGAAAAAAATGAAAAAGATTCTGCTTTTTGCGGGTGTCGCTGGGGTTTTGATGTCCGGCATGGCTGTTGCGTTTGAAACAAATACTGTGACATACGAGGCTTTTCCAGAAATTAATTATGATTCAAATCATCCGTATGCGTCAAAAAAACAGGCGGACGGTAGTATTAAAATAAATCATGCAACAACAAAATATGTCCAGGCTCGCAAGACCGAGGCAAATAATCTGGTGACGACTTTGGCAACCCGAACAAACACAGATAATGGTGTTGTGACGGCGAATAAAACCGCGATTGAGGGAACGACCGGTGCAACCACATGGGCGGAAAAAGGTTTGCAAAATAACAGACAGGTGACCGCCGGATTGCGTGATACGGTTTGTGATAATTTAACCAACGAATATAGTGGTTGTGGATATATAACAATGGGCGGAACATCTGCGACGGGTGATGCCGGTGCGGTGACCGACGGAACAGGGGCAAATGCCAAATATAAATGGGTTAAAATTAAAACAAATTGTTGTGTCGAAGGTCAAGAAAGCGCAGCAAATTGTACCGGTGTAGTTTGTTCATCAAATTAATGTTATGTGGCATATCATAAAAACAAAGGGCGGAATTCATGTTTAAACAAAATCTTTTTAAACATTTACTTTCAATTTTGGCGGTTGTGTCGATTACATCGTTTGCCGGTGTTGGTGCATCATACGCGGAGGGCGATGAGGCAGTATCTGCCGAGGTAGAAGGCCCAAAAGAAAATACCGCCGAACAACAAGAAAAATGTGAAAAGTCTGGTGGAACATGGGGTGGTGATGTATGTAAATGTACAAAAGCAAATACTGTTGAAAAAGATGGTATGTGCGTTTGCGAAGATGGCTATAAATTAGAAGGTGCAGAATTTTTGGGAGAAGAAAATGCAAAATGTGTCGTTGATAAAGCTGAGACGGGTTCAACCGAAACACCGACTGGCGATGACCCTGTGGGTGCGGTGACAGGCATAAAGATTGCAACAAAATCTTTTAATGATGCGCGTTTTTCGTATGTGCGTCGTGATTTAGATAATACAATTGCAACGATTCGTGATGTTGTATCCAATGCGATAACAAATACAAACAATATTGCCGCGTTGCAGTCCGGCAAACAAACACGTCCAGACGATAATCATTCGTGCGAGGCAGGTAAAACATGTTTGTTGGTGACGGATACATCGGGCACACGCAATTGGTATGAAATTATTGATTGTGTTGCAGATGCGGGTTTGATTGATGTTGGAACCATAGATGCTTATTCGATTGGTGGTGTTAGTTTAGGTGATGCGGAATGCAACAGTTCGAATTCTTCGATTGGGTGCAGTGTTGCCAATAATGAATATTGGGGGGCTTGGTCGAATGCGATAGTGTTTGGTGTGTCGCGTGGTGTTGATATTGCACAAACAACGCAAGGTGCGATTGTGTCGTTGCCATCGGGAATACCGTCGGGCAATGTTTGTGCTTGTAATTTAACTGGCTATCGTCAAAGAAATGGGGATACACTTGGTGCGCGTAAAAATGTGACCACAGATAAATGGCTTGTTGCGGGTGTATCGGGTTCTGGGTGTGAAGCTGTGTGTATGCGTGCGTTTGTTGGCAATTTTGCCGCTGGGCAACCTGGTGCCAAAGCATACTTTAATAGCATAGGAAATTCATGCAGTGCAGATGCAACAATTGCAACCGAGGCAGTACATTTTGAAGAAAAATTTACTGTGACAACAACGAATATAAATGCAAATGAAGAGTTCTTTTTCAGTATGGGGGCCAAAGGAACATATTTTGTTAATTGGGGTGATGGCACAATTGAAACTATAGATCGTGCTTCTGCAACACAACGAGGATTTTATAGCCATACATATGCTAATTCTGGGGTGTATACAATTAAGTTTGGTGGAGATACAGTGGGGTATGGTGATGGTGCCGCTATAGCATTTAGCGATTATAGAAATGGACAAGTGGAAAATAAAATTGCAGCAGTTGGTGGCAAGTTAGGAAGTTTGTTCCCAACTATTACACAATCAAATGTTGTTGTGGCTCAACCTTCGTTTAATAATACTTTTAGTTCGCTAGATAATCTGACAGAAATTCCTGCTGATTTATTCCAAGGTGTTTCCGGTTCGACAGCGAGTATGTTTGAGGGAACTTTTCAAAATTCTGGCTTGACGGCAATTCCATCAGGGTTATTTAGTGGTGTTTCAGGTAGTGCGGAAAGTATGTTTAGCGGCACGTTTTCAGGTACAGATATAACAGTAATTCCATCAGGATTGTTTAATGGTGTCTCAGGTAATGCAGATCGTATGTTTAGTAGGACATTTTCAGGAACATCTATAAGAGCGGTTCCGGCTGGTCTGTTTGCTGGTGTATCAGGTGAGGCATTTAGTACTTTTGCGGAAACTTTTAAGGATTGTGCTGAGTTAGATACTTTGCCGGCAAATTTGTTTAGTGGTCAAATTACTGGTGGGGATTTATTTAATGAAACTTTTGCAGGGACGACAGATTTGCAATCTATACCGGCGAGTTTATTTAGTGGTGTAAATGCTTCGAGTGGTAGGGGTAAGTTAATGTTTAAAAGTACTTTTGAGAATTCTGGATTGACTTCAATTCCTGGTAATCTGTTTAGTGGTGTGAATGCAGGTGTTGTGGATACTTCAGATTATAATGGATTTTATGAATCGACATTTGCAAATTGTACGCATTTGACTGGGTTGCCAACAAATTTGTTTAGTGGTGTGACCCATGCAGCAAACAGTTTGTTCAAGAACACCTTTAGTGGTTGTACATCATTATCTGGTTATATACCCGCGTCTATGTTTAGTGGCTTAATTGCTAATGGTAGTCCATATAGTGATTCAGGTGTTGGAATGTTCTCTGGGATGTTTGCAAATACTCAATTGTTGAATGAGTGCCCAAGCGGAACCAGTCAAGTTGTGACAGGGTATGAGTCTTATTGGGGTGGCAAGGTTGCTTGTCAGTCGAATTAAAAATAAAGTTTCTTTGTGTGTGGGAAAAGGTCGTGGGAAACCGCGGCCTTTTATTTAAAGTGTGGCGCTTTTTACAGCACCCCCTCCACCCGCTTTCGCTTCGCTTCAGCGAGGTCCCCCTCGCATAAGGGGCGGAATTATAATTTGTTGGCGGAATTGAAAATTTCGCGGATTAAAAATATACAATAATCGCGGATTGCGTCACGTCCTGCGTCCATGTATTCGCGCGGATTAAAGTTCGATGGTGCGTCATGCAAATTTTTACGAACCGCCGCGGTAAATGCCAAACGTAAATCACTGTCGATATTTATTTTGCAGATATGTGTTTTGGTTGCGGCAAAATTTAATTGTTCGGTATCTATACCAATTGCATTTTGTAAATTTCCACCATATTGATTGATTGTTTCAACAAAATCGTTTGGAACAGATGATGCACCATGCAAAACCAATGGTGTGTATGGAATTTTATTTTGTATTTGTTCCAATATATCGAATCGTAATTTTTCGTCGGCATTTTTTCGTTTGTATGCGCCATGCGATGTTCCAATTGCAACTGCCAAAGAATCTGTTTCGGTTTGGCGGACAAATTCATAAACAGAATCTGGGTCGGTATAAACAGATTTTGTTCCAAATGTATTTTCGTCTTCGATTCCGGCGAGTTGCCCCAGTTCAGCCTCGACCGATACGTTGCGTGCGTGGGCATATTTTGCAATATCGTGTGTTGCGGTAATATTGTCGTCAAAATTATATTTACTGAAATCTAACATCACACTGGAAAAACCAATGTTTATTGCATGCATACATGATTCAACCGATTTTCCATGGTCCAAGTGCAGGGCGATTTGTTCGTTTGGTGTAATTTTTGACCCAGATATTAATCCCATTAAAATATCATCGCCCATGTATTTTAATGCCGATTCGGAAATTGCTATGATTATTGGGCTGTGGGTCAGGCGCGCCGCCGAAATAATTGCCTGGACGGTTTCCATGTTATATGCGTTAAATGCCGGAACCGCAAAACCACCATGTCGCAATGCGTTTTGCAACAGTTTTTGCCCGGAATTTAAGCCAAAATAACGATATTCCATGAAATGCCCCCCTGTTAAAATATATGTTAGCAAATATAAAAATCTTTGTTCCATAAATTTTTTTGATATAAAACTTGACAGTCTAAAATTTTGTGTAATAATATTTTGCGAAGTAGGTGATAAAACCGTCATCTGCATAACAGATATAAAGGAAACAAAATGAAAAAATGTTTAGCTTTGGTCGCATTTATTGCTTTGGCTGCATGCGGCGGTTCGTATGATTATTACAAAGGCGATGTTCGTTATGTCCAAGATGGCGAAGATTGCATTTATTATGCTGGTGAATCTGCAAATCATTATTCACGTGATGTTGATACCGCAGATTTAGATAAAAAGATTGTTTATCGTTACACACGTTGTGCTGATTTGTATGCTCGTGATATGGGTGGCAAAACAGTTCGCAACGAACGTCGTGTTATGACACCGGCTGCGGAACCAAAAGCAGAATCTGTGGTCGTTAAACCGGTTGTTGTTAAAAAATCTTGCAATGCATGTTCTGCCAAGAAAACAACAATCCAATACGTCGTTATGTAATGACATGGAAATTGGTGCAGCGATGCATCATGTTTGATGATTAGGTCTATCCTGATCAATGGTTTTGATGATGTGGTGGCGCGTTTGCGCCATCATTTTTTTTATATTTTTTGTTTTGAAAAATATTGTGTTTTGTGGTAAAATTGCATTGATAAATATAAAAAGGAGATATCATGAAAAATTATACAAAAGTTTTAGTGTTTGCTGCGATTGTGGCTTTGGTTATTGTTCCTGCGCATGCGGCGGGTACGGATAACAGTGCGTTGTGTTCGTTGGTTGGCAAAATGCAGGGTGTTTTTAAAACATTGCGTATTTTGGCATTTGTTGGTGCTGGATTTTATATGGCTGAATGGGCATGGGGTTGGATTTCCAAAGGCGAAGTTAAAATGGACGATGTAAAAAAGAAAGGAACCGGTTTGCTGGTTGGATTTAGTTTGTTGTTCTTAATCGGTGTGGTTTTGTCTTTCTTGATGTCTGCGGCCAGTGATGGTGGTTCGTTTGGTTGTAAAGAAATCACAACGGGTTGGGGCAAATAATCCAAACCAAAATAAAATTAAAATCGGGTGGGATTCCACCCGATTTTTTTGTTGGGTTTTAAAACTTGTTTTTATTGTTTGTTGTCTTCGACATTTGCCAATGAATATAACACAGACGATATCAAAGATTGATATGGGACGTGTTGTTGGTTTGCCAATTCTTTGATTTTATCCAATATGGCATGTGGAATTCGCATGTTTATAACGCAATCACTTTTATTAAATGTGCGATAGGCCGCGTATTCTTTTAACAGGGCCTCTATATTCATAATGAATAATTGTTGCATAACATTTGGCATAGTTTTTACCCCTATACATTATTCAACACAAACGTCAATATTTGTGTCTTTACGATTGACTATATCAATGTATTTACATTTGTCAATACATTTGTGAATACCACTGTCAGCACGCGTGTCAGCACTTTTGTAGGGGCGAATGTATTGTTTAAATAAATTTGATTTTTGGATTTTTTGTGGCTAAACTTTGGGTGCATATTTATATGAATTTTATTTTTTAAGGAAAGGATAAAAAATGCTGAAAAAAATTTTTGCAATGATTTTTTGTGCGCTTTTGGCAATGCCGTCGCATGCTGAATTAAAGGTTGATATTGTTGCTGGTAATGTATCACCGGTTGCAATCGCGTTGCAAAAAGTTGAATTTGGCAAAGGTGTCGCGAAAACAGATGCGGAAATGGTGCGTTCGGTTGTGGAAAATGATTTAAAATCAACAGGTCTGTTCCGTATGATAAACCAAGATGCCTATCCGCAATTTGTGAAATTTAATGATATGCCTGATTTTAAATTATGGGAAGCCATACATGCCCAGGTTTTGATTCAGTCTAAAATGACCAAACAAAAAAATAATATGTATAAATTGGAATTCTATGTTTGGGATATGGCAGGCAAAGAACAGATAGAGGCACAAAGTTTGGCGGCGTCTAAAAAATCTATTCGTCGTATGGCGCATTTGATGGCTGACGCGGTTTATGAAAGATTAACAGGCGAGGTTGGTTATTTTGATACCCAAATCGTGTTTATTGCGGAATCTGGCGATGTTGCAAACCGGGTTAAACGTATGGCTATTATGGACCAAGATGGGTTTGGTATGCGGTATTTGTCTGATGACAAGACTTTTGTTATGTCGCCGCGTTTTTCGCCAAATATGCGGACGATAGTATTTTTATCTTATCGTGATGATAAACCTATGATTTGGACATTGGATTTAGATACCGGGGCGCAGCGCAGATTGGGTGAATTTGGTGGTATGAATTTTGCACCGCGTTTTTCGCCAGATGGAACAAAGGTTGCAATGTCTTTGGTTCGTGGGCCTGACACGCACATTTTTGAATACAATATAAATACGCATGAATTGAAACAATTAACGTTTGGACATTCGTTGAATACATCACCGTCTTATTCGCCAGATGGGGCGCAGTTGGCATTTAATTCTGATAAGTCTGGCAGCCAGCAAATTCATGTTATGGACTTATCGACAGGTGCCGAAGAACGTATTACATTTGGGGCGGGGCGGTATGCGACACCGGCCTGGTCACCGGACGGTCAATTTATTGCATTTACCAAAATAGCCGATGACACGTTTTATATTGGTATTATGGGGCCTGACGGCAAACGCGAAAAAATATTGGCGGGTGGTTGGTATATGGAGGCACCATCGTGGGCACCTGGTTCGCGCAGACTGGTTTATTATGAAACCGAAAAATCTGGGGACGGTATGGACCGCATGAGTCATTTGCGCAGTGTCGATATTACTGGATTGAATATATACGATATTGAATTGCCAGACGGTGTAAATGGTGTTGAACCAACTTGGTCGCCAAAGTTGCAGTAAAATTATGTGGTTTAGGAAAGGATTTTTTGCAGGTGTGTTTTTGTCGATGTTTGTATCGGCGGCAGGTGCGGTGCCTGCGGTGGTGAAATATATTGTTGATGGCGATACTTTTTCGGCGGGTGTAAAGTTGGCGGACGATACGATTGTGTCTGTTCGTGTGCGTATTCGCAATGTTGATACACCTGAAATGCATGGTGAATGTGTTGATGAAATTGTGGCGGCAAATGTTGCGAGAAATCGATTGGCTGAATTGTTGCCGGTGGATAGTGTTGTTGAATTAGAAAATATCAAAGACGATAAATACCTGGGTAGAATTGATGCGACGGTCAAAGATTCACGTGGTCGTGATGTTGGTCGCACTTTGATTCGTGAAGGTCTGGGTCGTGGGTATAATGGCGGCAAACGAAAAGGTTGGTGCAAATAAAAGTTCAAAGTGCAGAGTGCAAAGTGCAATTAAGGATACATTATGGCAAAAGACAATATAGCAAGAGATAAAAGTAAGAATTTTGCTTTGAGGATAGTTCGTTTATATCAGTATTTGATAAACGATAAAAAAGAATTTGTATTATCTAAACAAATTTTACGAAGTGGAACCAGTATAGGTGCAAATTTGGCTGAATCTGTTTGTGCGATGAGTGAAAAAGATTTTTTGTCCAAAGTATATATTGCGTTGAAAGAAACAGAAGAAACATTATATTGGTTGGATTTGTTAAAAGATGCAGAGTTTATAGATGTTAAAAGTTATGAAAGTATTTCTGTGGATTGTAAAGAAATAGCAAAAATATTAGCCAAGACTACAAAAACTTTGCAGGCTAAGTTGGATAAAAAAGATTGAACTTTGCACTTTGAACTTTGAACTCTGGGTTATGCGCTGTGGCGATTGATTGATTCGTGAATTTCTTCCAATGTTGCACTGGCGGGTAATAGATTTTCAAAATACATATTTGCAATACCGCCACGCATTTTGCCGCGTTTTGGCCAATATAATCCTGCGTCTGTGCCAACCGGTAATATCGGTAATTTTAATTCGTGTGCCAAAAACAATAATCCACGTTTTAATGCAGGGTGTTGGCCCGGCATTGTGCGGGTACCTTCGGGATAGACGACCAATGTGTATCCGTTCATAATTTTGTCTGCAACCCGATCTGTCAATTTGCGCATGTTTGTTTTACCACGCGCACGATTTACACCGATAAAACCAACCCGCCAAAATGCCCAACCATAAACAGGTATCCATAATAATTCGCGCTTTAAAATGAAAAAAGATTTTGGAACCGTCATAAATAAAATTGCCACTTCTAATATAGACATATGTTTGGCGGCAATTATTGCCTTGCCATCGGTGCGCGTATTCATGTTCGGTTTCGTTGGAATACCGTTTTCTTCAACCGGTGGATAATGAATCATGTATGTTATGCCTGTAATTTTTCGTGCCAAAAACAATACGCCCATGGTTTCGGCATGCATCGCAATTCTTGTCAATTTTTTGTTTATTAAACTAAGCCCCAAAAAAGGAGTCCAAATAATAAAATAAATCGCCAATGTAAATTTGAAAATAATTGTTTTTAACATAATTAACCTTCTTTGATACCAAACAGTGTGACCAGATATTTTACATATTCAACAGTCCATCTTTGTAATCGTTGGGACGCGGGCATGCCTGTTAATGGGGCAGAACATGTCACCAATTCTGTATCCGGCGTTTCCAAGCGAATTAAATGCGTTGCGCGTTTCATGTGTTCTTCGGTTGTGACAACAACAATGCGTTTTAAATGTTTTTGGCGAACAATTCGTTCAATTGCCAATGCATTTTGATATGTCGATTTCGATTTCGTTTCCATTGTGACACGATGTTTGCCGGTGTTGAAATTATGACCGCCGGCACCAATTATATGAATTCGTGCCATTGGATATTGTTTCGTCTGGTTTAACGCATACGGAACGCGGCGCGCATCGCCGGTTAAAACAAATATATTGTCGTTGGGTAAAATTGGTCCGCAACTTAACGGTGATGTCAGTTTGAATATCATTCCGCCCAAGACAAAAAATCCCAATATCAAAAAAGATGGTGTGAAAACTTTCATTTAACTGTTTTTTAAAATGTTTTTTGTTGTGTGTTTTGTAATATGTGTCGCAAAAATCGTAATTGCAACCGGTAATAAAATCAATAATATCCAACCGAATATATTTATATCCATCATTGCCATTAAACCAACACGTGCCGAATGTGATGCCGACAAGATTAAAAATAAAAATGGCAGGGCAATTATAAATCCAAATATTGTTGCACGTGTGCAAATCCGGGCGACAATGATTTGCATTTGTTTCGCAACAAAAGCATCACTGGCACCGATTTGATTTAATATTTCCAATTCGCGTTTGTGCAACATTGCCGTATTGTGCGCAATATACGATACACATACGGTTATAGACCCCAATGATACAGCCAATACCAATGCACAAATCGCAATCAAATACCAACCTGCGCGAATAGGGTTTTGCAATGCGTTTTTGTGGGTCAGGAATTTTGCGTATGGACTGATTTGTTGTTGGACAGATTTTAAATCGGCGGTGGTTTTGAATTTAACCTCCCACATTTTGGGCAGGTATTTTTGTAATGCAGAACCACCCGATACCCATGGCGACATTAAATCAGTCATCTGGGCATTTGATATTTCGTTTGAAGATTCTATTTTTGATGCGTTTTGTGATAAAATTTCGCGAATTTTTGGTGCGTCATTTTCATCGGTTGTTTGGACCGTTGCAAACAAATCCCATGATGTATTCATACGAATTGCGCCCGTCCCAATCATTATTGCAATTCCCAAAGTCAAAACAGATAAAAATGTCAAAACCGACATAATTGCCGTCATAAATGTACTCTGTTCGCGGATAAGCGAAAAAACAATCGGTTTCTGTTTCATTGCATATTCCCAATGTCGTCAAATTGTTTTGATAATTCACTGAAATAATTTTTTGGGGCAGGACCCTTCCATAATTTTTTTGGTGTATCCCCAGATGCAGATTGATTGGTCACAAATCCAACATGATGATTTTCAATGTGAATTACCGGAAATTTATATGTTTCGATTAAGCGGCGACTGTGTGTTGCCAATATTATTGTTGTGCCAAACATTTTATTCATCTGGATAAACAAATCCATTAAACGTGATGCGTTTTCATCGTCCAGATTGCCGGTTGGTTCGTCAGCCAATAATATAGACGGTTGAACAATAATCGCGCGCGCAACCGATACACGTTGTTGTTGGCCACCACTGAGTGCCAATGGTTTTTCGTCCGCATATTTACCCAGTCCAACCCAATCTAAAACCTTTGGTACCAGTTTTTTTATTTTATTTTCAGGCATATTGCGAACACGTAATGGCAAAGCCACATTATCAAATACCGTTAAATGCGATAGTAAAGAATATTCTTGGAATACAATCGCCATTTTTTTGCGGATTTCGGTAATTTCATCGCGCGTCATATCGTTTGTGATTTTACCAAATAATTTTATTTGACCGGATTTTGGTTTGTGTAATTGGTAAATCAAACGCAACAAAGTCGTTTTGCCCGCACCAGATGCGCCGGTCAGGAAATAAATCGCGCCACCGGTGATGTTAAATGATACATCTGTCAAGACATCAGCACCATTATCATATGATGCCGCCACATTTGTTAAAGATATAGATGATGTTTTTTCTTCCATTTCAGGTGGTATCTTAGAAAAAAAATATAGTTTGGTCAAATAATAAAAATCTTTTATAAAATTGTGTGTTTTATGGTTTGGAAAAAAATTGAATTTGTGATAAAATTATAAAGATAAATGGAAGGAAATGTTATTTAAAAAGATTGCTTTTGTGCTGTATCTTGCCTGTTTTGCACCGATAACTGCGTTCGGGACGATGATTTATGTGCCGGCAAATCCATGCGCATGTGATAATCGTCCATGCGATGATGTCGTCATTTTATCACGTGATTTTCGAAAATCAGGGGTTGTGAAAAAGGCTGAAAAGGTTGAAAACCCGGTGGTTGTAAAGAAGACTAAATCAAATACATTTAAAAACCAAGACAACGATGCAGGATATAATGTTTATTTGGCTGGAAATCTGGCAATGAATATTTGGAATTGGAAAAATGATTATAATTCTAATTATGCGGGGACAGATTTATTGTTCAGTCAAGATGAATATTCTGGGGAAACTGTGTTTGGTGGAAATGTCGCGTTGGGTGTGTATTTGTCTAAAAACTGGCGCATGGACCTGGAATTGGGTTTGACCAAAGAATTCGAAGATTATGACGAGGCCGCAACATATACTTTGTCTATGCCTTATTTGATGGCAAATGCGTATTATGATTTTGATTCTGGGTTTTATCTGGGCGGGGGACTGGGGATTGTTCGTTCCAATGTCACAATTGATGGTTTGTTGTTCCAAAATTCTACATCTGGGGCGAAATATACAGATAATTTGTTCAAGGTCGGTGTTGCCGCCGGATACGCGTTTCGTTTTGGTAATAATATGCATATTGATTTGCGGTATCGGTTGTCTGGAATCCAAGGTCCAGAAATATCACGCACGTTTTTGTGGGATCAATATAACGACGGAAATTATCGGGATTTTTCGTTGAAAATTACCAGCGGATTGGTGTTGGAAAATGCTTTTTCTGTTGGGTTGAGAGTTAGTTTTTAAACAAATGGGCAGATGAGATGAAAAAAAGAAATGGATTTTGTTTAACCTTTTTAACAAGCATCGCATGTATGTTGGTGTATTCATCATCTGCGTTTTCGGCGGTTCGTATTTTGGGGTCTGGGGGAAATACAATGGTGGGGGCATCTGGCACATCGACAGAATTAAAAAGCCCAACAGCCACAACAACAACGGCGGTGTCGCAATCAACACGTGGGTCGTCGTTGCGATTTTCTAATCCAACCCAGGTTGCGTCGGCAACATCATCACAAAGTTATTCAGGACTGTCAAATGCCGGTGGAACATCGTCTGGGGTTGCGGATTCTGCATCTTCGCGTTTGTCTATTGGTAAATATTTGAATTTGTCTCATTCAACAAAGCCAACACCAACAGGCGGTGGAACATCTGGGGGTGGAACTTCAAATGTCGATTTGGATAATTTGCAAAATCAAATTGACAGATTGCAAACTTCTGTTGATGGATTAAAGGTTGATAAACAAAATACTTTGATTGTTGGCGATGGTGAATACATCGATATTTCTGGGGACGATAATAATGTAATTTCTATTGATATAAATGCTTTGAAACATGATTTGCAAGATGCATTGGGAACACAAAAAGATTTACTGACGGAAATAGACGAAGATTATAAATTGTGGTGGTGTTATGCCAACAATACAGGTGATGGTTGTGTTGATGAAAAACAGTTAATTGTTGATTTGGGAACTGTTTTAAAAGAATATGATTTGGCAAATGAAAATGTTTCATTGAGTGAGGCTTTGGCGGGCAAGCAAGGAAAACTTACAACCACAGATGAAGGTTATATCGCGATTGATAATCAGGTTGGTACAATTGATATCAAGTTTAATAAGTTAAAGGCCGATTTGGGTATATCCAATGCACAACAATCTGAAATTCAATTTACCCAAGATGGTAAATTGCAGTGGCGTTATACGGACGATTTTGAACAAGACGGTGTGACGAAAAAATGGACAACCGCTGATATCGATGCATTGATGCGCAGAAATCTGGACGGATATGTTCAGTTGGCAATACTGGAAGATTATGTCAAGAAAAGCGAATTGGCGGGATTGCAAGGCAATTTAGAGGCCGCAAGTGATAAATATATCGAAATTGTAGATAATAAAATTGGTGTTAAATTTGCTGAATTAAAAAATGCTTTGAATATTCCGCAAGAACGCGAAGTTGAAATTGATTTTACAGATGATGGTAAAATTAAATGGCGTTATGTTGGGGATACGGCATGGCATCAAACAAATCAAAAGGTCAGTGATTTTGTTGATTTAAGCGGATATGTATTGCGTTCGGAATTGGCAGGATTACAGGGGGCTTTGACGGCCGATGAAAATGGATATTTGCAAATTAATAATAATAAAATTGGTATAAAGTTCCAAGATTTGAAAAATGCTTTGGAAATTCCAGATGCCCAACGCGATATCGAAATGGAAATCACAGATGGTGGTTTGTTGCGCTGGCGGTATTTGGATTCTTTTGAAATTGATGGCACAACAAAAAAGTGGGTTAATGTATCAAACAATATTAATACTTTGATAGATAATAAATTGGCCAACTATGTGACAGAAACGGTTTTCCAAAATACATTGAATGATTATCAAAAAACTTTATCTGCGGACGCGGGTGGTTTTATCACAATCAATAATGATGTGATTGGATTAAAATTACAAGATTTGAAAAACGCACTAAATATTCCAGATGCGGCAGAAAAAATCGAAATGGAAATTACCGATGCAGGTAAATTGCGCTGGCGGTATTTAAATGAATTTGAACCAGACGGCACAACAAAAAAATGGACAGATGTTTCGGTTGATATTGGTGGTCTAATTGATGGTAAATTGGAAAATTATGTTGATAATACATCTTTGACCACGACATTAAATGATTATGTGACGAATAGTGCGTTATCGACACAACTGCAAGACTATGCGTTGAAAACATATGTTGATACAGAATTGGCTAAAAAGCAGGTTAAATTGACCGAGTCCCCAGACGGATTTATTGCCATTACATCTGTTGATGGTGGTGGTGAAGAAATCGGTATCAAATTTGATGATTTGAAAAATGCTCTGGGTATCGATAGTTTGAAAACGGCGGAAATTCGTGTTGATAATGGTGTTTTGCAGTGGCGTTATATGAACGAGTTTGAAACAGATGCGGAAACCGGTGCGGCAACAGATGTAAAAAAATGGACGACTGTTTATGATTTGAAATCTTTGCTGGACGGATATGTGACGGAATCTGCGTTGGCAACGGTTGTTGAACGTATTGACAGGGATTTGGCTGGCAAACAAATAAAACTGACCCCGGCCGAAGAAGGTTATATCATATTAAATGAACAAACCGGTGAAATTGCTGTTGATATGGCTGGGTTGCGTTCGTATTTGTCTATGGAAGGCGATAGTTCCAGAACAAGTGAAATGCGTGTGTTTGACGGAAAATTACAATGGCGCTATTTGGACGAATATGAAACCGAGGACAATGGTAATCGTGTCCAGGTATGGCATAGTTTGGATTTGACCGCTGTTGAATTACCGTTATATGTTAAAAAGGCTTATTTGACAGATAATTACTATAACAAGGTTTATATAGATAATTTGGCACGAACCATTGAAAATAATATCAATGCCAGTTTGGCGAATATATGGCCAGATGAAGGTTTATATTTATTGAGTGTCAGTGGCAGTGGTGATAATAAAACGCCTGTGTGGCAATCTGTGAAGATTGTTGATGGCGATGGTGTTGTGCATTAAAATAAAGTAAAGGGCTTTTTTAAGCCCTTTGTTTTTACTTTTTAAATACAGAAAATATTTCCCAATGGGGACTGCCGACAAATTGGTCGATTGGTGTGATGGTTTGTAATTTGTATCCGCCGCGTAATAAAATGTTTTTATCGCGATTCCATGTCCCAGGATTGCAAGATACATATACAACGGTTTTCACATTTGATTTTGCAATTTGTTCGGTTTGTGATAATGCGCCTGCGCGTGGTGGGTCCATTATTATTGCATCGTATTGATTTAATTGTTTTGATGATAATGGTTTTTTGAATAAATCACGATTTATTCCAATGCCCATAATGTCAAATCCGGTGGCGTTTGTTGCAAATGTAAAATTTCCAATTCCACAGAATAAATCAACGACATGTTTTGCATCGCCGACATTGGACACAACCAAATCGCGAATAGATTTTTCTGTATCAATGGTTGGTTGTAAAAATGCGGAATCTGGAAAATCGACAGATGTTTTATCAAAAGAAATTTTGGCTTTCATGTAATTGCGAATAACTGTATCGTTCCATGTGAATCTAATAATTTCGTTCGGTAATTTTTGAACAGCGGTTTTAAATTCAGGATTAAAATATGGAACATCACTTTGGGTATTGACGACGATTCCGTTGTCACATTGTGTCACCAGGACAGATGCGGTGCATTGCCAAGGTAATTTTGCCAAATCAGGAATAATACGATTGATTGAATCCAACAGGTTTGGACATTTATCTATGTTTATAATATCCCGAGATGCGTTTTTATAAAACCCAAAAGCGTTTGGATTGACGGCAAAATCTGCGCGCCTGCGTGTGCCGGTTTTGCCCCATATTGCCGGGTTCATATTATCGATTTTTGGCAGTGTTTTTAATTTTTCGGTTTTGTAATTTTCTGCATCAAAATCGAATTTGCAACCACCGCATAAACCAAAGAACGGACATTTTGACATGTGTTATTTCCTTTTGTGTTTTTTTATAAGTCTAACATAATTTCTGTTGATTCCAAGTTGTTTTACGCGTAGGATATGATTGATGAAAAAAACAACAGAAAAATTTACAGATAAAAAAGTCGCACTGTTTGCAGGCGCATTGTCTTTGCCATTTTTGGCGCGTGATGCGATGCGCAAACGCGGGTGGGACGTGTATGTTATTGGGTTAAAGAATTTTTATGATGCGGCATTAAATCCAGATTTGGTAATTCGATTGGGTGGGGGTGGTCGTGCCGCACGCGAGTGTAAAAAACGCGGTATTCATAAATTAGTGTTTGTTGGCGCATTGGGACATGTAAATTTGGCTGATATCAGGCCAGATTTTTGGTCGATTGGCGTATTGCTTAGTGTTTTAAAACATCAACGGGGGTATGATTCTATGGCGGTTGCATTTAACAAGGCATTGGAAAAACGTGGATATGAAATTGTTGCGGCCCAAGATATTGCGCCAGATTTGACTTTTGAAAAACCTGGGGTTTGGACGCGTGTAAAGCCGACATCGGCAGATGCAAAAAATATTGAACGTGCGGTTGATGTGTCACATACAATTGGGGTTGCCGATATTGGTGCGTCTGTGGTTGTTGATAATCAGGTTATCGCGGTAGAGGCAGCCGAAGGAACCGCGCGTATGTTGGAACGTGTTGTTGATATGCGTAAAAATAAACGCGGGCGCGCATCTGGGGTTTTTGCAAAAATGACAAAACCCGGTCAAGATTTAAGGATTGATATCCCGGCGATTGGTGTTGATACGGTCAATGCGGTTGCGGCGGCGAAATTGCGTGGAATTGTTGTTAATGCAAAAACTTGCTTTGTTATTGATAAAGATGCGGTGATTGCGGCGGCAAACCGGGCAAAAATTTTTATCAAGGCAGTTTAATTTTCCATAGTGCAGATTACAGATAACAGAGTTCAGTTGATGCAAAAATCATAATTTTGCAACTGTTATCTGGACTCTGTTATCTGTTATATGTAATCAGCGGTCCATGTGTTTTGTAAAATCGCGCAGGTTTGTATCGGTTGCGCTTAAAATCTTTGCGATACTGTTGGACGATGGCCAACGTGGCTGACCGCATTTTGACCAACGTTTGCTGCGGTTAAAAGTTGTTGCGTCCAGACCACTGCTTTTTGCCAATCCAGAACAAGACATACCATGTTCGCATGCAAATTTTTCGATTGCGTCCCAGACTTCGTCATGTGTCATTGTTTTTCCCCTTTGGTTGATTTTTACTGTAATTTTACATTGTTTTGGGTGGGGCGACAATCGGGCTGATTTCCCAGGAATTTAGGGATAAAAAATTGCCACAAAATTTTTTTGACAAAATCACTTGACAAATTAAATAAAATGTATTACATTACGATTCGTCAAAGGGATTAATCCATTTGATAACAGGGGCCCTGGGGATTCAGACTCCCTCCTACATTCTCTCTCCTCTGGACCTTGGGACCCCGCCTTTTTGTTGGTTTAGAATGCCCGTTTCTTTTTCTCCTTTCCTTCCTTTCTGGGCATTCGAAAAATACCGCCGGCGACGGCGATATTTTTTTTCAAAAAAATCCCCATGTTTTTGGACATGGGGGCATACACAAACGTATTTCTGTTTTTTTACGAAGCCGGTAATGCGGTCACACCGTCGGTTTCGATTAAATTCGTCCATTTGTAATAAACGGTTGAACCGATTTTATAATATGTCAGCACGCAAGGTGATGCCGCGGTGCATGTTGCATCGGCGCTGGTACTATTGACATCTTTGAGGGTGCCGTTCATTTTCGTATATGCGATGTTGGCAGTATTGCTGATGTCGTCATTAGTAATGCTAAGGTCAGTGATGTCAGCAGAACCAACAGCATCTTTTGTTGCCAATGCCCCAGCTGTAGTACCGGCAACGACCAAACCTTTTGCGTCATATTGAACGATCTTATTGGTTGTTCCAGATGCGGTAATTGCGGTATTGGCATCAACCTTTAATCCGTCCTTGTAATCGATATAACTTTTAACATCGGTTATGGTGTTTCCGACCTGTTTGGGTGTTGCGTATTTTGATGTTGATGCGCCATCGCCAGATGTTGCCACAGTCAAAGTATGTGCCGTAGAGCTATATGTTGCGGATTTTGTGTCTGTGGCCGCAGGAACATTAATTGCCTTAACACGAGCCTCGACTGCCGCCATTGTTGGAACATAGTTATCCATTAATTTTCCGTCACGTATTGCCTTGATTGAATTGTCGGCACCGGCTGCGGTGGTCCAAGATTGTTCGGCGGTTATTGAATCCAAGTCTGCTGCGGCACTGCGACGAGCTATGCCGTCACCTTTGATATATAAAACACCCTTTTGGACGGCGTTGTTTGTCGGGATTTTTTCTGCGTGGCCATCAACAATAGCATTGGTGTCACTATTTACAAGGTCGCTGTTGAGTTTGCCATCCAAAGCGGTTGCGACAGCCTTTTCGGTTGGAACCAATACATCAGATGCAGAAGCAGTAGCGCGAACACCACCGCCAGTTGCGGTTGATGCACGAACCATATTTTTAACAGCACGCACAGATGGAGCCTTGTCTGTATCGTTTGATGAAATTGATTTTGCACTGGTGGCATTATCAATAATGTATGTTGATGCCTCAGGGGAGCCAATACCGGAAACCGCGCTTGTAATTGCGTCATTAACCGTTTTTTCAGATGGAACGGTTGTTGTGCTGGTTGTGGATAATGTTCCGGCATTTAATGCAGATGAGTTAAGTTTTGTACCAACCTTGGCATCGACGTATGCCTGTGATGCGATGACCGTTGCGGTGTCAGCCCAGGCAGCATCCATTGTCACCAATACAGATGCCAATATGCCAGCAATGGCAATATGATTTCGTTTCATTTCCCTTTCCTTCGTTTGTGTGTGTATGAAATATGTGGGTGGATATTTTGCCCGGTAAATAGCCCCCCAAAACATATCTTAATTTTGTTATAGTAAATTTATTTGTATATACGCAAGCGAAAAAAGTAAAAAAATTAAAATTTTTTACAAAAAAATTTAAAAACCCCAGATTTGTGCGGTGTTGTGGTGGTGACTTTTTTGTGTTTTTTTATGTTTATCGTGTTGTTTTTGTATATACGCGGATGATTTTTTATATGTCAGCACAGGGTGCTGGGCTTTATTATTTACTGGATTGCGACGACTTCGTTTTTCACACCCTACGCTTTGCGTAAATGTGAAAAACTGCGCTCGCAATGACAAAGGGCGAATGCCCTTTGGGAAAGGGGGGAGGAATTGAATATGGTGCAGGTATTTATTACCATAATAAATGGTCGTATAAATCTGTCCATTCTGGATTCGTGGATTCTATTAATTGTATCTTGGTGGCGCGCGACCAGTTTTTTAATTGTTTTTCGCGGGTAATAGCGGCATCAATATGTTCGTAAGTTTCTAAATATACCAATTTATGCACTTTATATCGTGCGGTAAAACTTTTTTTGTTTTCATTTGTTTTGTGTTCAAATACACGTCGCGCAATATCATTAGTCACACCGATGTATAATGTGCCGTTATGTTTGGATGCCATAATATAAACATAATAAGTATATTGTATAAAATCATGTTTCATAGAATGTAGATTATAACGTAATAACAAAAATGCAAAGCATTTTTGTCATCACGAGCGAGCAAGTCCAATTTGTGCGTTAGCACAAAGCCGGACGCGCGAGACGTAGTGATCCAGGTTTTTATATGTCAGCACAAAGTGCTGGGCTTTATTATTTACTGGATTGCGACGTCTTCGTTTTTCACACCCTACGCTTTGCGTAAATGTGAAAAACTGCGCTCGCAATGACCACCCTTCGCCAAGGCTATGGGTGGCGGGCACAATTGCGACTGTTGTCTGGTTTGGCTATGGGGTGGGATAGGGCGGAATAAAAAAATGCCCCGGCGGGAATGCCGGGGCGGGAACTAACATGTTTTTATATAGATTACAGAACCGCGTCTGTGTTTTCGGTATCCATATTTGTCCATTCATAGACAGGTTTGTCGTTGTTCATGAACATTGTTAATGTACATGGGCTGGCGGTTGTGCATTTTTTATATGCTGTTTCTGCGTCGCCAGATGCATTAACGTTGGATAATTTTGATTCTAAGCCGTCTTTATAGGTTATTGTTCCACGAACCGGCTCGACCACACCGTTGTTTTGATTAACCCGAACAACAGGTTGTCCGGTTGTATTGGTGTCGGTCAGGTCCAAATCGCTAATACCAGATGCGGCGGTTGTCTTGACCTCTTTGATGGCATCGGCCAGGTTTGTTGCGGTTATTCCAGAGTTTCCAGGTGTAAATGTTGCGTTTTCAGCATTGTCTTTGATTGTTTTCAAAACGGAACCAGCTGTATTTACATTGCTATTTAATGTTGTGATGTCAGCAGCGTTGTCTTTGATTGCTTTACCGACCGTCCCAGTATCATAGTTTGTTGTGCTGTCGTATTTACCTAGGGCGGAAACATTTGCCTTACCTTCATCGGTTAAATTGGTCAAAGATCTGTATGCATAGTCGGATTGTGCGGCACGTGCTTGTTGTTCTACACGAGCTTCGACTGCGGCAACGGTTGGAACATAATCATCGGCTTTTCCGTTGGTTAGATAACCTTTCCAAGCTTGTTCGGCTTTTTCCTTAACGCCTGCGTTGCTAATACCTATATTTTCAGCCTCACCGTACGTGACCCCCTGGGTATAATGTTCAATTCCGTTACCTTTTAAGTATGCAATACCTTTTTGGATATTTCTGTTGCGTGGAATCAAATTTTGGTGATTTTCTTGATAATCGGAAACGACATTATCAACGTCTTCGGCAAAGGCTGTTTGTAAAGCCGTCCAGGCTTCGCCACTTGTTTTTCTTCCGCCACTAACCCACGTCTGATATGCCCGTATTTGTTCTGGGGTTAATGATTTTTCTAATTGGGCATTTATATTGCTGATGTTAGTTTCATTTGTGGTAATTTGACCGACTAATGCTGATGTAATGCCAGAACCCAATGCATTTAATTCGTCTGCGGTGAAATCAATTTTTGTTCTGGCGATTTGTGCATTATCTGCGACGTCAGCATTTACGATTTTAGATTTCGTAATTGCAACAGTACCATTGTCTGCGGTAACACTGGTCACGACACCAGAACCGCTAGATGTTCCAACTGTGGCATCTGTTGTGACGTTTGCTGCATTCAAAGTATCCTGTTTGCTTTTGATAGCAGCACCGACCGTCCCAGAGTCATACTCTGTTGCGCTGTTGTATTTACCTTGGGCGGAAACATTTGCTTTACCGGTTTCGGTTAAATTGTCCAAATTTTTGGTTGCAAAGTTATCAGAGCCAATTTCTGTAATACTATCTTCCAATGTGAACATAGAAGGATAGTCTTCTTTCTTTTCGTCAGCGGTTTTGTTCAAACCATCATAGGCACTTTTTGTTGTTTGAATGCGTTTTGCATTGTCTTGTTTCAATGCGTCTTTGGCATCGACATACGCCTGTGATGCGATGACGGTTGTGGTATCTGCGCGTGCGGTTCCCGCAATACCCATGATTGCCGCCATTATGCCAAAAAAGGCCAGGTTTTTAATTTTCATGTTAGTTTCCCTTTTTTCGTTTGTTTGTTTGTCTGTTGTGGGGAAAGTATCCCCCCACACTTGATATTCATATTATATCACATTTTTTGTATATACGCAAACCGCCGAAAATGTTTTTTTATGAAATTTTTTTATGTGAAACTATATTTTTATGTGTGCGCGTGTGTTGTGCGGATTTGTTGCGATTGCGCGTTTGTTTGTGTGTTGTGAAAATTGTCTTTTGTGAAAAATCAAGTGATTTTTTTTCGTGTTTTGTATTGGCAAAATTTCGTCAGTTGGGGGATTGCAGAATGCGCAAAATTGCGCATTGTGCCCAGTGACGTCAGTCACCATTTAAAATTATTTTTTCTAATTATAAATGCACCAGTTGTTCGTAGTTTTCACAATTACCCCGTCTGTTCCGCTGACGCTGCACAGCCACCCCTTGTTTCGCTTGCTATCGCTACGCGGCACTCGTGACAAATCGCCTGCGGCTCTTTTACTCGTAGTCATAAAGAAGGGGACGCAGAATGCACAAAATTGCGCTGGGGTCCGGTTTGGCGATGGGCGGAATTGTGAATGTTGTTGCATGTCGGTTTTTGTTTGCTATACTGGGCATGAAAATTAAAGGTCTTTATATGGTAAAACGCACAAATAATAATGATATGTCGCGCGTTTCCCCACGCGGTAATCGTATTGCCGCCAAAGTGCAAACTTTGGTCGCGGAAATTCTGCGCGATAAATATATGGACGATGCGGTGTTGAATAAGGTGTCGTTGGTCGGTGCCGATGCACATGGTGGGTTGTCTTTTGTGCGGTTGTATTTTTATACGCATGGTGACCCAAAGGCTGCCCAGGCACGATTGGACGAAATTACGCGCGCGGTGCGATTCGAATTGGCGGCGCGTATTGACCAGAAATATACCCCTGAAATTAAATTTTGCTATGACGATACAATCGAACGCGCCGAACGTATCGAGGCTTTGTTAAAAGGTTTATAATATATATGTATGGGAGAGGGCGGATATGAAACTGGGTGAATTTATGTTGAACAAGGCCGATACGAATATGTATTCGTGGTTCGTGTTTTTAATGACGGTCTGTGAATCTGTATTTTTGTTTATTCCGCCAGAGGTTTTTATGACCCCGCCGATTATCGCAAATAAAAAACGCGCCGTTCAAACAGTCTTGGCGGCGGCATTGGGGTCAATCGTGGGGGGCGCAATCGCGTATATGATTGGGCTGTGGCTGTTCGATACGGTTGGTGTTTGGCTGATTCAAACTTTTGCAACAATGGAAAAATTTGAATTGGCGCAACAAATGTTTGTCGAGTATGGTGTTTTCATTATCGTTTTAACCGCAGTCACACCGATACCTTATAAATTGATGGCTATGTGTGCCGGGTTTATGGGGTTTCCGGCGCTTCTGTTTTTGGGGGTGTCTGCGATTTTCAGGACGGGTCGGTTCGCTATTGTGGGGGCTTTGTTGTGGAAATTCCAAGAAAAAGCAAATGTAATCGTTAAAAAATATTTCTGGCAATTAACCGGTGCCGCTATTGTGTTCGCTATGATTGGTGTCTTGATTATGTGCTTTATGTGATAAATTGCCAGATTTTTCAGTTGCAAATTGGGATATACCAGTGTATTATTGCCGCAAAAGGTAAAGGTTTATGTCCCAAAAATTTATTAGAAATTTTGCTATTGTTGCACATATTGATCATGGTAAATCAACCCTGTCTGACAGATTAATTGAATTTTGTGGTGGGTTGCAATCGCGCGAAATGAAGGCCCAGGTTTTGGATTCTATGGATATTGAACGCGAACGCGGAATCACTATTAAGGCCCAGACAGTGCGGTTGAAATATGTTGCGCGTGACGGAAATGAATATCAACTGAATTTAATGGATACGCCTGGGCATGTCGATTTTTCGTATGAGGTGTCACGGTCGCTTGCCGCGTGCGAAGGTGCAATTATTTTGGTCGATGCAACCCAAGGCGTTCAGGCGCAAACTTTGGCAAATGCGTATCTGGCATTGGATAATGATTTGGAAATGTTGCCGGTGTTGAATAAAATTGATTTGCCGTCCAGTGATGTCGATGGAACGCGCCAACAAATTACTGATGCAATCGGTCTGGACGCGGGAAATGCAATATGTGTGTCTGGGAAAACAGGTGCCGGTGTCCCAGATTTGTTGGAAGAAATTGTTCATAAATTGCCGGCCCCTGGTGGAAATGAAAATGCCCCGACGCGTGCGTTATTGGTTGATTCTTGGTACGATTCGTATTTGGGGGTTGTTGTTTTGGTGCGCGTTGTTGATGGTGCTTTGCGTCGCGGACAACGGGTGCGATTCGTTGCCACAGGTGCAGAATACACAGTCGAAAAAATTGGATACTTTACACCAAAAATGGTTGATGTCGATGTTTTAAATACTGGTGAAATCGGTTTTATTATTACGGGTATGAAAACTATTCATGATTGCAAGGTTGGGGATACAATCGTTGATTCGCGTGCCGGTGGTGATGCGTTGCCTGGATTTAAACCGTCTGTGCCGGTTGTGTTTTCTTCGTTTTTCCCAATGGCCGCAGATGATTATCCGGCATTGCGGGAAAGTGCAGAAAAATTGGCGTTAAACGATGCGTCTTTCGTTTTTACCGTTGAAAAGTCCAGTGCGCTGGGGTTTGGTCTGCGATGCGGATTTTTAGGGTTGCTGCATATGGAAATTATCAGCGAACGTTTAGCCCGCGAATTTAATTTGAGTTTGATAAATACTGTGCCGAGTGTGCTGTATAAAATTCATTTGCGCGATGGCAGTGTTTTTGATTTGGAAAATCCTGCGGATATGCCAGATGTCACGCGAATTGATTATATTGATGAGCCTTGGGTTATGGCGACAATTATGATGCCTGATAAATATATGGGTGGAATTATGGAGTTGTGCGCATCGCGTCGTGGTGTCCAAGATAATATTTCGTATGTCGGTAATCGCGCCGTTTTGACTTATAAATTACCATTGGCCGAGGTTGTGTTTGATTTTTATGACAGGGTCAAATCTATTTCGTCGGGTTATGCATCGTTTGATTATTCGGTGTGTGGTTATGAACGGTCTGATTTGGTCAAAGTGTCGATTTTGGTTAATGATGAAAATGTAGAACCTTTGTCGTTTATGTGTCATCGTTCGTCTGCCGAATCGCGCGGTCGGCAAATCGTCGAAAAATTAAAAGATTTAATACCGCGTCATCAGTTTAAAATACCACTCCAGGCGGCAATCGGTGGAAAAATTATCGCACGTGAAACTATTGCGGCATATCGCAAAGATGTGACGGCAAAATGCTATGGCGGTGATATTACACGCAAACGCAAATTGCTGGAAAAACAAAAAGAGGGTAAAAAACGTCTGCGCACGTTTGGTAATGTCGAAATTCCACAGTCCGCATTTATCAATGCGTTAAAGGTGGGTAAGTAAAAACAAAGGGGGCGGTCATGGCACATCAATTTTTCTTTAATCCGTATATTTTGGATAATCTGCCGGCACCAGAAACGGGATTTGATGTTGTCCAAGATATTTCAGAACCTTTGTTGCGTATGTATGTGACATCGCGTGGTGTGAAAACTTTCTTTGTTCGCAAACGCGTTCATGGTCGCGATAAAAGAATTATTATTGGTTCGTATCCTGATATGGATATTGAAACCGCACGCAGTCAAGTCGCAACAGTTTTATTAGATGCAAAAAAAACAATTCCTGTGCGCAGAAAAAAATTGTCTTTCCGTGAATTTTGGGATATTTACCTGAAAAATCAGGTTCGCAGATGCGAAGATTCTGAAACAAAATTGGTGCGTGCGGTGAATATGCATTTGAATTCTTTGTTTGATAAAAATATATGTGATATCACGCGCCCAGATGTCGAAAGTGTTATTAAAAAAATCGAAGGCAAAGCCATTGCCGCCCGTATGCAAGAGGTTTTAAACAGCATATTTAAATATGCCATAGAGCAGGGGTATGCAAAAGAAAATCCTGTGGCGGAAATCAATAAAATTGTTCAAAAACGGCGCGTTAGTCCATTGACCGAAGAATCTGTGGCGCGGTTATTAGATGCAATAAAATCGCAAGAAAATGAATCTATGCGCGATGCGTTTTTAATGCTGATTTATTCGTTTTTGTCAAAGCAGAAAGTTTTTACTATGCGCTGGGAAGAATTAGATTTTAATCATTATTTGTGGCGCGATTGGCCGTTGCCTGATGTGGCGGTTGTGTTGTTGGAAAATATGCCACAATATGGCGAGTGGGTGTTTATGGGACGTTGCCGGACACATTTGGCAGACCCCCGAACCGCATGGCGTAATGTTGTAAATGCCGCTGGTATGCCGGATTTGCGTATGGACGATGTTCATAAATTCTTTATGCGGCGATTGGTGTGGGCGGCAGACAAGGAAGATTTGCGTGTGAATATGAATTCTTTGTTGGAAAAATTTGGCATACAATAAATTTTGTGGGTGCTTGTCGCAGATATTGTTTCTTATGTACGTTTTGTACACTGCGAAACAATCTCTGCTTCCAATCACCTCATAAAATTTATTGTAAAAAAGGATGCGTATCAAATAATTTGATTTTGTCAAGGTTTTGTTATATTTGGTTATAATCTCTTGACAGGTGGCAGGGAAAATGATACATTTATGTTCAATTAGTGCCCGTTGTATTCGTGGGGCAGTAAATTAACTAAAATAAAGGATTTAAAAATGTCAACTTTTGAACAAGTTAAAAAGATTATTGTTGAAAAATTGGGTGTTAAACCCGAAGATGTTAAAGAAGATTCGACTTTTGTTAATGATTTGGGTGCGGATTCTTTGGACGTCGTTGAATTCGTTATGGAAGTTGAAAAGGAATTCAAAATCACAGTGCCTGATGAAGATGCTGCAAAATTGGAACGTGTTGGTGATGCTGTGAAATACATTGACGAACACAAGAAAAACTAAAAAATGTGTATTCGTGGTTTTTTAAAGTCTGTCATGTTTGACAGACTTTTTTTGTTGTAAATTTTGGGTAAAATATATTATTATATGCACGCAATTAAACATATTTATTAAAAGGATATATTATTATGAAAAGAGTTGTTGTGACCGGTATGGGTATTGTTAGCCCTGTGGGAACAGGTGTTGAATTTGCATGGAAAAATATTTTGAACGGTGTGTCTGGTGTGCGAAAAATTGATACTTTTGATGTGACGGATTACGCGTCAAAAATTGCAGGTGTGCCTGTGCGTGGTGAAAACAATGGTGATTTTAATCCTGATGTGGCAATCGATACACGCGAACAACGCAAAATGGACAGGGCTATTTTATATGGTTTGACCGCCGCAGACGAGGCCATGCGTGATGCGGGATTAATTGATTGGACGGGAAACAAAGACCGTTTTGGTATTTCTATTGGCAGTGGTATTGGCGGGGTTCAGTCTATTTATGATACATGTGTTGATTTAATCAATGATGGCCCGCGTTTTATTAGTCCTTTCTTTGTGCCAAAGGCGATTATCAATATGACGGCGGGTTATGCATCAATTAAGTATGGTTTGCGGGGACCCAGTATTTCTGTGGCGACGGCATGTGCAACCGGGTCGCATGCAATTGCCGAAGGTGTGAATTTTATTCGTTTGGGTATGGCAGATTTGATGTTGGTTGGTGGAACCGAGGCCGCAGTAAATCAATTAGGATTGGGTGGATTTTCGGCAATGAAGGCATTATCAACACGAAACGATGAACCGGAACGTGCATCGCGTCCATGGGATAAAGATAGGGACGGTTTTGTTTTGGGTGAAGGTGCCGGTATTTTAGTTTTGGAAGAATATGAACATGCCGTCCGCCGCGGCGCAAAAATTTATGCCGAGGTTGCAGGTATCGGTATGACGGCAGACGCACATCATATTACTGCGCCGGCGCCAAATGGCGAAGGTGGTCGTCGCGCAATGGAAATGGCTTTGAAAGACGCGGGTTTAAAACCTGGTGATATCGACTATGTAAATGCGCATGGAACATCAACTGGGTTGGGTGATGTTGGTGAATTGATGGCTGTGCGTGAATTGTTTGATGCGACAAAAACATGTATGTCATCGACAAAGTCTATGACCGGACATTTGTTGGGTGCGGCCGGCGCGGTTGAGGCAATATTTAGTATTTTGGCAATACGCGACAATATTGTGCCACCAACAATCAATCTGGAAAATCCAATAGACGAAGTTGGTGATTTTAACTTGGTTCCAAATGTTGCCCAAAAACGTGAAGTGAATGCTGCAATCAGTAATTCATTTGGTTTTGGTGGAACAAATGGGTCTGTGGTGTTCAAACGCGTAAAATAAAAATATTTGTGTTTTTATTTTTGTGTTGTAATATGTGCGAACACAACGGAGTATAGCTCAGCCTGGTAGAGCGCTACGTTCGGGACGTAGAGGTCGTGGGTTCGAACCCCGCTACTCCGACCACACTTTGTTAAAACTTCGTGTGGCAGGCCACAAAATTAAACCGCCAAATCGGCGGTTTTTTATGTGTTTTTTATCTATGCATAGATGCGTGTGCCATCAGCGAATATAATACTTCGTTTAAATGGCGGTTATTTATTGGTTCGCGATATTTGTAATTCAAAATTGCCATGTCATTATTGTCTATTTGCAGACAATTTGTTGTATATGTATCATTTTGGGGTGTTATTGCGGTATATACATGGGTGTCTTTGGCACGACCCAAGTTAAATATTTCACCATTAAAATCATTAACCATATATACGCCGTTGCCGTTTGGGGTATCAATTATCCAATCTTTGTTATGTGTTTCGTGGATTTTAAATCCAGATTTAGATAATATTTTTTGTAATTTGTTCTGGGTGGTTTTTGATTGTTGCGTTTTAAATCCAACCAGGCAAATACGAATAGCCATACATAATTCTTGGGATAATAAAGTTTCGCGAATTATTTTTGCGACTGCATTGGTGGTGTTATGAAATTCGTCCAGGGAAATGTCCAATGTGACTAATTTTTGGGATTTATATGCAGATTTTGATAAATCGTTTAATATTTGTTTGCGCAAATTGTTATCGTTGCCCCATGTTCCGTTTGTTTTTAATGTTGGAATAAAATTATGTTTTGCAACCATGTCCAGTGCGGTTGGAATATATGTTTGATTGCCGTTTATGTATGGTGCAAATGCTTCGCCGCCGCCAATACATAATAATTGGTCGGGGGGCAAAAACATCTGGGTTGATTGCGCCAGGTAATTTTCTATTTTTTCCAACGGCATAAATTTTAATGGTTGTTTGGAATCACTGTATTCGCAACAGTGGGCGCAATTTAAATTGCACCAATTTGTGATTTTTAAACATAAAGATAAATACGGGTTCATAGCGACGAATAGTATAGTGCCGAATATACAATTTGTCAAGTTTATAAATATGTTGTGTTTGTATTTATTTTTGTTATGTTGATGTAAAATTGGTGTAAATAAATATGTCTGAAAATAAAATTGTTCGTGTTGGGGTTGGGTGCTGGATTCAAGATCCTGGGGGACAGTTTTTGTTTGGACATCGTTTATCAAAACATGGTGTGGGGACATGGGCACCACCGGGTGGCCATTTGGAATATGGCGAAAGTCCAGAACAATGTGCAGCACGTGAATTGATTGAAGAAACAAATATTCGTTTAAAACCAGATGATTTTCGTATTGTTGGTGTGACAAATGATATATTTTCTGATAAGCATTATATAACGATACATTGTCATGCAAAATTACCTGTTTTTCGTACAGCATATGTTATGGAACCGGATAAATGTTCTGGATGGTATTGGAGGAATGCAGATTATATGTTGAAAAAGCATAAAGAAAATTTGTTTTTGCCTGCGCAAAATTTTTTGAATCAAAAAAAATTAGAAAGTTTTTTTGCCTTATCGCTTTGACAATGAATTTTATTTTTGGGATAATTCCAAAGTCATGGCAAAACATCATTACACATTTATCAATCGCAGGTTAAAACGGCATTTGGGGCTGGTTATTATTGGTTTTTTGTTGCTGATTGCTGTATTCATGTTGTTTGGATATGCCACGCGCAAGCCTGTATTGGTGACGGTTGCATCGGGTGCGACGGTGACAGATGTTGCGACAACATTAAAAAAATATGACTTGGTCGATTCGGCGGCTTCGTTTAAATTGGCTGTGCGTGCCCAGGGTGGCAAGATTCAGGTCGGGCAATATGAAATTCCGCGTGGGGCGAGTGCCTGGCGAATTGCAAAAATGTTGGTAAATGGTGATGTTGCAACGACCAAGGTTTTAATTCCCGAAGGTTTAACAATAAAACAAATCAAAATTTTATTGGCAAATGATTCGTCTTTGTCGGGCGATGTTGATTGTGGTTCAGGAATGATGGCGCCGGTGTGTTCGGTTGCTGATGGCGATATTTTTCCAGATACATACAAGGTTGCGCGTGGCACACCGCGTTTGGCGGTTTTGGATTTGGCGCGTCGTAAAATGGAATCTGTGCGTAATAAAATGGCGACACGCAGTTTGCCGCGTCCATTAAAAAACTGGCGCGAAGTTGTGACATTGGCGTCCATTGTGCAACGCGAAACACCACATGTGGCGGAAATGCCCATTGTGGCGAGTGTTTATTTGAATCGCCTGCGCAGTGATATGCGATTGCAAGCCGACCCGACGGTTGTGTATGTTTTGACAGATGGTTTGGGCGATATGCAGGGCGAACCACTTTTAACTGGTCATTTGAAAATTGACAGCCCGTATAATACATACAGATATAAAGGTTTGCCGCCTGGGCCGATTGCAAATGTTGGTTCGGCTGCATTAAAGGCTGTATTGAAACCGGCGGATACAAATTATCTGTTTTTTGTTGCGGACGGAAATGGTGGTCATCGTTTTTCAAATTCTTATGAAGAACACTTGAAAAATCATGCAGATTGGCGCGAAATAAAAAAATTAAAAAAATAAAAATGTTGAATTCGTCAGTTGTTTGTTTGATTGAAATTTTAATTCATTAAAATTTTTAATAAAAATTACGGGGATTCTGTGGGGTTGGTATGATTTAGTATGGTTTCAAAAAAACTTGGGCGGATTATACCACAAAAAATTATAAATGCCAAGGAATCTTTTTTTTGACATCAGGAACCAAATCATAGTAAAATAGAATTAACAGGAAACGATACCTGTTTCAGTTTAGATTAACAAACAAGGAAAGGATAAAATATGAAAAAATTAGCTTTATCTTCTTTAATCGCTGTATTCGCTGTATCTGGCGCACATGCTGCAAATGTTATCGATGGTAATCCATTGTATATGCCAAAAGCGAATCATTTTTACAGTGTTTCTGATTTGTCTTCTCATTCTGGTGATGAAATCAAATCTTGGACATTGAACGAAGAATTCGGTTATGGTATCACAGACAGATTGACTGTTGCGGTATCCACAGACGTTAATAACGAAACATTCTTTAACGAATGGTCATGGGGCACAACATCTTTTGATGTCGCATTGCGCGCATTGAATATGGGTGGTTGGAAAGCCGATGTTTTGGGTGGATACACAATCAATGAAATGTGGCCAAACCACAGACCAATGTTGGACGAAGATGACACAGTTTATACATGGACCGCGGGTGTTCGTGGTGGTTATGTTGGTTCTAATTGGACTGTTGCGGCCAAGGCATTGTTTGGCTATACAGGATTAGAATCATTTGATTGGGACGACGAAGGTGTTCATACATGGACATTGGGCTTGGACGGTCAATATGCTTTGTGCGACAAATTGAATTTGGTTGCAGGTGTTGAATATACCGGTGTGACCGATGACGGTGCCAAAAATGCTGGCGTTTGGTCTGGTATGATTGGCGCAAATTACAACATCGATGCAACAAAGTTTGTCGGTTTGTATATGAATGCTGATATGGACCATCGTGGTGGTGCAAATGCTGACGAATGGAACATCAACAAAGGCTTTGGCTTTGGTGCTAAATTCGGTATTGATTTCTAATTGTTGAAAATCAAAAAAACACCCGGCAAATGTCGGGTGTTTTTTTATTGACCAGATAACAGAGGACAGTGTTCAGTTAATGAATAATTTTTTTCATTATCTGTTATCTGGACTCTGTTCGCTGTAAAAATATCCCTTGCATAAAAAATTTATATCGTGATATAATATTTTCGTCAGTGGGTGTTCCATTGATGAGGTGTCAAGACCTGCCAATAAAACAGCGTTCGTTATTGTGCGGACGAAATACTCCAACCGTAAAATTGGTTGGAGGGTTGCGAATAATACCCCGACCGGTAAAATAAGCACACAATTTTCTGTTTTAAATTGTCTTGAACCTCCAACCGCCTATGTAATTTGGTGGTTTTTTTGTTGAAAAAATCGGTTGGAGAGATTGATTATGAAACGATTGTTTGTGATGGGGTTATTGTTTATGTTTATGGCGGTTGTGCCATTGTTTCACGCAGTCGCAGATACACAATATGCGTGGAAATATACACCATTGGCAATTAAATATACTATAACCCCAAGTTTATTAGAACTTACAGAATCCGGTGAAGATTTTAATACATATACCGTAAAAACAACTACCACCACTTCTCAAAGAGGGTTGTATGTCACAAATGGGGAAACTGTCCCAGCCAACCATAAATATTTTGTGAAATTAAAATTAAAATCGAATTATACACAAAAACCATATTTGCGTTATTCAATAGATGGTTCATATCGGAATTTGAATTTAAACAATTATGTTCCAAATGAGTGGAGCACAGGTATTGCTATTATCACACCAACAACTAATTGGACTATTGGTGGTTCTCAATTTGGAATATTACCTGACAGCAATGGGTATATTGCGGGTGAAACCATTACGGTTGATAAAAACAGTTTTTTGACAGTCTTTGATTTAACCGAAATATTTGGTGCGGGCAACGAACCCAGCACAGCGGCCAAGGCGGAACAATTATTATTAGATATCCCCGAAATCAAAATCGCGACAACTGCGTATACAGTTTGCAAGCGGACAAGCAGACCCGCCCGGAAGATGCTTGTCCCGCCGGCAAAAAATGTTTATTGGTTGAAACCGAAGAAAACGGTGTTATTGTTCCACACTGGTTCCCGATTATAGAAGCCCCCGAAGACAATTAGTAAAACATATTGTTTTTTCATTGATTTTTTGTTTGTTGTCGTTGTATGTGCCGGGTTCGTTGATTATATTACAAAATCAACCCAATTTTCCGCGGTTTTTTGTGGAAAATTTCTTGACAATTTAAATGTTGCGGGTTATACTGGATACGCTTTCCGTGTAAATAAGGAGAGTAAAAAACACAGAAAACGGCGCCTTTGGCGGATTTATAAACAGATGCGTGCATTTGTGATAAGTCCGGTTGGGGTGGTTTTATGTAACAAAAAGTAAAGTAAAAACAAAGAGATTTTGAATGCCAACAGTAAATCAACTGATTCGGAAACCACGTAAAAAGGTTGTGAAAAAAAGCACTGCACCTGATATGATGGAAAGTCCGCAAAAACGTGGTGTTTGCACACGTGTTTATACCACAACACCTAAAAAACCTAACTCTGCACAACGTAAAGTTGCCCGTGTTAAATTGGCAAATGGACGTGAGGTGACTGCATATATTCCTGGCGAAGGACATAATTTGCAAGAACACAGTGTTGTTATGATTCGTGGTGGTCGTGTAAAGGACTTGCCTGGTGTGAAATATCACATCATTCGCGGTGTTTTGGATACCAAGGGTGTCGAATCAAGAAAACAAGGTCGCTCTCTGTATGGGGCAAAAATTAAAAAATAATACATCTGTGATTAGCAGGTGAGTAATCCGGAACCCCCGGGTGAAGAAATAAAAAGGATATAAAATATGTCAAGACGTAAAGCTGCAACAAAACGTGAAATTTTGCCAGATTCTAAATATGGGAATTTGGTCGTTGCAAAATGTATCAATGTTGTTATGTGGGACGGTAAAAAAGAAGTTGCCGAAAACATTGTTTATGGTGCATTGGATAAATTAAAAACTTTGGCCAAAGATGGTAAAGATGAATTGGCTCTGTTCTTGGAGGCTGTCGATATGTTAAAGCCTTCGGTCGAGGTCAAAGGTCGTCGTGTTGGTGGTGCAACATACCAGGTTCCTGTGGAAGTTCGCGCCGATCGCCAACAGACATTGGCTTTGCGTTGGTTGGTTATGTTTGCCCGCAAACGTGGCGAACGTTCTATGCAAGAACGCTTGTTTGCAGAATTGCGTGATGCCTTGAACAGCACCGGTGGTGCATTCAAGAAAAAGATTGATACTCATAAAATGGCAGAGGCGAATAAGGCTTTTGCTCATTTCCGTTGGTAATATAATAAAAGAAAGGGAAAGACAATGTCTGTTGGAAAAACCGCACCTTTGCATATGTATCGTAATATAGGAATTATGGCACATATTGACGCTGGAAAAACTACAACATCTGAACGTATTTTGTTCTATACCGGTAAAACATATAAAATTGGCGAAGTGCATGATGGCGCCGCCACTATGGACTGGATGGAACAAGAACAAGAACGTGGTATTACAATTACTTCGGCCGCAACAACATGCTTTTGGCGCGACCATCGTATCAATTTGATTGATACACCGGGACACGTGGATTTCACTATGGAAGTGGAACGTTCTTTGCGTGTTTTGGACGGTGCGGTTGCGGTGTTTGAATCTGTGTCTGGGGTTCAACCACAAACAGAAACAGTGTGGCGCCAGGCAGACCGTTATAATGTTCCACGTATTTGCTTTATCAATAAAATGGATCGTATTGGTGGTAATTTCTTCCGCTGTGTTGATATGATACGCGAACGTTTGGGTGCGACACCATTGGTTATAAATTTCCCAATTGGTGCAGAATCTGATTTCCGCGGTGTTGTTGATGTTGTGGAAATGAAGGGTTTAATCTGGGAAGACGAAACAGGCTCACACCCAGTCACAATCGAAATTCCAGAAGATTTGAAAGCCAAGGCCGAAGAATTACACAACAAATTGATTGAAGAAGTTGTGACCTTGGACGATGAAATTATGGAAGCATACATGGAAGGTAAAATTCCAGATGTTGCCACAATTAAAAAATTAATCCGCAAAGGAACTATTAATCAAAACTTTAACCCAGTTTTGTGCGGAACAGCATTTAAGAACAAAGGTGTGCAACCTTTGTTGGACGCAATTGTTGATTATTTGCCATCACCATTGGATATTCCTGCAATTCAAGGAACATTGTTAGATGGTAAAACACCGGCGGAACGTCATGCAGATCCAAAAGAACCGTTCAGTGCATTGGCGTTTAAGGTTGCAAATGATCCTTTTGTTGGAAACTTGATGTTTATTCGTATTTATTCTGGTACATTGCAATCTGGTTCATATATCTTTAATTCCAACCGTAATAAACGCGAACGCGTTGGCCGTATGTTGTTGATGCATTCTAATCAACGTGAAGAAATCAAAGAAGCATCGGCTGGTGATATTGTCACTTTGGTTGGTATGAAGGAAACAATTACAGGTGATACATTGTGTGACGAGGCCAATCCAATCGTTTTGGAATCTATCCATGTCCCAGAACCTGTTATTTCTATTGCGGTTGAACCAAAAACCAAGGCTGATATTGAAAAGATGTCTTTGGGATTACAGGCATTGGCCAAAGAAGATCCTTCTTTCCGCGTGTCTGTTGATGAAGAATCTGGTCAAACAATTTTGTCAGGTGTTGGTGAATTGCATTTGGAAATTTTGGTTGATAGATTGCTGCGTGAATTTAAAGTCGATGTTAATGTCGGCGAACCACGTATCGCATATCGCGAAGCATTCAGCAGACCTGTGACCGAAGAATATACTCATAAAAAACAGTCTGGTGGTTCGGGTCAATACGCCCAGGTTAAAATCCAATTTGAACCATTGGAACCAGGCAAAGGCTATGAATTTGATAATCAAATCGTCGGTGGTGCGATTCCAAAAGAATACATTCCTGGCGTTGAAAAGGGTTTGAAGATAGCACAACAAACAGGTGTTTTGATTGGCTATCCAACTGTGGATTTCAAGGCAACATTGATTGATGGTAAATACCACGAGGTCGACTCTAATGTGTTGTGCTTTGAAATTGCGGCGCGCGCATGCTTCCGCGAAGCAATGAAAAAGGCTGCGCCAAAATTATTGGAGCCGATTATGAAGCTTTCGGTATCAACACCGGAAGAATACGTCGGTGACATTATTGGTGACTTGAACAGTCGTCGTGGTCAAATCAATGGTATCGAAACACAATTCGGTAATCAGTTGATTTCTGCGTTCGTGCCATTGGCAAATCTGTTCGGTTATGTGAAAACCCTGCGTTCTTTGTCACAAGGTCGTGCGAATCCATATATGGAATTGTCACATTATGCCGAAGTTCCGCAGAATGTTGCTGATGAAGTGATAAAAAAACTGACAAAGTAAAAAAAGATTGCGATTTTTGATTTCTGGTTTATGATTGTATTCGAAACTGGATTTCAAAAATCGGTTTAACAAAACAAAAAAGAGCCTATAAGGAGAAAACTATGGCAAAAGAAAAATATGTAAGAACAAAGCCACATGTCAATATTGGTACTATTGGTCACGTTGATCATGGTAAAACAACTTTGACAGCTGCTATCGTTCATTATTATGGTGTTGGTATTGATGCACAAAAAGGTGTTGATCAAATCGATAACGCCCCAGAAGAAAAAGCACGTGGTATAACAATTAACACTGCACACGTGGAATATGAAACAGAACATCGCCACTATGCACACGTCGATTGCCCAGGACACGCGGACTATGTTAAAAACATGATTACCGGTGCGGCACAAATGGACGGTGCAATCTTGGTGGTTGCGGCAACTGATGGTCCAATGCCACAGACACGCGAACACATCTTGTTGGCTCGTCAAGTGGGTATTCCAAAGATTGTCGTTTATTTGAACAAATGCGATTTGGCAAATGATCCAGAATTGTTGGAATTGGTCGAAATGGAAATTCGTGAATTGTTGTCTGCAAATGATTTCGATGGCGACAATGCACCAATCATTCGTGGTTCTGCTATTTCCGCATTGGAAGAAAAACAAGACGGTTTGGGCAAAGAATCCATTGATGCTTTGTTGAAAGCATGCGATGAATATATCCCAATGCCAGAACGTCCAGTTGATAAACCTTTCTTGATGCCAATCGAAGACGTATTTTCAATCACAGGTCGTGGTACAGTGGTCACAGGCCGTATTGAATCTGGTGTAGTGAAAGTTGGTGACGAAGCTGAAATCGTCGGTTTGCGTCCAACACAAAAAACAACAATCACAGGCGTTGAAATGTTCCGCAAATTGTTGGATCAAGGTGAAGCCGGTGATAACGTTGGTTTGTTGTTGCGTGGAACCAAAAAAGAAGATGTTGAACGTGGTCAAATCATCTGCAAACCGGGTTCTATTACCCCACATACAGACTTTGAAGCAGAAGTCTATATCTTGCAGAAAGAAGAAGGCGGACGTCATACACCATTCTTCTCTAACTATCGTCCTCAGTTCTTCTTCAGCACAACTGATGTGACAGGTACAATTACATTGCCAGAAGGCAAAGAAATGGTCTTGCCAGGCGATAACGTTCGTATCAGCGTGCAATTAATTGCACCAATCGCTATGAGCGAAGGTCGCCGCTTTGCTATCCGTGAAGGCGGACGCACAGTAGGTGCAGGTGTTGTATCTAAAATTAACAAATAATTAAAACAGACAAAAGGGGAGGAGAGGGTAAAACCAATCGCCCCTTTGTCACGAAAATGAAAAAATAAAGGAAACGAACAAAATGGTACCAACATCTAAAATTCGCATTAAATTGACGGCGTTTGATCACCGTGTGTTAATTGAATCGGTTGATGAATTAGTCAAAACTGCAAAGCGCACAGGCGCAGATGTCGTAGGACCTGTTCGCTTGCCGACATTGATTCAAAAATTTACAGTCAATCGCTCTCCACACGTGGATAAAAAATCACGCGAACAATTCGAAATCCGTAATCACAAAGCGGTCGTAGATATTGTTAATCCAACCCCCCAGACAGTTGATGCCTTGATGAAGTTGGATTTGGCTTCGGGTGTTGATGTGAAAATTAAATTGTAATTGTTAGGTTAATATAGGTGTGTATTATTAACCTCTGACAAATAAAAAAGGCATAAAAAAATGAAACGTAGCGGATTAATTACAACAAAAATAGGAATGACCCGTATGTATGATGATGCGGGCGTAGCACATGCTGTCACAGTGTTGTCTGTGGGTGATTGTGCTGTGATTGGTAATCGTACAATGGAAAAAAATGGCTATGTCGCCAACATCTTGGGTGTTTGCGAGGCCAAAGCAAAACATGTTGCAAAACCACAAGCAGTGGCAGCGGAAAAAAGCGGTATTAAACCATATCGCAAAGTTGTGGAATTCCGCGTGTCTGACGATTGTGTTATCCCAAGTGGAACACAATTGTCTGCGTCTCATTTCGTTGTCGGACAATTTGTTGATGTCCAAGCGACAAGCAAAGGTAAAGGCTTTCAGGGTGCTATGAAACGTCATAACTTTGGCGGTAAAGAAGCATCACACGGTGTTTTGAAGGCACATCGTTCTTTGGGTGGTACAGGTATGCGTGAATGGCCTGGCCGCGTGTTAAAGGGCAAAAAGATGTCCGGTCAAATGGGTAATGAAACAGTGACCGTTCAAAACTTGAAAGTTTTTGGTGTGTCAGCGTCCGAAAATTTAATCTTTGTTGAAGGCGCTGTTCCTGGTGCAAATGGCACATTTGTATTGGTGACAGATGCAATCAAAAAAGAACAAAAAGAATTGCCAGTTCCAACATCTCAAAATGTGGTGGAATCTGCGCCAAGTGCCACAACCGAAGCAGAAACTGTTGCGGAATAAAAAGGTCAACGGAATAATATAAGGTGGAAAAAATGCAGTTAGATATTATAAATTTCGATGGTAAATCTGTTGGCAAAATTGATTTGGCTGACAGTGTATTCGGTGTTTCCCCACGTGCAGATATTTTGCATCGTGTTGTCACATGGCAACGTGCAAATGCACGCGCAGGCACACATGCTGTGAAAACAGTGTCTGATGTCGCGGGAAGTGGCCGTAAAGCATTCAAACAGAAAAAGACAGGTAATGCACGTCAAGGTGAAAAATATAATGTTCATATGCGTGGCGGTGGTGTGGTTCATGGACCAGTTGTTCGTGATCACAGCATTGATTTGCCAAAGAAAATTCGTTCTTTGGGCTTGAAAATGGCTTTGTCTTCAAAATTACAAGATGGTAATTTGATTATCATTGATTCTGAAAAAGTTGCAGCTGCAAAAACAAACACAATTGCAAAACAATTGAAAAAATTGGATTTGAATTCTGTTTTGTTTGTGGGGGCCGCAGAATTGGATGCGAACTTCAAAAAATCTGTGGCGAACATTGCAAATGTTGATGCGTTGCCAACGATTGGTTTGAATGTTTTGGATATCTTGAAACATGATAAATTGGTTTTGACAGCCGATGCCGTCAAATCCGTCGAAGCCAGATTGGCATAATCATAAGGATTGAAAGATGGCAGAAAAGAAAGTTGAAAATAAAATTGTTGCAGGTGCAGGTGTTTATGATATACTGGTTCGTCCAGTCATTTCAGAGAAATCTGCAAAATTGTCTGAAAGCAACGGCGTTGTGTTCGAAGTTGCCAAAGATGCAACCAAGGCGGACGTTGCCCGTGCGATGCAGGTGATTTATGGTGTTAAACCAACCAAGGTTAATATCGTTGTCACCAAAGGTAAGGTTAAATCTTTCCGTGGTCGCAGTTCTGGCAAACAACGTGATGTTAAAAAAGCGTATGTGTCATTGCCAGCCGATGCAAAATTGGATATGGCTGTGGCGGCACAGAGTAAATAAAACACCGGGACAGAGAACCCAAAATATTATGGGTGTTATTGTCCAGGATTAAAAAAGGATATAAAAAATGGCATTAAAGCATTTTAAACCAGTGACTGCAGGAACGCGTGGTTTGACATTGGTCAGTCGCGCTGAATTGCATCGTGGTAAGCCAGAAAAGGCTTTGACCGTTGGGTTAAAATCCCATGGTGGTCGTAATAATTTTGGTCAAGTGACTGTTTATCACCAAGGTGGCGGTCACAAACGTAGTTATCGTTTAATTGACTTTAAACGTAAAAAATTTGGTATGCCGGCGACGGTTGTTCGTTTGGAATATGATCCAAACAGAACTGCTTTTATCGCATTGGTCGAATATAAAGATGGTATCCGTTCTTATATTTTGGCACCACGTGATTTGAAAGCGGGTGATGTTGTTATATCTGGCGAACGCGAAGATATTAAACCGGGTAATGCGATGCCATTAAAAAATATGCCAATCGGTACAATCGTTCATAACGTTGAATTGAAACCTGGCGCAGGTGGTCAATTGGCCCGTTCTGCTGGTTGCTATGCTCAATTGATGGGTAAAGACGGCGTTTATGCACAGATTAAAATGAACAGTGGTGAGTTGCGTAAAGTTCATTCTGATTGTTTGGCAACAGTTGGTATGGTTTCCAATCCAGATCAACGCAATGTGAATTTGGGTAAGGCCGGTCGTGCCAGATGGTTGGGTGTTCGCCCATCTGTTCGTGGTATGGCAATGAACCCGAACGATCACCCAATGGGTGGTGGTAACGGACATTCCAAGGGTCACGAACCAGTTTCACGTACAGGTATTCCAGCCAAGGGATATCGTACCCGTAGCAATAAACGTACTGCCAAGATGATTATTCGCAGCAGACATTTGGCGAAAAAGAAATAATAAAAAAACGGAGTAAATGATGTCTCGTTCAGTATGGAAAGGTCCCTTTATTCATCCGTCACTTTTAAAGAAAGTTGCGGTTGCTAATGAAAAAAATGACCATAAACCTATTAAAACATGGTCCCGTGGTAGTACAATCGTGCCACCAATGGTTGGTTTAACATTTGAAGTGCATAATGGTAATAAATTTATTCCTGTGTCCGTCGTCGAAGATATGATTGGTCACAAATTGGGTGAATTTGCACCAACACGTACTTTCAAAGGCCATGCAGCAAACAAAAAAGCAGCAAAATAAGGTAGGGTAATTATGACAAGATATGGAATAAAAGACAATCAGGTTCGTGCGTTCAATAAAATGATTCGCATCAGCCACCAGAAATTAAATCTGGTTTGCGACATGGTTCGTGGATTACCAGTTGATCGTGCTGTGGATATTTTAAAATTTTCAAAGAAACGTGTTTCTGATGAAGTTTTGAAAACATTGTTGTCTGCAATCGCAAATGCAGAACACAACAAAAACTTGCCTGTTGATACTTTGTTCGTCAAAGAAATTTGGTGTGGCAAAGCATTGACAATGAAACGCATTATGCCTGGACCACGCGGCAGCGCACGTCCAATTTTGAAACCTTTTTCAAATTTGACAATCGTGTTGGAATCAGGTGAAGCGCCGGCAAAGAAAAAAGAACCAAAGGCTAAAAAGGCTAAATAACAAAAAGACAAGTGGTATGGGGGTGACCCTTGAATAAAACCGAACAGGTTTCAAGAACACTTGCTTAAAAACGTAAGGAAAATAAAAAATGGGACAGAAAGTATCACCTATTTCATTACGCGAATTTATCAATAAAGTGACAGATTCTCGCTGGATTGCCAACAAAAAAGACTATGCGAAATTTGTTGCCGAAGATGATAAAATTCGTAAATTTATTGAAAAGAAATTGAAAAAAGCAGGTTTGGCAAAGGTTGTTATCGAACGTTTTGCTAAAAAAGTTGTTGTGACAATTCACACATCTCGTCCTGGTATGATTATCGGTAAAAACGGTGCCGATATCGAAGCATTGCGTAACGATATTAAAAAATTGGTTAAAAATGACCAAGTTGTCGTTAATATCTATGAAGTGCGTCGTCCTGATTTAAATGCGCAATTGGTTGCACAACAAATTGCACAACAAATCGAAGGTCGTGTTTCATTTAAACGCGCAATGAAAAAAGCAGTTCAAAATGCCCAGAAAGTTGGTGCCCAAGGTATCAAAGTTATGTGTTCTGGTCGTTTGAACGGTGCGGAAATTGCACGTAGCGAACAAATCCGCGAAGGTCGTATTCCATTACATACTTTGCGTGCAGATGTTGATTACGCGTCAATCCAAGCAAAAACAACATATGGTGTTATCGGTGTGAAAGTTTGGATTTACACTGGTGATGTCGTTAATAAAGAAAAGTTGGCTTCTGAAATGGCGCGTCCAACAGAATATGCCGGCACAAGCGAAAGAAAAAGTAAATAATTTAAAATCAAAGGATTTTAATCATGTTAATGCCAAATAAAACAAAATTTCGCAAACTGCAAAAAGGTCGTATTCACGGTGTCGCCAAGGGCGGTAGTGAATTGGCTTTTGGGTCGTTTGGACTGAAAGCAATGAGCCCTGAACGTGTGACTGCACGTCAGATAGAGGCTGCACGTCGTGCTATTACTCGTCATATGAAACGTATGGGGAAATTATGGATTCGTATTTTCCCAGATGTGCCGGTCACAACAAAACCTGCACAGGTTCGTATGGGTAAAGGTAAGGGTGCTGTGGAATACTGGGTATGTCGTGTTAAACCAGGTCGCATCATGTTTGAAATTGATGGTGTCAAACCAGAAATTGCATATGAAGCATTTGCTTTGGCGGCGGCAAAATTACCAGTTAAAACAAAAATCGTTGAACGTAAAATCAACTAATTAAAAGGTGAATAAGATGGCAGAAAAAAAAGTAAAATCAGAATCTTTGACACGCGAGGCTTTGGAAAGCAAATTGGCTGATTTGAAAAAAGAACAAATGAATCAACGGTTTCAATTAGCAGCTGGCCAAATGCCAAAAACGCATGTTGTGCGTAAAACCCGTCGTGAAATTGCGCGCGTTAAAACAAAATTAAATGTGGCAAAAAAATAAAGAATAAATGTTGATTTTGGTTGTTTTTTCTAAAATTTAGTATATCATAACCAAAATCGACATAAAAAAATAGAGGAATAACAGTTATGCCAAAACGTATACTGCAAGGAACAGTTAAAAGTACAGCGAACGACAAAACGGTTGTTGTCGAAGTAGAACGCCGTTTCCGTCATCCTTTGTATGGTAAATTCGTGAAGCAAAATAAAAAATATAAGGCCCACGATGAAGCCAATGAATACAAGGTTGGTGATGTCGTTGCTATTGAAGAACATCGTCCAATTTCCAAGACAAAATCTTGGATTGTAAAGGGTCGCGTTGGTGTGTCCAAGGACGGTTCTGTGGAAGTGGTTGATTAATTTTAATAAACCACAATCAAGGGTTGGGTTCTTTGAGGTCGTATCGACAGTCGGGACCCGTTAACAAAGCCATGGGGGATTGCCCCATGTGCAGGAAAAGGTTGAAAAAATGATACAAAATGAAACAGTTATGACGGTTGCCGATAACAGTGGTGCGCGTAAGGCTATGTGCATCAAGGTTTTGGGCGGTTCACATCGTCGTTATGCAACAGTTGGTGACAAAATTGTTGTCGCCATCAAAGAGGCTATCCCACGTGGTAAGGTTCAAAAGGGAACTGTGCAACGTGCGATTATCGTGCGGACAAAATTCCCAGTTAAACGTCCAGACGGTTCAATTATCCGTTTTGATGATAACGCGGTTGTTTTAATCAATAAAAACAATTTTGAACCAATTGGAACACGTATTTTTGGACCAATTGCGCGTGAAGTTCGTCGCAAATATGATGTTCAAAAAATCGTGTCTTTGGCACCAGAGGTTATTTAATAGATTAGACACAAAGGGACAAAAAAATGAAAATTAAAAAAGGCGACGAAGTCGTAGTTATTTCAGGAAAATACAAGGGCGTTAAAGGCAAAGTGCTGGAAGCGCGCCCAGCAGAATCGCGTGTTGTTGTCGAAGGTGTCAATCGTCATAAATGGCACATTAAACCAACACAGGATCAGGCCGGTCATATTATCGACCGCGAAGCCCCTGTTCATGTATCTAATGTTGCATTGGTTGATCCAAAAACCAAAAAAGCAACCCGCGTTGGATATGTGATGAAGGGTGATAAAAAGGTTCGTGTTTCTAAAAAATCTGGAACAGAATTATAAAACAAATGTTTCCGCTGTTACGGAAATAAACATTAAGGAATAAAAAATGCAAAGCAGATTGCGTGAATTTTATGAAAAACAAGTTGTGCCTGAATTGGTTAAAGAATTCGGCTATACAAATGCATTGGCTGTGCCAAAACTCACAAAAATTGTTTTGAATATGGGTGTTGGTGAAGCGGTGTCTGATAAAAAGAAATTGGATTCTGCGGCCGCTGATTTGACAGCGATTGCTGCCCAGAAAGCAATTATCACACATGCAAAAAAATCGATTGCAACATATCGTTTGCGTGAAGGTCAAGCCATTGGTACCAAGGTCACCTTGCGTGGTAAAAGAATGTATGATTTCTTGGATAAATTGATTACAGTGGCTTTGCCACGCGTGAAAGATTTTCGCGGATTGTCAAAATCTAAATTTGATGGTCGTGGAAATTATGCGTTTGGTGTCAAAGAACACTTAATCTTTCCAGAAATTTCTGTTGATAAAATTGATTCTATCCGCGGTATGGATATTGTCATTGTGACAACAGCAAAAACAGACGATGAAGCACGTGCATTGCTGACAAAAATCGGCCTGCCGTTGGTTTTGAAATAATAAAAGGAAATAAAAATGGCAAAGTTAGCGTTGATTAACAAGCAACACAGACGTGAAAAATTGGTTGCAAAATATGCAAAAAAGCGTTCCGCAATCAAAGAAAAAATGTCTGTTAATGCAACACCAGATGAACGTATGGAGGCAATGAAAAAATTGGCTAAATTGCCACGCAATGCCAATCCAACACGTTTGCATAACCGTTGTTCAATTACTGGCCGCGCACGTGGTTATTCACGTATGTTCGGTCTGTGCCGCCAACAATTGCGTACAATGGCGTCCGAAGGTAAATTGCCAGGCGTACGTAAATCTAGTTGGTAAAGTAAAAAATACCAGTTGTGGACAATGCAGCTGGAAAATGGATATATAGTCCAAGGAGTAAAAGATGTCATTATCACACCCAATCGGAGATATGCTGACCCGTATTCGTAATGGTCAAGCAGCCGGTAAAGACTTTATAACTGTCCCAAACAGCAAATTGCGTGTTGCAGTTTTGACTGTGTTAAAGGACGAAGGTTTCATCACTGATTTTCGCGAAGAAAAAATCGACGAACATCGTTCAAATTTGGTCGTTGAATTGAAATACAACAATGGTGTTGGCGCAATTCAAGAAATTGCTGTTGTGTCCAGACCAGGTCGTCGTGTTTATTCAGGCTGTGCAAAGATGCCAAGAGTTTTGAACGGTTTGGGAATCGCAATCGTTTCCACCCCACATGGCGTTATGACTGATCACAAGGCACGTTTGATGAATGTTGGTGGCGAAGTATTGTGCAAGGTTATATAATAGAAATAAGGATGAAAAAATGTCTCGTGCAGGAAAATATCCAGTTAAATTACAAGACGGTGTGTCTGCGGAAATTAAAGACAATGCCGTTGTAATCAAGGGGCCAAAGGGTGAATTAAAGGTTTCTTTGGATACAAAGAATTCTCATTTGGTCGATGTCGAAATCAAAGAGGGTGCTGTTGTCGTGACACCAAAAGATGCAGAAGATAAATTTTCACGTGCAATGTGGGGAACAATGACACGCAATATTAAATCTGCGGTTATGGGTGTGACAAATGGCTTTTCCAAAGATATGTATATGAACGGTGTTGGTTATAAGGCATCTGTCAGTGGCAACAAATTTACATTGGTTGTGGGATTTTCACATGATGTTGTTATGGATATTCCAGAAGGTTTGTCTGTAAAAATGGGTGAAAAACCAACAGAATTTACAATCAGTGGTATTGATAAATGTGCTTTGGGATTGTTTGCTGACAAGATTCACAAAATCCGTAAGGCCGACCCATATAAAGGTAAAGGTATCTTCTATAAGGGCGAAAATATCCGCCGCAAAGAAGGTAAAAAGAAATAATAGTTAGGTAATTTCCGCTGTTACGGAAATTGAAACAAAAGGAAATAAAATGTTAAAGCATTTGACATCTGAGGAAAGACGCACTTTGGCAAATCGCGGTGCGTTGAAAAGAAAAAATCCTGGTAAAATCCGTTTGTCGGTTTTCCGTTCGGGCCGTCATATTGAAATCCAGGCTATTGATGATGTAAAAGGTCACACATTGTGTGCTGCATCTTCAAAAGAAAAAGATTTCAAAGGCAAAGGTTGGAATATCGCTGGGGCTGAAATGTTAGGCAAAATTTTTGCAGAACGTATGGCCAAAGCAGGTATCAAAGATAATTATTATTTCGATCGTGGTCGTTATTTATATCATGGTCGTGTAAAAGCTTTGGGCGATGCAATGCGCGCAAACGGAATGAAAATTTAATTAGATGGAGCGTAAAACAATGGCACGTTTTGATGAAAAAAAATTACAGTCAGATAATTTGGTAGATAAATTAGTTTCTATCAACCGCGTTTCTAAAACAGTGAAGGGCGGTCGTAATATGTCTTTTTCCGCGTTGGTTGTTGTTGGCGACAAGGCGGGTCGTGTTGGCTTTGGTAAAGGTAAAGCATTGGAAGTACAATCTGCTGTCCAAAAAGCAACCAAAGCAGCCAAGGCAAAAATGGTTCGCGTTCCTTTGAAAGAAGGTCGCACATTGCATCATGATGTCGAGGCAAAATATGGTGCATCTAAATTGGTTGTTCGCAGTGCGGTTCCGGGTACTGGTATTATTGCGGGTGGTGCGTTGCGTGCGGTATTTGAATGCTTGGGCGTGCAAGACGTTGTTGTGAAATCCCAGGGTTCAAATAATCCAAACAATATGATTCGTGCTGCTTTCTTGGCATTTGCAAAAATGAATTCTCCAAAAACAGTTGCTGCGCGTCGTGGTAAAACTGTTGCGGAAATTATTGCAGGTCGTGATGGTAAAAAATTAGAAGCAGCCGCAGTTGAAGAAAATGCGTAAATAAAAGGGGGATAGATATGGCTAAAATAACTGTAAAACAAGTAAAAAGCATTATCGGTCGTCCAGAATATCAACGCAAGGTTGTTATGGCTTTGGGTTTGGGACGCATTGGTAAAACACGCGAAATGAACGATAGCGAAAGCGTTCGTGGCATGGTCGCTAAGGTTTCTCATTTGGTAGAAATCGTTGAAAAATAATTAAAATAAACCGAGTACATAGTACTTGTATTATGTGCGAAATAGACTATATCATTAGTCGTAGGAATAAAGGGATAAAAAAATGAAATTAAATGCATTGATGGATAACAAAGGTGCGCGCGCGGGTATTAAACGCGTTGGTCGTGGTATGGCATCGGGATATGGTAAAACCGCTGGTCGTGGAACCAAGGGTCAAAAGGCACGTGCGGGTTCGCGCAAGCAGGCAACTTTCCAAGGTGGTCAAATGCCAATTTTGCGTCGTTTCCCAAAATTTGGTTTTACAAATCCTTTTGCGAAACATTATGTGACAATCAATTTGGGCGATATTGAAAAATTTATCAAATCAGGCAAAATTGATGCAAAATCCCCAATTACAATGGAATCTTTGTTGGCTGCAAAAATTATCAATCGCAAATTGTCTGGATTGAAAGTTTTGGCCAAAGGTGAAATCAAAACCGCTGTGACGGTTGTTGCAGATAAATGGTCCAAAGCTGCCGAAGAAGCAATTGTGAAAGCAGGTGGAAAAATTTCCAACAAATAATAAATTAAATTCGTCCTTTGGGATTTTTCCCAAAGGCGATGCGATTTTATATTAGAAAGAAAGTAAAGCGATGAGAGCAATAAAAAACTTTTTCAAAAACCTGAGTGATTTGCAAAAACGTATTTTATTTACATTAGGCGCGTTGGTTGTTTATCGTATCGGGTCTTTTATTCCATTACCTGGGGTTAATGCATCGGCTGTGTTGCATTTATTTACAGGTGAAGGCAGTGGAATGTTGGGTATGTTTGATATGTTTGCGGGTGGTTCGTTGTCCCGTATGTCTGTTTTGGCGTTGAACATTTTCCCATATATTTCGGCATCTATCGTTTTGCAATTATTGACAGCAACCAGTAAATCTTTGACTGATTTGCGCAAAGAGGGTGAATCTGGTCGTATTAAAATCAATCAATATACCCGGTATTTAGCGGTGGTTTTGGCCGTTGTGCAGGGTTGGGCGGTTGTTCGTGGTTTGGAAGCCATGGCACCGGTTAATGGTGTTGCGGCGGTTGTGAATCCTGGCTGGGCATTTGAATTGTCTGCTTTGATTGCGCTGGTTGGTGGAACAGTATTTGTTATGTGGTTGGCAGAACAAATTACCGCGCGTGGTGTGGGTCAGGGCGCATCGCTGTTGATTTTTGCAGGTATTATCGCCGAGGTTCCGTCGGGTATTGGTAAATTGTTCTCGTTGGGCAGTGTTGGTCAAATTTCGCCAACAATGATTATGTTGATTATTGCATTTGTGATTGGCATTGTCGCATTGATTGCTTTCTTTGAACAGGCACAACGTCGTATTCAAATTTTATATCCACGTCAGGTTATGGCAAATGGTGTTTTGAATACCAATGCATCATATTTACCAATCAAGGTTAATATGTCTGGGGTTATGGGACCTGTGTTTGCTGCGTCTATTATGATGTTGCCGGCGTTTATTCAACGTTTTGCACAAAGCGATAGTTTGGTTGTGCAATCTATTATTGGGTTCTTTACATATGGTGCATGGTCATATATCGCGTTATATACAGTTTTGATTGTGTTCTTTGCTTATTTCCAGACAGCAGTTGTGTTTAACAGTGAAGAAACCAGTAATAATTTAAGAAATGCCGGTGGTTATATCCCAGATGTTCGTCCGGGCGAACAAACCATGCATTATTTAGATGCGGTCGTTTCCAGAACAACTGCGATTGGCGTTTGTTATTTGATTGTTGTTTGTGTAATACCAATCATATTGAATACTCATGCGGGTATGCCTTTGGTGATTGGTGGAACCAGTGTGCTGATTGTGGCCGGGGTTGTGTTGGATACAATGAACCAGGTTCAGTCATATTTGGTTGCCAAACAATATACTGGTGTTGTGCAAAAAACACAAAAACATGGTCGTTTCCGCGGATAATCGTTGGAAACAAATAAAGAAATTTGACTTTTGTTGGTTTTGGTATAACATATACTGGCAAAGTCAAGAAAATTCAAGGTTTTGGGCACCCCAAAATTTTGAGATTTAATCGGGCAAAGCAATTTGCCACAAGTTAAAAAAAAGGAAAATACAAGATGGCACGTATAGCAGGTGTTAATATCCCATCAGAAAAACGCATCGAAGTTGCGCTGACATACATTCATGGTATTGGCCCAGCAAAAGCCGCCCAGGTTTGTGCTGCGTTGAAATTGAAAGATGGTTTGCGCGCGAAAGATTTGACTGACGCGGATGTTATCAAAATTTCTAATTACATTGAACAAAACTTTAAGGTAGAAGGTGATGTTCGTCGCGAAGTTGCAATGAACATTAAACGTCTGCAAGATTTGAAAACTTATCGCGGTATTCGTCACCGTAACCGTTTGCCGGTTCGTGGCCAACGCACACAAACAAATGCCAGAACCCGCAAGGGCAAACGCGTTGTTGTTGCTGGATCTGCGACAAAGGGTAAATAAAATTTCGGGTAGAGATTAACACGATAGTTAATTGAAGACATCTAAAATAAAGGTTAAAAAATGGCAATCAATAAATCAAAAAAGAAAGTTGTAAAAAAAGTTTCGCATGGCATTGCGCATGTCGTCGCGACAAATAACAATACACGTATTACTATTACAGACCCAACTGGCGCGGTTTTGACATGGGCCACAGCGGGTGCTAATAATTTTAAGGGTGCAAAAAAATCTACACCATATGCTGCAACAGTTGTCGCAGATGCGGTTGGTAAAAAAGTTGCAGAAATGGGTATGAAAACAGTTGATGTTTTGATGCGTGGTATTGGACAAGGTCGTGAATCTGCGGTTCGTGGTTTGGCAAATGCAGGTTTGATTGTGCAAAGCATTACTGATACAACACGTATTCCACACAATGGGTGCCGTCCAAAAAAAGTGCGTCGTGTGTAATACTGAATTTTGTTATAAAAAAAATCCGCATTTTGCGGATTTTTTTGTGTCAAATTTTATTTTTTATAGATTTACTAAAACATCAAAAAAAGTGCAGATTTCTGGGGTAAAAATATTTTGTTATTATATTACATTTTTCGCTTGCGTCGATTCGTTTTTTTTTGATAAAATTTACATCAAGGAAGTAGATTTTCAGGAGAAGATATGAAAAATATACTGTTTTTGGCGGGTTTGATGGTTGTTGCAACAATTGAAAATGCTGTTGCATTTACTGCGAATACAACGACATATAATGCTTTTAATGGTGCGGCGAATGATGCGACAAATCATCCATTTGCGGTCAAAGACCCCAATGGTATCAAGGTTGCAACCACAAATTATGTGACGGCACGTGTTGGTGCGGTGACACCGAATGTGGCGACTTTGACAACCAGGGCTACTACAGACAACGGGGTTGTAAATGCTAATACGACGGCATTGGCAAGTATGGGTGGATCGTCATGTACAGGTGGTTCTGGCAGCAGTTGTACCGGTGAAACAGGCACAGGCGCCAAATTAAATGCACCAACCCAGGTTGCGTCTGGAACATGTACAGGCACATCAAATGGATATAATATCAGTGCGTGTGGTTTTATAAAAAATTCCAGTGGTAAAAAATGGGTTCAAATCGTTGGTGGTGTCGCATCAAGTGGAAATTAAAAAAAAACGGCATGTGCCGTTTTTTTATTTTAATTTTATGTTATTTTTGTTTTTCTTGTAATTTTTGTAGCATTTTTTGCGTTAGATTTTGAAATGTATCTAGATTTATACTGTTTCTGGTATTGGTGGCAACCATATTCATAATGTGCCCAGCGACAGTATGTAATATTGCATCTTCGTCTATTTCGGTTAAAAAATTATTTTTTGTGACAGTGTATATTTTGTGTGGAGGTTTATCCCAAATACCAGCATATTGAAAAATACAGTTGTCATGAATGGATGTTTGATTTGACATTTCAAACATTTTTGTGTCACGCAGACCTATATATGAAATTGGTGCAGGGGTATTGGGTGCGATGTTGTATTTACGTGGTATGTGGGTATAATTACAAGGTCGATTTGCATGAGTGTAAGTTATTCTTGCAAAATTTCGGTTTGACCTTTGTTGAAAATTAGTTTGGATATTTGCTTTGGTAAAATCATTTAGTTTATAACTACGTATAAAAGTGGGTTTTTCTGGTGCCAGCATAACTTCTCTTAATATTGAAAATAATTGGATGTCGTTGGATAATTTATTTTCGTCTGTTTCTGTTAATATTTGGTCGGTTGCGTCAAACCACATACTGATAAAAGGTTTAAAACCGATAATTTGACTTATTCCAGGAATCATAATTTGTCCTTTGGTTTTATTGTATTATTTTATAATAAAATATTGTTTGTCAATAGTATGTTTTTATTGACTTTTGTGGTTTTGGGGTATAAAATCTGCCTGCGCGTTAAAAATTATAAGATTTTTTAATGTGTGCCGATTGGCGAAAATAATAAACTAAGCCGAATGGAGAAAAAATGATTGAAAAAAACTGGATGACTTTGATTAAGCCTAAAAAATTGGATATCAAGGTCGATGAAAAAAATCCAAATATTGCAACTTTGGTTGCGGAACCTTTGGAAAAAGGTTTTGGTTTAACACTGGGGACGGCATTGCGTCGTGTATTGTTGTCTTCTTTGCAGGGTTGTGCGCCTGTTTGTATCAAAATTGATGGTGTGCAACATGAATTCAGCAGTTTGCCTGGTGTTCGTGAAGATATTTCTGATATTATCTTGAATTTAAAAGGTGTGTATTTCAAGGCTTTGACCGAAGGACAACACAAGGCAACAATCAAGGCGCGTGGTCCAGTCGTTGTGACAGCGGGTATGATTGAAACATCTGGTGGTGTCGAGGTTATGAACAAAGATGTTGAAATTTGCACTTTGGATAAAGATGCAACATTTGATATGGAAATTACTTTGGAATCTGGTCGTGGTTATGTTGCGGCAAATGCACATGATACAGATTTGCCTTTGGGTGTGATTCCTGTTGATTCTATATTCTCGCCAATTTTAAATGTATCATCTGCGGTTTCGCAAACACGTGTTGGTCAATCCACAGATTATGATAAATTGGAATTGACGGTTAAAACAAATGGTGCAGTTTCCCCAGAAGATGCAATCGCATTTGCGGCACGCATTTTGACGGATCAATTGGTTGTGTTTATCAACTTTGAAGATCCTGCACAAATAAATGCACCGGCCGATGAAGACAAGGTCAAAGATGCTTTGCCATTTGATCCAAAATTGTTAAAGCATGTTGATGAATTGGAATTGTCTGTTCGTGCAAACAATTGTTTAAAGAACGACAAAATCAATTGGTTGGGTGAATTGGTTCAAAAGACCGAGGCCGATATGTTGAAAACACCAAATTTTGGCCGTAAATCTTTGAACGAAATCAAGGCTCAATTGGAAGCAATGGGTTTAGGCTTGGGTATGGAAGTCCCAGGTTGGCCACCTGAAAATATTGCGGAATTGGCCAAAAAATACGAAGACCCATACAAATAAAATAATTTCTGTGGGTTCTTGTCGTGATTGTTGTTCCTTATGTAGCATTTGTACACCGCGGAACAACAATCACTTCCAAATAACCTCACATAAATTATTTTCTTGAAAAGAGCGGATTTTCTGGAATAATACAGAAAACCGAAAACAAATCCCATAATACTGGTGATACACTAGGTTATGGCGTCTCAACAAATCCCCGGGTAACCTGGGGCGGAAACAGATAAAGGAGTAATCAATGAGACATATGAAATCAGGTCGCACTTTTAATCGCGATACAAATGCTCGCAAAGCTTTGTTGATTGGCTTGGCGAAAAATTTAATTGAACGTGAACAAATTAAAACAACATTGCCAAAGGCGAAAGATTTGCGTAGTGTCGTTGAAAAATTGATTACACGTGCCAAGGTTGATACGGTTGCAAATCGTCGTTTGATTGCCGCAGAATTGGGTAATGGAACAAATGCAACTGTGAAAAAATTATTTACTGTGTTGGGCCCACGTTATGCAAAACGTCCTGGCGGTTATACTCGTGTTTTAAAGGCGGGTTTCCGTTATGGTGATGCGGCACCAATGGCAATTATCGAATTGGTTGATCGCGATGTTAATGCTAAAAAATCTGTAAAACCTGCGGCGGCATCAACAGAGGTTGCAAAAGAAGAAGTTGCAACAGAAGCGCCAAAGGCACCAAAGGCAGAAAAGAAAGTTGCAGATGTGAAAGATGCTCCAAAGGCAAAAGCCACAGCGGCCAAAAAAACTGTTGCGGTTAAACGTCGTGCAACCGGCAAATAATTTTTGATTTGCAAAAATTTATAAATCCCCACATTTTTTGTGGGGATTTTTTTATAAACTATTTGGTTATGCGTGATTTTTGTGATAAAATATAAAGGATAATTGTAGGAGTTTTTTATGAAAAAATTAATTGCGTTATTGGTGATTTGTTGCGGAATCATTGGCGGTGATGCCTTTGGTGCGGTGCGCGCAGGGGGGGCGTCTGTGGCACGTGGGCGGACACCGGTGGCGACAAATACGCAGGCGCAAAATGCAACGACGACATCTGCGAAACAAACAACCAGTCGTGGTCGTGCGGCGGCATTGCCGGGACAAAAAACATCTGGGGCGGTGGCATCACAACAAAAGGCACCGGTTGCACCAAAATCGTCTGGGGTGACTGCGCGTGCGGCAACAACCCAAAAGGCAATTGTCAGTGGAACAAAAATTGCGGGTGCAACATCGAACACCATTGTTAGTGAAGAGTGCAAAGAAAAATATTATGGTTGCATGGATTCTTTCTGTATGTTGGATAATGCAAATGGTGGCCGTTGTTTGTGCAGTAATCGTAATGAAGATTTGGATAAAGTATTGGAAGAAATTCAAAAGTTAGATGAACAAAGTTATGCCATGGCGACAAGTGGTGTTGAACGTATTAATATGGGGGCCGATGCCGATGCGGTTGATGCGATTGTAAATAAAATTGCAAATAAAGAATCTGCGGTTGAAAAAAAGAAAGCACGCAGTTTGAATTTGGATTTGTGGAATGATTCAAGTTCGTTTGATGACGATGATAATATGTTTAGTTCTGCCGAAGATATTGCAAATTTAAAAGGTGATGAGTTGCATGCGGCGGTGGCTGATATGTGCGTGAATCAAATCCCAGAATGTTCAAAAAGTTTATCTATGTTAAAAATGATGTATGCGCAACAAATTAAATCTGATTGCACAGCATATGAAAACAGTTTGAAAAAACAACGCAATGAAAGTGCAAAAAAATTGCAGACCGCGCAAACTGCACTGCGTGAGGCGGCATTGGAACAGCATCAAAACGCAAACAAATATGATTTAGGTCAATGCACAATTCGTTTCAAACAATGTATGCAAACAACCGCGGGTTGTGGCGATGATTTTTCAAAATGTGCGGCTGTCGTTGCAACAGATAAGGCGCAAACGGCGGTTGGTAAAAAACAAAAAGTAAAAAATTATACTATTTCTGGGGCGGTGTCTTCGATTACCATTGCGGCATCGACATACGATACATTATTGGCGAAAAAGCCTATGTGTGAATCTGTGACCAAACAATGTGTTGCGGTCCAGGATAAAGTTTGGGACGCGTTTTTACGTGAAGCCGCCCCAGAATTAAAATCTGCGGAATTGATTGCTGAATCTAATGTTCGTATGAATTGTATTGCGAATATTTCCGAATGTTTCCAAAAGGCTTGTAAAGACACCATTGATCCAAATGACCCAGATGGTTCATATGATATGTGTTTGTCCCGTCCGGAAACAATGCGGTCATTGTGTAAGGTGCAAATCGATCCTTGCGAAGCCGCAGAACCAAAGGTTTTGGATTATGTTTATGCGCGCCTGGCATCTATGCGCGTGGATTCTTGCACAACCGAGGTCAAAGAATGTTTGCAATCCGATGACCGTTGCGGTAGCGATTATTCTAAATGTATCGGTTTGGATTTAGAGGCTATACGTGAAATGTGCCCATTGGATAAATTAGTTGGTTGCCAAGAAAATGGTCAAGCGGCTGCGTGGGAAACAATTGATAATATCGTCCAAGGTATTTATTTAGATGTTGATAATTCTATGTTGAATAATTGCAGAAATTTGGTTAATGCAAAAATGGTTGAAATCTGTGGCGATGAAGGCGAATGTTTGGCATTTGATGATGATAATACAATTGGTGCAGATAGTTTGACCAGTTATAAGGCAAACGATGGTAGTTTTGTTATCGAAGGTTTATTGACTTTTGGTAATGTGAAAGTCAAAGAAACACAAAGTACCGCAGATAATGTGAAGTTTGGTAAATATGAATTAGATATTTCTGGCTATTCAGATAATATTAAAAATGTAGATGGAACATCTGCGGTTAAAGAACGCGTTTTATCAACATTGCAATCAACACAAAATAAAATCAATCAAAAGATTGCATTATTGACATCTGATTCCAAAATTATGATGTGTGTTAATGGACGCGATATGAAACAAATTCGTGGTCGTGAATCCAAGACAGAAGCACGATTCCCGAATTTATTAGACTCGTCGATTATGGTAATTATAAATTCTGGATTGGATAAAGCCGGCAAAAATTATGCTAAGAAATATGATGAATTGCTTGCCAAGGCAATGGAAGAACAAGGTGATGAAAAAAGGGCGGCTTTGTGTGCGGCAATGGCCGAAGACAGTTCGTCTGTAAATAAAATTATTAGTTTTTCAAAGGTAGTATCAAAACTGGGGGTTAATGGTGATGGATACGAGGTTCGACATGTTATTGATGGTATGACAATGAATCAATTGTTGGCACAGCAACGGTCTGGCAAGGGTGAATTTATACAAACCGATGCGTCCGGTAATATGATTGGTAAAATTGTTATGAATGCTGTATATTCTGCGGAAAACAACACATGCAAATTAACAACCACAACAACATTATGTGATGGTATCAAAGCGGTGTATGATTCATCGTCAAGTTCATGTGGTGGCGGCGGAATCAGTCTTTCTACGTGGGGTAGAGATGATTGTGGTAATGCATCGGTATTAGGATTAAAGATTGGCGGCGGCGGTAAAACAACGTCTTCAACAACATATCGTGGAACAATATGTACCAAAATGAGTGCGCCAACGATAAAAACCGAAGAAATAAAAATGTAGAAAACAACCGCCCATTTGGGCGGTGTTTTTATAAATTGTTTAAATCGGTTATAACTGTTATTCCTTTGGATTCCCATTCGGCGCGTTTGCTGTCAAAATTCATGATGTTTTGTTTCAATAATACTAATACTGGTTTGACGTTATGTTGTTCGGCGGCGGATAATAATTCATCAATTGGTGATGTGCGTGTTTTGCCGGCCGCAAACCATGTTGGTTCGTCCATAATCCAAAAATCAGGGTCGTTGTGGGTGGCGATAACCATATCATTGGTTAATATTAAATCGTTATCAATTATATTAAATTCCCGATTCGTTTTATTTAAATGTTCTGTGACATTTTGGTCTATGTTTTCATTTGTGTTTATATCGTCATCGTCATAAAAATTTATATCTTGGAATACTGGTGCGGTTGATGGCATTGATGGTTCAAATGGTTGTGGACTGTCAAAATCGTCATCAAAATCCGGGGGCAGTGGCATTTCATTGCTTAATTCTGGTTGGACAGGTGTGGTGGAATTTCCTGGATAAATGTTTGGTGTGACGCTGCATACATTACAAATTGGAACGTTTATGCGGTTGGGGTGACTGCGTGCGTGTAAAAATGCGCCACGCATTTCCGCAGGAAAATGTTCCGGAATTTCATCGTCTGTATCGTCTGGGGTGGTATCTGGTTCTGGTTCAGTTGTATCTGTGGGGGTGGGTTTTGAAAATAGTTTTGTCATAAAACTGGGCATTGGAATTGAAAATAATGCCTTTTGGTTTTTGAATATAAAACTCATAGATGCGATATACAATGGAATCGCAGATAACACAATTACACAAAATGTAAATCCGCCCAATCCATGCAGGCGTGCGCGTGATACACGAACCCAATGGGCCGTTGTAAATATGTCAAAATCGAATAAAAACAGCAAAATTCCCCATAATGTCAATGTATAGCCGATTGTCCAAATAATCGGTGTTTTCATCGCTTTGCAAAAATCTTTAATCCAAGACATACCGAAATTATAGACAATTATTTAATTTTGTCAAATATAAAAACAGAAAAATGTATAAAAATATGTAAAAAATATTTTTTTATAGCTCAGTTTTATGATATAATACTAAAAAAAAGGGAGAATGTTTTATGCAAAAAACGTCTAGATTGTTATACTCTTGTTTGGCGGGATTGTCCGCATTGGTGTTTGTTGCGCCATCTATGGCGGCGGCACCACGTTCAATGGTTGCGGGCGCAAATGCGACATCGGGTCGTGCGGGAACAACAACTGCGCGTATGCCGACAATGCCAACAATGTCGATAAATACAATTGGAACGCATGCTGTGTCGGGTGTGTCTGTGCCAACTGGAAATGGAACAACACCAAACCCTAATCCAAATCCAAACCCAAATCCGGATCCAAATCCAGAACCAAATCCGGACCCAAACCCGTCGGGCTGTCCTGATGGTGGTGTGCGCAATTCCGATTTTACGGTGGATAACTGTATGCAATCTATTTTGTCATGCGTGCAAAGTGGCGTTTTGCCAAATGGATTAAATGATTTGTTTAACGAAGATTTGCGTAATTCTATTATCAATGGTATGGGATTATGCGCGTCCCAGGTGGATAGTTGTATCCGCAATGTGCGTGTCGATTGTCACCCGGTGTATGATTCGGCCACAGATGTTTGGTTGGATTTCAATTCGCGCATTGTTCAACCAGAATATTATAACTTTGTTTTGCGTAAAACAGGTTTGACACCAAACCAGGCAGAAAATGTCTGTGGATTGTTGGATAAAAATACATACGGTTCGTCATTTACGGCGGTGTCTGCATCTGGTAATGTGACAAGTGAATATAACAATACGGTCAATGCATATAATGGTCAGGGTGGTAGTAAAAATCAGCCTTTGGGTCCAACCGTTAATACAACCGCAAATGGTAATTTGACTGGTGTTGATGGCGAACGCGGACATTATGCGCGTTGGGACGCAACCAATGCGGTATGCAAGGTTCGTGTTGCGGCATATAACAAAGATACTTTGATTACAAATTCTTGGTTGTTTGGTTTTGGTGACGATAAACCAGCAGAGGTTTGGGAAGATGCCGGTTCCAGCTTTACCTGCAACAAAGATTTGTTTGACTTTTCTTTGATGAATACAACAAAAGCTGTTGCGGCAACGGCTTTGCCAGGTGGCGCGATTGTTGGTGGTGTGTTGGGTGGAACCGTATTTAGTCATGGCGCACGTGATTTTGACTGCGGAAATGCAGATATGCGTGCAGAATTGCGCAAGCAGATTGTGAATAACAAATTGGAAAAAGATTTGGCAATGTATGTCGCGGGCAATGTGTTATTTACGGATAGCGCATTTGATGTGACGGCATGTGAAAACTTGATTGATTTGCGTGGTAAATACCTGCGTTTAAAGACCGAGGTTGATTCATGCCAAGATGCACAATATTTGGTGACAGACCAAGGTCAATGTTCGTTGGCTTTGACTGGTGTGACCCAGGTTTTGGCAAATGGTCAAACAACCACTGTGAATAATGCATCTGTGGCACTGAATTGCGATACCATCAATACATATAATTTGATTGATGGCGGAACTGTTCAGTTGGGCAAAGACACTTATCGGGTTAATGCGGCTGTGATTGCGGCGGTTAATAGATGTAAAAATGCATGCAATACCAAATCAACCAGAACAGAAACCGAAGCATGCTCGTTTAAACAGTTGAAAAACTATTCCAATGCGAATGATGTTTATTGCACAAATCCAGGCGATACATCTTGCATGAATCGTGCAACCGCACAACAACAGGTTGCGACATTGGATAAAGTATTTAACAGATTGACAGTGTTAAATGGTCAAGAATCCAATCGTGCCAAGGGTGCTGTGGTTGGTGCAACTGTCGGTTTGGGTGCCGGTGGTGTGGCAACTGCGATTACGGCATTTGTTGAACGCAATAATATTTCTTGTCGTGTGGGTGATGGTTTAACAACAGTTGGTTTGGGTAAATCATACACAATAGAATCTTTGAAAGATTACTATGTGAAATGGAATTTGCGTGTTGCAGATTCTATCAGCCCAACTGCACGTGTCACATCATGCCAAGACTGGATTGATACATGTGGTTTATATACAACGGCCGAAGATTGCAACAATGTGGTCATAAACTATCAAAGACCAAATCGCAATACAACAACCGAAGTTCGTAGCGCATGCCGCATGTCTGGCAGTGTGTGTATAGAAAATCGTTCTGTGGCGGTGTCTTATGGCGCATGCACACGCAGTGGAATTGTGCCACCGGTTGGACCAATTACACCGGTAAATCCAAACGCAAATAATCAAGCCGTATTGGATATCATAGAACATTAAGGCAATTCGAAATCTTGGGGATTTTGAGTATATACAGGCGGCAAAATTTTGCCGCCTGTGGTATTTTATAAATGCGGGTCGCTTGTGTTTTATTACATCGATATTGTGCAGATGGCGATGGGGCCAAACCGGACACGGCCGCGATTGCGGTTGTGTCATCCTGAGCCAGGGTGCACACAAAATTTTTCAAATTTTGCGGGTGATGCTTGGGGCGGGGGACCATAAAAACGCAACGCGTTTGAAATGGTGGTGGGGGTAAAATATATTGATTTTTCATATTCGTTTGTTATGTTCTGTTTTGTGTATAAATACAATCATAAACTTGTTAATTTTGCGCGTGCCAATCGTCGTGCCGGTAATTTGGTCGAGGCTTTGTAAAATAAATTAGTTATTGAAATTGATGATTTCCGCATGATTTTAAAATAGCATATGATATGGCGCGTGATGATTATATGAAATCATTTGGGATACATGTGTTGAGAATTTATGATATTGATGTAAAACGTGACATGAATACAGTATTATTTTGGATTAAATCAATATTGGAGAAATTGTGACCCCCGCCACCGTCTTGCGACGGTCCCCCTCCCCAATGGGGCGGAATACCCCGCCACCGCTGGCGCTGTGGCTGGCTGTCCGGTTTGGCAAATACGTGTTTTTGTGTGGTGGATGTTTAAATTTTCCTGACTTTTCATGAGCAACGCGAACAAGACAGGACTGTTGTGATAATGTTTTTATTGTTGTAAGAAAAATACCGCCATCGGCGGTATTGGTTTATTTTGTCTTTATACAACTGTTCCCAATCATTCTGCCCCCAGATGCAAAACATTTTACTGCGTCCATATCTGGTTTTAAACTTTGTTTCCATTGTTCGCATTTGCCGTCATCTGTCGCAGGACATGTGCATTCATTTTTTACTGAATCATATTTGCCTTTGTATTTTGTGGTGCATAAAGTCATTATATTGTTTTGATTACTATTTGTTGTGTTGCTGGAACTGGTTTGTTTGGTGCATTTGCCATTCTGGAATATATAACCATTTTGACTGCATTTGCATGTAAAACCTTTGATGTCGTCGGTTAAGCCTTTTTGTTTGCTGCAAGAGCAGGGGCTTTTTTTCTTGTCGTCCCATGTGCCACCGGAATCAGTGCAGGCTTGGACTTGCTTTTGGCTTTCTTTATCAATAGATGCTTGTATGTTTGCCATGGCATCATCGCTGCTGCGTTTTAGTTCTATTTTTTTATCGTCATCAACACATTTACCATTTACCATATTTTGTGTTTTGTCGTCACATTGGCATTTTTTGTTTTTCCAAGTTCCCATACTTATTTTTTCACAAATATCTTTGTCAGACATTTTTTTACAGTTGTTGCCAGATAATTCGTATTGTTCCATACATTTTGTTGGAATACATTTACCGGTGTTTTTATTTCCAAATGTTGCATTGAGTTCTTTTAATTCATTGGGCAGACATAGTTGGTCTTCGTCTTCTTCTTGTTCTTCGCATTGACCTGTGATATCACTGATTGTATAACCTGGGTCGCATGATACAGGGATACATTTGCCATCTTGTAATTTAACTTCTCTGGCATGCATAACATGACTTCTTTGTTCTGGGGTGCATTGTTGCGCAGATGCAGAATCGCTACCCCCCCCGTTTTCTGCGGTTTCTGTATCGTTGTCGTTGTTTTCTTCTTCTTCGTCTGCGGAATCTTCGTCTGTGTCATCAGGTTCTTTATCAACGCATTTGCCGTCTTTTAATACTTGTCCTTTGTCTTCGCATGCTTTTTCTAATGCGTCTTTGGCTTTCTTGGTGTCGATTGCGCGACTGATTGCTCCAGATGTTAATGCGCCAACCGCGGTACCAACCCCAGACCCCAACATTGCCGCAGATGCGGCGGTTTGTGCGCGTGTTGCGCGGTATGCGTTTTCTTTAAATGTTGTAATATCAATTCCAAACCAATCGGGTGTGCAATCAAATAATGAACCTGCATATAATTTTTTCGATGCCATCGGGTGTGTTTTGTCGTCGCCTGCAAAAAAGTTCGCGGTAAATACACAGTCCAAAGACCTGTCATCGAATAGGGCGCCCAATGTGCGACATGAATTACGCATTTGGTCACGCAGGCTTTGCAGTTTTGCCTCGTCTGTTTTGATTTGTTTTTCGGCATCAACACGCACTATGCCAAACACATTGCCAACGCGCCCGCTTAGGCCAGAATCAGCCTCGATACAATTTTGTGCGATTGTTTTGCATGCGTTGATTGCTTTGTCGCCCGCCGATTTTGCCAGGCATTTATTAAACTTTGGACCGCATTGTTGAATTATGCAATCGTTATAAGAATTTCCGCAATCCAATACATCGTTGTATAATGCCAAACTGATTGCTTGTTTTTTATCTTCTTTGATTTCATTTGTAAATAATGTGAATTCATGTGCGGTGCATGTTGTGTTTTTTCGACATGTGTTTAATTTGTCAGAAAAAGTTGTATCGCTGTCTGTTTCACATTTTTTATAATTTGCACCACATGTGTTATTTATACATTTGCGTAAATCGTTATCGCAACTGTTTTGTGTCGCAGATGATTTTATTTGTGCGGTGGCTGTATTGCGATTATCACGTGCATCAATCGCGGCGCGTTGTGCGCGAATTTTTTCGGCAATCGCGGAATCATTACTGGTGCTGTCGGTGCGATTGTTTAATTGGGTGCCGAACGTGGAACTTTTGTTTTCAATTACATCAGCCGCATGCAAACGGGACCCGGCCAACATAAATGTTGTGCATGTAATTCCAAATAATATCAAAAGTTTTAAACTGACCCGTTGTTTCATTTTTTATTTTACCTTGGTGCATGCAGTTTTATGAAATTCGCATAAACTGTTTGCAATTGTTTTTTCTTGTGATGTTGCACAATTATTGTTCGTGTTGTTTTTGCAAACCGTTTTGACGCAATCATTGAAATTTGTGTTTGATTTGCAGTTGTTTTGAATTGTAGATATCTGGTTTTTGCGTGCGGCTTGGTGTGCGGCAACGATTTTTTCAATGTTTTGTGATGTTGCCGATACAGCCGATTTGCGTGTTTGATTTAATTCGTCGCGGACCGTTGCAATAAAGTTTGTGCAACCAGTTGCCTGGGACGAACATGTTGCAAAAAATTTATTAAATGTTTCGTCGTCTGGGCATGCGGAATAGTTTGCCTTGCATCGTGTGTCGGCGGTTAAACAAACAGATATTTCATCGCCGCATGTCGCCGCGGTTTTTTTATTCGTTGTTGCTTTTTTTGCCAGACGCGCCATGTCACTGGATATGCCGGCGGCAGTGCAAGATTTTTCAATCAATGGGTCGTATGCGTCACTGACATCTTCGGCGGTGCAATTTTGCACGATGTCCAAACATTTTTTTGTTGCCCAAACATAACGTTCGCCGGGGTCATTTGGTGCAGATTTTAATTCTTTGGCGGAAATAGTGTTTTTTGATGATGCGCCCGCAGATATACTTTTTAATCCAGATGCGGGTGTTCCTGCGTCTGGGGTGCCACAATATTGGCAACGCGCCGCCGGATTTGATGATAAATTGATTGCACATGCAGAATCCAAACACTTGGTTAAATTGATGCGCGAACATGGTGCCGCCCATGTTATAGAGGGCAAAGCAAGCAAGCCAGCAATAAAAAATGCAAACTTTTTAATCATATTCTCTCTTTGGGGATATTATATCAAAAAAACCATTGATAAAAAAGTAAAAAAATGATTATTTAACTTGACAAAAGGTTAATTTTGTGTTATTTTGTATTCGAACAATAAAACCATAGGAGTAAAAAATGGCGAATTGGAAAAAAATTTTGGGTTGGACCGGCGGTATCGTTTTGGTCGGTGGTATGGGATTCGGTGGATATAAAGCATACGAATACTTAAAAAAACAAGATAAAGATTTAGACGATGTGAAAACAAAAGTTGAACGCGTCGAACGCAGAGTTGAAACAATAGAAAACAAAGTTGATACTTTGGCTATGTATGATGAATATTTTGAATACACATTGGATTCATTGGGTAATGTTGTGGATTCTGCTGTTGTTGTTGCGGGTCGTGCGGATTCTGTTGCACGCGATGCAAATCGTAATGCAAAACGTGCGGTGCGTGATGCAAAACGCGCCCAGGCAACCGCAGATTCTGCATTGAATTGTTGCAATGGTGGTAATAATGGTGTTGTCGTGGATACAAATGTTGTAAAACCTGTAAAGCCAGTAAAACCTGTGAAACCAGATAATTCAAATAAACCGGTTAAACCGTCCAAACCAGGCAAACCATCAAAACCAGGTAATTCAAATAAACCTGGGGTGATGCCAAATTCACATGTTCATTCTGGTAATGGGCAATCACAATCACAACAAGTTATCGTTGTTGTTGGTGGTGATAATTCTGGTTATGTTGCGCCACGCGATGAACAAAGAACAGTTGTTATCGTTAATGGTGATACAATCAGCAACACAACACAAGTGATACGCGAATTAAATGCAGAAGTGAAAACTTGGGTTGAAACAACCAGACAAAGAATTCGTTAAAACTCCTTTGTTTAATGGCTAAATCGCTGTGCATGACGCATGGCGATTTTTTTATGGACTTGAAAAAAATATATGTGCTAAAATTCTATGTGAAATTATTACAAGAGAGAGTGTGTGATAAAATTTAATCGTGTTTTTATTGGCTCTGTATTATTTATGCCGGGTGCGTTGTTTGCGGCGCCGGGGACTGATTTTAATATGGCTGCGCAATTATTGTCGGCGGCGCGCAATGGAAATACTCGTCTGGTTCAAAATTTAATTAACAGTGGTGCCAATGTGAATTATGTCGATTCGACTGGGGTGTCTGTGGTTTGTACCGCGGTTATGAATAACGATGTGCGTGCGGTCCAGGTTTTGCAAATGTATGGTGCCGACGCGTCACAATGCGACAGACAGATAAAAAATTATCGTGCGCGGACAAATCCTGTACCGGAATCTGGGTTGTTTGCTGGACTGTCGTCGTCACATAAATTGTTGTTGGCAACTGCTGGGGGGGCGGCGATAATTGGTGGATTGTTGTGGGCAACCGATGCGTTTGAAAACGATAATGGAAACATTTCTTCGTCCAGTAATTCTGGTGGTCATACCGGCGGTGGTTCGGGTTCTGGTGGGTCAAATTCTGGTTTGACGGCGGCTTGGACTGTGCCGTATGGACCTGCAATGATGACAACAACCGGTGCGGTAAGTGATTTATATAATTATGACGAGGCTCTGGATTTTTACAGCAGTGATGATTTTGCAAATACTTTTAATTTTATGAATGCAAATGGTAATTATCTGTTGATGATGCATGGGTATGCACCTTTTGCGCGTGGGTATATGGGGCAAACAACTTTGCGTTATGCGAATAATAATAATTTGCCGGTGCCATCATCGGTATATGGTGCCATGCAGTTGAGTGATGCAGAGGTGTCTGGTGGAATTCCAATAAATGTCGCATTGATAACCGCAAACGGAATAAATGCGGCGGCAAATACTTCGTTGGCGGACAGATTTTTCTTGTGGTCCAAGGTTAATGGAACATCTGTATTAAATGCGTCAAATACAATGATTTCCAGTAAGTATTTTAATAATACGGTGACACTTGGTTCAGGCGAGGCCGGTGATACCAAAATCGCAGATGATACGGTCACAGAAATAGGTTCATTTGATTTATCTGGAAATAATAAGGCAATACATAATACATCTGCGACAGATGACGATAATTTATTGGCAAAGATTGTTGGTGGTTATACATCTGGTAATCTTGATGGTGATGCAAATAGCGAAAGTCCTGGTGATTTTGTCGGCTTTTTACCAAATGGACAAATGACCATTTACAGAACAGGTGGGGCGACAATGCCTTACTATTACAATTATACAGCATTAAATGACGCGGCGGCAAAGTCGGTGACAAATTCTTCAACGGATTTGCAAAATGTGTTTGCAGATTATGGTCGCGCCAAGGTTAGTGTGATTGCAAATCTTGATGTTATTGAACCGTTGTATAATGTTGGTGCCAAAACTGTGGCAGATATTGTTAGTTTGTCGTCTGCGGATTATGAAAATAATTTTTATAGTTGGATTGCGACAGCCTATGGAAATGGGGACACAACAACTGTAACCCAGAATTCATTGAAACAAAGTGTGCAATCATTTTTCTCTGGGTTGGGAACGAATTATTTCCCGATAACTGTTTTTTCGGCGGGTGGTGTTGAAACAGATAGTGTTTATTCTGGACAATCAAAGGTTGCAACGGTTGAAAATGTTGCGCCGTTGATATTTACGGGTGCGCAAAAATTATTTATGTCTGTGGTTGCGGTGAATTTGCCTTCAACAAATGCTTCCAGTGTTAGCGGATTTACACCGGGGACAACATATAAATTATCACAATGGCAATCTGGAACAGAAACGAATCCAGAGTATTATAAGTCGCGTATTTGTGGAATTGCAGGAACAGGAACATCGTCTGTGGATCCATGGTGTTTCGCTGCCGCAGGTAAAAATGATGAACAGGCAACTGCCGCCGCCGCCGGTGCCGCCGGTGCGGTTAAGGCTGCGTTTAGTTATATGGATAATAAAAATGTATTTACTTTGTTGGCTTTGACCGCTGATGGCGCGTATTTGGGAACAAATCCTGCGGATAACAAGGCATGGGGAACAACTGCGGAATCTGCGACGGCTGCGCTGGTTTCTTATTTGTCGTCAATGTATTCTTTGCCAACAGATTATCAAATATATGTTGATAATGGGACAATGTCTTACCTAGATGCGTTTAAACAGGTATTTGGTTATGGATTGATAAATTTAGACAGGGCGGTGACACCTGGAAAATCGGTGTATTATTATACAAATGGTAAAATTGTGTCTGCGGCGGGAAATGCGTATTGGCGTGCGGCAACAAATTCTGTGGCGCGTATGTCAAATGTGTTCGGTGCGCGTGCGGCAACTGTGCCTGTGACGTTCTATGATGTTGTGACGGCGGCCGATAATTCGATTTCTGTGCCACGTGTTTGGAATATGGAATTATCTTTGGGGACAGATGCATCACATGGGTTATATTTGGGTGATACTTTGGCGGAATTGAAAACACATGATGTTGATAATTCTGTTGCGGTTGGAAATTTCAAATTTGGTTTGGCACGCAGTGAAAAATTCTATGATGATAATATGGGTGGAATCGATAATATGTCTTTGGAATATAATAATGACCGGTTTGGTTTTATATCAAATTATCAACATTATTTGACAGATGGGGCGGGACGGTTCAGTGGAAATGCTAATCCTGTGTTGTCGTTGATTTCAAATGCTGTTGCAACGGGCGCAGAATTTAAACATGGTCGTTTTTCAATAATGGGACGCGCATTTATTGGTGAAATCACAAATGAAGATTTGTTGGAAAATGACCCGGCGGTATCAAATAATTTTGCGGCGGCAAAATTAGGTTCTGCGTTTGGTGCAGAATCAGGATTACAATTTAACGGTGAAAAATTATCGTTGGTATCAAGTGTTGGAAATATGCATGAATCTGGGACTGTATTGGGTGGGCAGTTTGTTGGATTATTGGGTGATACGGATACAAATTATGTTGATGCAAAATTGAAATATAATGTCACACCCGATGTGGATTTTTCATTGCGCGGAACATTTGCCTGGACCGATACAAATGGTGCATCAAACGGAATTATAAATGGTATCAGTGAATTAAAGTCTAATGCGTTTGCGGCAAATGTTCGGTTTAAAAATTTTGATTTGACTGTGTCTGCGCCATTGGCATTGATTGATGGTCGCCTGAATTATTCGCATGCAGATTTTGTTGTTGATGATAATAATAATTTGCAAATTAAAAATGCTGGTGAGTATGCGATTGATTTAACACCAGAAAAAAGAGAATATAGATTTAACGCATCGTATCGTCATAAATTTGGTGATTGGACAGATGGTGCGCTGGGATTCATATATCGTATAAATCCAAACAATACAGATGAATTTGGAAATGAATCAATATTTATGATGAAACTATCACATCGGTTGGGAATATAAAAACTCGCCAAATGGCGAGTTGTTTTATTTATATTCACTGACGAGTTTTGAAAAGACAACAAAGTTTTCCCATTCGTGCATTTGTTTGTTAAAAGTCGCCTCTCTTTCTATGCCTTCTTTTTTTAACCCTAATTTTTTAAGTGTTCCGCAACTTGCTTTGTTTTTTATATTGGCTTTTGCGGATAATTTATGAAATCCCATTTGAAAAAAATATGCTTCTAATGCCTTGATGCCTTCGGTTGTGAATCCTTGGTGTGCAAATTTTTTGCAAACCCATGCGCCAAATTCTCCACTTTCGCGTTTCCAAGAAATGTTATGGACACTGACCATTCCAATAAATTGATTGGTGGTTTTATTAAACATTGCGTATGCAATGGCTTTGCCTGCATCGGCATTTTGTTTGCCTGATATTAGAAAATTATATTCTTCTTCTAGTTTTGTGACAGATGCAAATGGCATAAATTTGAAAAAGTCGCGATTGTTTGATATTTCGTTATATAATAATTTTGCAAATTCAAAACTTGGTTCAATTGGTTTTAATTTTAATCGTTTGGTTGTTATAAGTTTTTTGAATTTTTGTTGTTTCATAATAAAATCTCCCTTTGAAAAAAATTCTATCACAAACAGATGTTTTTTACAAATTATATACCGAATGTATTTTTACGTTTTTCATCAACTATCCAGCCCGAACCTATCGGTTCGATCCCGATCAGTAAGGGTAACTTAAGATATAAAAAAATACCATCTTGCGATGGTATTTCCTTATATCTTGGTGGCTCTGATCGGAATCGAACCGATACTCATTGCTGAACTTGATTTTGAGTCAAGCGCGTCTACCAGTTCCGCCACAGAGCCAACTTTACCGCAACTGCGTGAGATTTATTTTGCAGTTTTCGCGGAAACTTTTTTAACCAAACGGGCAGAACGATTTGCCTTGCGAACAGTTTTTTTCGCAGGTTTTTCAGCCTTGCCGTTTTTCTTTTCAATGGCGCGTTTAATTGCAGCCATCTCGATGGTTAAACGTGAAATTGGTTTCGCCATTACATAACCGTCCAAACCGCCATGTTTTGTCAATGTACGCAAACCAGCGGTTGAAATACGCAATGAAAAATCGCGACCTAAAATATCACTATGAAACTTTAATTTTTGTAAATTTGGTAAAAATGTACGTTTGGTCTTGCGTTCCGAGTGGGACACATTGTGACCAACAGTTGTTTTTTTACCAGTAACATCACATACACGTGGCATAACTTAAATCCTTTAATTGCAGGGCATAATTTATAACAAAAATATGAATAAGTCAAGTTTTATTTTATATGTGCCATATCCAATAAATCAGATACTTGTTTTACAGGTGTAAATGTTGTGTTCGGCACAGATACAAATATTGTGTGCCATTTTGCCATTGCACCGTTCCACAGACCAGGCCTTTCCATTGCGCGTAAATCGCGACCATTTAAAGATTTTGTTGAAATAAAACCTGTGTTGTGGTCTATAAAATTGTTCAAATCAAATTTTTTACCGGTCCAATCGCGTGTGCCACATACCAAATCCACCGGGTTAAAATGTGTGGATTTATTCATAATATTGCGAGAATCTGGGGCAATTTGACTGGATTCTGTGATTTGTAATGTGTTAAATCCATTTTTGTCGCGCACCCAAAACGGACCGCCGCCGGGCGCACCAGTGTTTTTTACCATGCCGCATACGCGCAAAGGGCGATTTAAAATTTGTATGAAATCGTCGCGGGTTGCGTTTGTTGGGATATCTGTATTCAATTTTGTTTTGATAAATTCGCGCAATTTGTTTTCGTCATAGTTTCCAGATTGCAACTGGGTCATAAATTTAAAGATTTGTTTTTGAATACTGATTAAAACGCCCCCCAGTAATTTTTTATATTGCACAGTATCGGCGCGCGCATTGTCGTTTGTAATGTTGTCTATATTTTTTATGAATATTAAATCCGAATCGATTTTATTTAAATTTTCAATCAGTGCGCCATGACCCGCCGGTCTAAAAACTAGATTTCCGTTATTGTTGCGAAATGGCGAATTATCCATATTTACCGCGATTGTGTCTGTGTTTGGGTTTTGTATAGATTTTGTTATGTTAAAATGAACATTAAATTTCTGTTCTGTATCAGGAATAATTTGCGACATTAAATTATCGAATTTTTCGATATGTTCGGGTGACAAAGTAAAATGAATATTTACAACGCCGTTGGATTCGGCATATTGTGCGCCTTCAATTAAATGTTCGTGGGCGGCGGTGCGAGAATAATTTTTGTATTTATGAAATTTAATCAGTGCCTTGGGTAATGCGCCCAAATTTAATTTATCGTTATCTAGCATTCCAGATACGATGTCGTGTGGGCTTGGATTGTCAGGTAAAAATTTTTTTAAATCATCATAAAAAGCAAATTTTTCAATATTTTGCACCACTTTATCGGTTGTGGCATTTGATTTGTTTGTTGATAAAAATTCAAATAAATCGCGAAACATACGGGTTGCCGCACCAGAAGCCGGAACGAATTTTGTGATGCGAATATTATTGCGTTCGGCATCGTATAAATTTATAAACGATTCGATTTCTGTGGCGTTATATTCGTGTATTCCATCACCAATGGTTGCCGGGCGAACAATACAAGAATATGGAAATCCTGATGCAAAATTATCTAGTTGTTTTTCGATTTGTGCAACGGTCAGCCCATGATTTGTTATTTGTTGTAAATCTTTATCGGTAAAATTCATTTTGTCCCCCTGTATTAAAATATAAAATCCACATCGTGTGATTGTGGATTTTATTTTCGTATTGCGATATACAGACCAATCAGCCAACCAATTCCGGTCCAACCGAACAGCCAACTGTAAATACGAACCCAGCCCATTTGCTGTTTATCTTTTTTTGTTTGGCGTGCAATCCATGACGGCGCCAACGCAATCACCACAATCATTGTGATTGCCAATATGTATTTAGAGTATAATAAAATAATCCCGACCCAGTCCATTTTTTTTATCAAAAAGGGGGCTTTGTGCCCCCCAAATTACATTTTTATTGTGGTTATTATAAACCATATTTTGCGGATTTGTCCAGTTCTTCTTCGATACGCACCAATTGATTGTATTTTGCCATACGGTCTGTGCGCGACATTGAACCAGTTTTGATTTGTCCAGCATTTGTTGCAACCGCCAAATCTGCGATAAATGTGTCTTCGGTTTCGCCGCTGCGGTGAGATACCACGACACCATAATTTGCATCTTGGGCCATTTTGATTGTGCGTAATGTTTCGGTTAAAGACCCAATTTGATTTAATTTAATCAAAATTGCATTTGCTGCATTGTTTTCAATACCGCGTTTTAAACGAATCGGGTTTGTGACGAATAAATCATCGCCGACCAATTGAATTTTGTTGCCCAGTTTTTCGTTTAATTTTTTCCAACCGTCCCAGTCTTCTTCGGCTAATGCGTCTTCGATTGAAATGATAGGGTATTTTGCAGACAATTTGTCAAAAAATTCTATCATGTCGTCCGCTGTTAATTTTTTGCCTTCGAAATTATAAATGCCGTCTTGGTAAAATTCAGATGCCGCAACGTCCAAGCCGATTGAAACCTGTTCGCCTGGGATATATCCTGCTGTGCGAATTGCATCAACGATTGTCGATAATGCGGCATCGCATGAATTAAAGTTTGGTGCAAAACCGCCTTCGTCGCCAACATTTGTTGAATTACCAGACGCTTTTAAAATCTTTTTCAAATTGTGGAATATTTCACTGCCCATGCGGATTGCTTCGAATTCACTGTGTGCGCCGTTCGGGATAATCATAAATTCTTGGGCGTCCAAGCCGTTATCTGCATGTGCGCCACCGTTAATAATGTTCATCATTGGACGTGGCAAAACGCATGGATTTGGATTGCCATAAATTTCAGCAATATATTTATATAATGGAATTTGTTTTTGTTTCGCCGCCGCATTTGCTACCGCCAAAGACACAGACAATATTGCGTTTGCACCCAATTTATCTTTGTTTGGTGTGCCGTCTAAATCCAACATTTTTTCATCAATTTCGGTTTGTGATGTTGCGGTCATACCGATTAACGCAGGGCGAATAATTTCATTTACATTTTTGACCGCGGTCAAAACACCTTTGCCCATATAGGCATTTCCACCATCGCGCAATTCCAATGCTTCAAATGAACCGGTTGATGCCCCGCTTGGCACCGCCGCGCGACCGGTTGCCCCACCGGATAATTTAACATCACATTCGACCGTTGGGTTTCCGCGTGAATCCATAATTTGACGTGCATGAATATCAACAATTTTAAACATATTTTTTTTATCTCCTATTTTTGTTTTATTGAATAAATTATTCGCGGCTAACATTTATCGCATAAATAAAATTTAGTTTCAAGTGTATTTTTTATTTTTTTATGTGTTTTTTTATGATATAATATTTGCGTGAGATAAAACCAAAGGGGAAAGAGAATTATGAAAAAAATTACGTCTGTATTCATGGTTTTTGCGATGTTTGCTGGGGTCGCGGGGGCTGCGCCGGAAACTGCACGTCGTTCTATGGTCGCGCAAAATGTGATGCCGGCACCACGTTCGGTGACGATAAATGCGCCGGCGGTTGTAAAGACATCTGGCGCGGTTGCAACAACAGAACAGGCAAAATCCAGTATAAAGTTTGATTCAACCGAACCTGGCGGTGTTGCGGCGGCCAAAGATACTCGCGATAAAGAAAGAACCGCGTGTATGAGCAATAATATCGGTGTTGGAAATACTTTTGTGTGGGCATCACGCAACAGCAATATCAGTAATTATTCATCTATGATAGAAGATACAGACAATCCATCAAACAATGTTTGCTTTGTGCGTGTTGAATTGAAATCAAATGATTCACGTATAAATGTTGCGGACTTTGGTGGTCGTTATTTTGAAATGGGTCGCAATATCACATGCGGTTCATGGGCAGATGAAGAAAAATTGAAACAACGTATTTTGGACGCGAAAAAATCTGCGCGGACATGGGCAACCGTTGGTGGTGCGGTTGGTGGTGCCGCCGTTGGTGTTGGTTCAATGGAATTGTTTGGTAATAAATTAATTGGTGGCAAAGTCCAAGGTCAAAAGGCTATGCAAGAAGATGATTTGTTTGAATCACAGTTGTTGGTTTTGAAAAAAGATAATCAATCTTTGTATAACAAAATCATAACTGAATTAAAAACAATCAAAGAAGAATGTGCCAAGGCAACTGGAACATTACCAGCAAATTGCACAAAGTATGATTATAACAGATTATTGATGACAGAAAGTAAATAGTTATAGGCAAAGAGATAATTAAGGGAGAATAAAATGTCGTTAAAGAAATTATTATTGGCATTACCAGTTTTGATGACCGGATTTGCGATTGACGCAACCGCCGCAACATATGATTGTAATAAAATTGAGTTGCCAGGTCAGGCTGTTAATAACGCAAATGAATATTTGTATATATCCGAGGCGGATTATAAATATGATTCGTCAAGTTCGCATTATCATGGCAAGGCCTATGTATGTGGTCATAAAGCAGGTTCTTTTTTAGGAATTGGTGGTAGTATTGGGACTAATGGATGTTCTACTGGGGCCAAAATTGTTGTTGATGGTCCGCACTATTTGGCAGGAAATAGACAGACAGGACGTCATAATTATGAATGCGACCGCGGTGGTGGTAATGTGTGGTATGACAGTGCGAATAATTATGAATGGGTACCCAATTGTAGTAATGCCGATAATTTCAAAAAAGGTGATAAGTATAATAAATTTTTTGAATATGATGGCGATGTTTATTATTGCATATACAGTCGGTTTAAAACATCTGGTATCAGCAAGGCGTGTATCGCCAAATGGGATCATGCTTTGTGTAAGATGACGCTTGAACAAAGTGCCTGTTATGATGCTGGACAAAATTGGGTAAATGGTCGTTGCCAATGTAAAGATACCACGAAAGAGTGGAAAAATGGCAAATGTGAAAAGGATATAAATAATTTATCTGATCAACAGAAATGTGCAAGTATTGGTGGAAATTGGTATAATGGTGTTTGTAAATGTGATGACAGAGATTATTTTGATCCTGATGTAAAGCAGTGTTTGCCAAAGTCACAGTGCAATAAATCTGCTGTGGTGTGTGCAAATAATGTTATTAATTTGTCAGATTTTGGTAATTCAACAACGACTGTTAATGGTGGTAATGCATCTGTAAGCAACAGCGGTAACAGCAGCAATACCAATAATAATGAAAATAATAACAACAGCAAGAATACCAATGGCAATAATGCCGGTGACCAAAAGCAAAGAACCAGTTGTCGTGCATCGCGCACAACTGTCGAGGGTGTTGCGTGCTGTGATTTGTCATTGGCCGAGGCCAAATGGGCGAATAATAAATGTACATGCACAGATTCGAATAAGGAATTTAAAATTAAAGATGGTAAAGGTGTATGTGAAGCCAAGGGAACAACACAACCAGGAATCCCTGTTGCATGTAATTGCACAGTTGATTTGAGTGTTGTGTCATCTGCTGAATCGTCTTGCGCAGCACAATCTATGGCAACAGCAATTAATCTGGTAAAAGTTGAATGCAAAAAGGGAGCGGATTGCAATGGTCAAACTGTGAGTGTGTATGTTAATGCTATTACCGAGGCTATGAGTTCTTGTGCAAATCAACCAGTCGAACCGGAAAAAACACAGTTGAACGAACAACGTTTGGCGGCGGCGGTCGAAGCGATTGATAAATACCGTTCTGGTTTAGAAGTGTCTGTATGGAAAGATGCCGAAGGTAATTTCAATACTGCACGTTTGGTGTCGGATTCTATCGCGGGTGTTGTTTTGGGAACTGCGGGTGGTTTGATAACGTCCAGTGTTGTTAAAAAGAATCAAGTTAAAAACGGATTCGAAGATGTCGTTTGCACAATCGGTGGTCAAACCGTTGGCAGTTATGGCGACGAAATATCTGTGGGAATCAAATAAGATTTTTGCAAAAAGAAACAAAAACCGCTTTGGCGGTTTTTTGTTGTGAAAATTTGATAAATATTTCTTTTCCTATATCTATTGAAATTTTGTTGGTGTGACTTATATATACCGTTGATAAAAAAAGAGGTGATTTTATGAATCCAGAAGAAATGCAAGAATCGCCACAACAGGCAATTGAAAAATATACAACCGATTTTACAAAATTGGCAACAGATGGAAAATTGGATCCTGTGATTGGACGCGATGAAGAAATTCGCAGAACTATCCAGGTGTTGTCCCGTCGAACAAAAAATAACCCTGTTTTAATTGGTAATCCGGGTGTTGGTAAAACCGCCATTGTCGAAGGTTTGGCGGAACGCATTGTGTCGCGTGATATTCCGGAAAATTTACAAAATAAACAATTGCTGTCTTTGGATATGGGCGCGTTGATGGCAGGTGCAATGTATCGCGGTCAATTCGAGGCGCGTTTAAAAGCAATTTTAAAAGCTGTCAAAGATGCTAATGGAAAAATAATTTTGTTTATCGATGAATTGCACACTATGGTCGGTGCCGGCAAAGGCGAGGGTTCCATGGACGCGGGCAATTTATTAAAACCTATGTTGGCGCGTGGTGAATTGCATTGTTTGGGTGCAACCACGTTGGACGAATATCGCCAATATATTGAAAAAGATCCTGCGTTGGCACGACGTTTTCAACCGGTCTATGTCGAAGAACCAACTGTCGAAGATTCGATTTCTATATTGCGTGGTTTAAAAGAAAAATACGAGGGACATCATGGGGTGCGAATTGCGGACTCTGCATTGGTTGCGGCTGTGAAATTATCTAATCGTTATATCACAGACAGATTTTTGCCGGATAAAGCAATCGATTTGATTGACGAGGCCGCCGCACGTGTGCGTATTGAAATATCGTCAAAGCCTGATGCTTTGGACGAGGTCGATAGAAAATTACAACAGTTAAAAATCGAACAACAGGCTTTGAAAAAAGAAAAAGATGAAGAGTCTAAACGGCGATTGGTTGAATTGGAAGCGTTGATTAAAAAAACAGAAGAAGAATCGAAATCTTTGACTGAAAAATGGCGTGCCGAACAAGAAAAAATGCATGGATTGTCGGATGCTATGGCGGCATTGGATGCAGCCAAGGCAGAGGTTGCAACTGCTGTACGAACCGGTGATTATGAAAAAGCGTCTGCGTTGCAATATGGCAAGATTCCGGAACTGACCGAAAAAATTAAAAAGATGAATACTGATGCGCGTGAATATAAAACTGTGCTGCCTGAACATATTGCGGCGGTGGTCAGTAAATGGACCGGTGTTCCGGCGGACAGATTATCCACCGAAGAACAATCAAAACTGTTAAATATCGAAGATGAATTAAAAAAACGCGTCGTCGGTCAAGACGAGGCTTTAAATGTTATTGCACGTGCAATTCGTCGCAGTCGTGCGGGGCTTTCTGACCCGCGCAAGCCATCGGGCAGTTTCATGTTTTTGGGACCGACCGGCGTGGGTAAGACCGAGGTTGCAAAGGCTTTGGCAGAATATTTGTTTAATGATGATACCGCAATGACGCGAATTGATATGAGTGAATATATGGAACCGCACTCGGTTGCGCGTTTGATTGGTGCGCCTCCGGGATATGTTGGTTATGATGCGGGTGGGGTGCTGACGGAATCTGTGCGTCGTCGTCCGTACCAGGTGTTATTGTTTGATGAAATTGAAAAGGCACACCCAGATGTGTTTAATGTGTTCTTGCAAATTCTGGACGATGGTCGTTTAACAGATGGTCAAGGTCATGTTGTCAATTTCACCAATACCATTATTATAATGACCAGTAATTTGCCAAGTATGGACGCGGTCAAGACACATTTTCGTCCTGAATTTATAAATCGTATTGATGAAATTTTGTTCTTTAATCCATTGGGCAAAGATGTTATGTCGGGCATCGTCAAAATTCAATTGCGCAATTTGAGCAAACGATTGGCAGAACGCAATATTACATTGGACGTGACGGAACCTGCAATAAAATGGTTGGCGACCAATGGATATGACGAAGCGTTCGGTGCGCGTCCGTTGAAACGGTTAATTACATCGGCGGTCGAAGATAAAATTGCTGATTTAATTTTGTCTGGTGGTATAACCGATGGTGCGACGGTATATGTTGATGTTCATGGAAATGAATTAACTGTAAAATAAAAATCGGGGTAAAACCCCGATTTTTATTTATGCTTTTGTGGAATTTGAATACCTTTGATTTGGGCGACATATGTGCCCCATTTTTCTAAAGTATCTAGATTTTGTGTTGTTTTTCCAGGATTTTGAATTTTGATATTAAACGTGTCTTCAACTTTTGTCATAAAACTCAATAAACCAAATGCTGTAATATTTGGATTGTTTGTTGTGTAAATATTTGTGTTTTGTTTGATGTGTGGTATGTTGAATTCAGTCTTGAATATCTGGGTGATTTTGGCCTTGATTTTGGTGTATGGTTTAATGTATTCATGAATAATTTGTGCTAATTCTGTTGCGTTATTTGCAAAATATGGACTGACATCACCGTATGGAATTTCCACACCAAAAGATTTTACAGTCCCAGCAACAGCCGTTTGGCGACCAAACCAATTGTTTGGAAATATGGTTTGAAATGATGTTTGTGGTGTTAAATTTAATCCATATTGTTTGTTTAATGTTGTTGTGCATCGTTTTGTAATTTGTTTTTCGTTCATTATTTTGCCTTTTGTTTATTTAATAGTATATTTTCAATTTTGTTAATTCGATTGATTATATCTGTTTAGAACGGATAATCAAGTCTGGATATGTTTTTATTTTTCGTGCTGTTGTTTTAAAATTTGCACAGGTAAATCAGATAAATCTTTGTTGAAATTATGACCGCCTGGGACAATTATAGATGATATATGTTCGTTTGCCGCGGGAATAACAAATTTTGAAAATGTGTTGTTTGCAGGTGCGGTTTTATCTGTTTTGCCACTGATAAGATATAATGGAAATTTATATTTAGACATCAGTTTTGGTTCAATTAAATTTGTCGCATCAAATAATTTTTGTGTAAAAGGTATAATGTTTTGCAATCTGGTTGCCATATCATTGTGGTTGGTTTTGATTGAAAATTTTACCAATGTGTTAATGATGTCTGGATTCGTTGGATATGGTGCCAACAGTATTGCCGACCCCACAGGTGGCTGGTGACCAGATTTAATACAATTGTTAAAGTGTATAGTTAATGGAATTGTTGGTGTGGAATGTGCAATAATGTGCGCTTTGTTGTCTTGGGTTGCGTATAATAATTCTTTCATACAGGTATCATACAGTTCTTGTAATTCGCTGTATTCATAATTTTGTTCGTTTTTTTGTTCCAATAATTCCAATTTGTTTATAAATGTTTTAACAACTGCAATACGGCATTTGTGATTTAATCCCCATGCAAAAACATCTGTTAATAACCGGTGTGTTTCGACGGTTTCTGCAAATCCAGAAAACAAAGCAAGCGTATGCCGCGGTTTTTGTGTTTGTTTGTATATGTCAATCTGGGCATCGCCATGCAATATGTCGATGGATTGATAAGGTGTTATATTAATGTTATACGGTTCTGTTAGTATCATAATTTGCCAATTTTTTGTCGAAAAGATTATATGTCAAAAAAATAGTGTTGTCAATGTTTGTGGGTATTTTTTATTTGACATATGCAAAATAAATGTATAAAATGTGTGGGCTTTCG
>CADCKW010000004.1:16798-49749 GCA_902802115.1 uncultured Pseudomonadota bacterium | reverse complement strand
ACCATCACCGTCTCGTCAGGTTCGAGTCTGATTGGCTCCACCACACTTCGCCAAGGCTTCGTGTGGCAGGCCACCGAAGCACAGGCGGCTCAAGTATAAAATTAAAATACAAAATTCGCCAAAGGGGGTGAATATATATGGTAAAGGTTTTGGTGCGTGATAATAACGTTGAACAGGCTTTGCGTGTTGCAAAACGCAAATCACAAAAAGAAGGTCTGTATCGTGAAATGAAAGAACGCCAACGTTACGAAAAACCAACAACAAAGCGCAAACGCAAAGCAGAAGAAGCTGTGCGTAACGAAAAGAAACGTCAGTCGAAACAACGCATGGTGTTTGGATTTTAAGTAAAGTTGCGTTTTGTTTTGAAATTACAGTTTTGCCACCAATGTATTTTGGTGGCTTTTTAAACGAAAGGGTATTTATATGAAAAAAGAATTAAGTATTGAACAAATGGCAACTGTATTATTTATGTTGTGTTCGGACGTTCAATTATTAAAAACTCGTGACGGTTGTTTTTATTATTTTCGACCGCGTGTTTTGTCCAATATTCAGGCAATTCAATATGTGTTGCGTCAAAATGGTGTAATGGCAAATCGACATCGTTCGCATTACTATAATGCGGAATTTGGTAATACAGATTTAATTGTGCGTGTGCCAAAATTAAAATTTGATTCATGTGCCAATCCTGAATTTAAGCAGGCATTTGAAAAAATGTATTCTAATCGCACCGAATTTATGTTGGGGTTGCCAATGCGGTTGGATAATGTTGGTAATATGTTTTGGGCAAAAACAAAGGCTGGCAAGATAAAGGTTTTAACAAATATTGTGGAACGTCACAGATAGTGTTTTTAAAATTGTTTTTTTTGTGATATAATTATGGTCATAGAGAGAATTTTTATGACCATTTTTCGTGCAATTTTTTGTGGTGTGTTTTGTGCACTGGTGTCGGTGCCTGCATGGTCTGCTGCGTGTGGGCCATATTTGGCAAGAGATATAGTGACATATAAATCAGGTGATGTTAGTAAATACTTAAAATACGATTGTGTGTCTGATAATGCAAAATGGCAAATTTCTGGAACCCCGCTAGAGTGGGCCGTAGGTGGTTTTGAGAATATTCATGATAACTACGCGGCTGTAAAGGCTTTTTTAGATGCAAAACCAGATTTGGCGAATTCTGTGGATTGGAATCATAATCATGTCACTATGTTGGCGATTGCTGTTCGTGGGTGTTGTAATGATAAAGAGGCACTTAATAAACCAAAAATAGTTGAAGAATTGCTGAAACATGGTGCGGAAGTTAATAAGGTGTTGGATAATAGAAAACTTGATAATGGTAGTTGGAGTAGTGTTATAGGTATGGATAACACAAAAAGAAAAGTGACGGCTTTAGATGTTGTTAGGGCATATATGGGCACCGCAGATAGTTGTAAATCATACGGTAGTAAGCATTGTAAAACAATAGAGGCAACATTGCTTAATTATGGTGCAAAAACATATGCGGAATTAAATGGCGAAACCACATCGTCAATCCAAGCGGTTGTGCATCAAGATACCCCAGAGGTTATAAATACAACGGCGTCGGTTCCACCTGCGACGAAATCCAAAACAGTAGAAATTGGCGGAATAATTTTAGATTATAAAACAGGCGAACCTGTGCCGTATGCAAATATTGTGTTAGTAAATCCTGATGGTTCAATGATATCAAATGCAGGATGTCAAACGGATATTGATGGTAAATTTTCTGGAAAATTTAATAATATTCCAACAAATGCTATGATGCGTGTAAGTTTTGTTGGTTATCAAACATTGACTTTATCGCCCAGTTCAAATGCACAAATAAACTTGAAACCGACAGCAACTGCGCTGCAAGAAGTTAGTGTTGTTGCCACCATTTGTGATGATGAAATATTGAAAAAATTAAATGCACGCAAAGGCGAAAAAGCTGTTGATGCAAATGGAAAAACTTTTTGTAAGCCAACAGAATGCGTAAATAATTTATATGAATTGCGTGATGGTGTGTGTGTTGATAAATATACAGAAGAAGAATTAGAAGATTGCACTTTGGCAGAATTGGAAAAATTACATGCTTCGTCAGGTGAAAAACCGATTGGTGGTGAATGTGTTGCTATGATATGTGCAACGGGCTATCATTTTCAAGAACCTGAAAAAGTTGTTTGTGTTCCAGATGATAATGATACTGCTTTGGGGGCGACAAGTGAGACATCTGGAACAGATGCAGAACAAAAATCTGCGCCAGAAAGTGCGCAACCACAAAATGTAAAACCAACAGATAATTCTAAACAAATTGCAGATGCAGAAAAAGCATACAATGATGCGCGGGAACGTGAAAATTCATTAGAAAATCGTATGTTGGGTGGTGCGACTATGGCGGCGACTGGGATTGGCGGTATGCAGTTGGCACAAGGTTTGGCGGAACAAAATGCAGATAAAAAAGCCGAGCAAGATATGGCGGCGTATTTGGCGACTTTCCAATGCAAAGTTGGTGATAATGGTGGAAAGTCTTATTCGGGTGGTGAAATGGGTATAGAGGTTGCCGGCACAAATCAATTAACTGGTTTATATCAACAATATGTCGATTTGGCGGCGAGTTTAAAAGAACGCAAAACTGCATTGGGTATGGCGCCTGGTATAGAATCCCAGGTCATAATGGACAAGGCAAACATGGGGTTGTATGATGCAACCGGTGGCAAAGGTATTGAAAATGGAACATATGCGTCTTTGTATCGTGCATCGCGTGGAAATGAAACGGATGCAAACAAATTGACCGACCAACAAAATACATCGGCAACCAGGGTCAAAGGTGGTGCAATCGCCGCGGGTGTGGGGGCTATTGGCGGCGCGATTGGAAATAGTGCGATAAATGGAAAAATTGCTGATTTAATCAAAGATGCAAAAACCAAAAATGCAAATAACAAAGACAACAAAGCCGCAATAGAAGAATTTAAAAAAGGTTTAACATCGGCTGGGTTTAAAAATGTTAATAAACTGGATTTTTCATCGTTGGATATTAGTGGATTAAAAGGCAAATTGTCTGGTGTCGATTGGAGTGGCTTAACCAATAAATTTGGTGGTCAAGATGTGACACAGGTTTTGAATACAACGAACGCATCAAGTTTTTCGAGTTCTTTGACAAGATTGTTGGGTCAGTAAAAAAAACTCCGTCAAAGTGACGGAGTTTTGTTTTTTGCTTGAATACCCCCTCCACCGACTTTGTCGGTCCCCCTCCCCACAGGGGCGGAATTATTATTTTGACAATTTGTGAATAACCAAACCGCTACGCAATTTTGGTTCAAACCATGTTGTTTTTGGTGGCATGATATTGCCTGTGTCTGCAATGTTAATAATTTGATTCATTGTGACCGGATACAGTGCAAATGCAGCAACCATTTCACCGGAATCTACGCGTTTTTGTAATTCGCCAAGTCCCCTGATTCCACCAACAAAATCAATTCTGTTTGATGTGCGTAAATCACCAAGATTCAAAATTTTATCAAATACCAAATTCGACAAAACGGTCACGTCCAAAACACCAATTGGGTCATTGTCGTTGTATGTTCCAGGTTTCGCCGTCAAAGAATACCAATGACCATTTAAATACATACCAAAGTTGTGTAATGCGTTTGGTTTGTAAATGCTGGTTCCCATGTCGCGAACATCAAAAGATTTTTCCAATTCAGCAATAAATTGTTCAGGTGAAAGTCCGTTTAAATCTTTGACAACGCGGTTATAGTCGATAACATGTAATTGGGACGCTGGGAAAATCACAGCCAAGAAATAATTGTATTCTTCATTGCCTGTGTGATTTGGATTTTGTTCGCGTTTTTCGGCGCCAACACGTGCAGCCGCGGCTGTTCTGTGGTGACCGTCGGCAACATACATCGCAGGAATATTTTTGAATATTTCGGTAATGCGTGCGTTTGTTGCGTCGTCGTCAATTTTCCAGAAAGTGTGACCAAAACCATCTTCGGCGACAAAGTCATATTCTGGGGCATGATTTTTTATCCAATCAGCGACAAGAGAGTTCATTTCATCGACATCTGGATATGCAAAGAATACAGGTTCCAAATTTGCATCTTGGATACGAACGTGAATCATACGGTCGTCTTCTTTTTCTTTACGTGTTAATTCGTGTTTTTTTATTTTGCCAGACATATAATCATCGACATTGGCGGCGGCAACCAAACCGTATTGTGTGCGACCGTCCATTGTTTGTGCATAGATGTAATACATCTCTTTGTCGTCTTGTTTTAACCAACCGCGGCTTTGCCACAATTTGAAATTTTCAACAGCTTTGTCGTATGTTCTTTGTTCGTGTTCGCCAGCAATTGGGTCAAAATCGATTTCTGGTTTGATAATGTGCAACAAAGATTTTTCACCAGCCTCGGCCTTGGCTTCGACAGAATTCAAAACGTCATATGGACGTGATGCAACCTCGGCCGCCAAATCTTTTGGTGGGCGAACGCCTGCAAATGGTTTGATTTTCATATTTTGCTCCTTTGGTATAAATTCGACGCCTGTAATTATAGTCATTGAATTTATAAAAGGCAAATTTTATTCATTATTAATTTGAACTGGAATTATTGTTTCAACTTTGACATCGTCCAGGGGACTTGATTGAAATGGAACGGTTTCAAAATTGATTGCGTTCATATCTATTTTGCGAATTGTGCGGTTATACATTGTGTGGTAATAAATAACCTTGTTTTTCAAATCGCTGGCTATCGTCCATTGTGTCCCAGACGGCATATTTGTTTTTGCTTTGCCAGGTGCAAAATCCAACCCCAATGGAACATCAAAGTTGTTCAATATATGAAATGCCAATGGTATTGTGTCTGTGACACTGGATTGTGGTATTGCCCAATTACTTAAAAAAGTGGCACGAACAAAACGCGATGGGGAAGAAAAATCGCCGGGTAATCCCAACATGCCTGTACCATTGCTGAATGATTTTAATGTGTCGGGCCCCAGTTTTGTTGGTCCCGCAGTGCCAGGTGCCAAATTTACATAATTATTCAAGTTTGTTTTTTGCCAATCAAAGTTTGGCGAATTGGCAATTGCACCGATTTGGTCTTCGTAAAATTGCGGTGTGCCATTTATTATTTCCATAACTACGACGCGACCAGATGCATCGGTTATGCGCCAATGCACAGTTGATGAATCAGGATAAATATTTATGATGCGAATATTGTTGATGTTTTCGCGAACTTCGTCAATTGTCGCAAAATTTGATAAAATCCATGATACGACTTGTAAATCTGCAACAGATATATTGCGCATTGTTTCATCGTATTTTAAATATTCGCCAGATTCAGGAAAATAAAATAATTCGGCATTTAATCCGGCTTCGTTTGTGCCATCAACAATAAATTCTGGACGTTCGGGCCCCAGTCCAACAAATCCATATTTGGCGGTAAATTCTAGTCCGTTTTCTGTGCCATCTGGCAGAACAGAACGCGATATATGACCGCGTGGAATAATTGCGTAAATGTTGTTTGTTTCGGCGTTTGCCCAATCTGTTGTGCGTGCGGTGACCGTTGCGTTGTCGGTTGAACGCAAAACAATTCCTGTGCATGCGTTTGCATTATTTGATAATATTGTTGCAATGCAAAATAATAATAAAATTTTTTTCATTTATAAAACCCCTGTGATTTATATTTTATAAAATCGCAGGAGTTTTTTTGATAGGTATGATTGCAAAACTATATTACGTCCGCCCAGATTTTATACAGTTGTTGTCTGTCGGTATGTTGTTCCAAAAAATTAATTGTTTCAATAATTGTTTTGCGCTGGGTATCGGTCCAATCTAGGTTAGCAATCTTGGTTTCAAAAAATTTCATCACAGATTCAAAGTCGTCTTCGTGTGTAATATTTGTTTGTTCAAAATTTGCGCTGTGCCAATCGCAAACCATTTCAATCAGTGTGTCATGCGAAATTTCGCGAATGTCCGCATAGTGTTCCAAATGGTGTGGTTGTGTGCTGTGGTGTTCGGCATGTGCCTTGTCAAACGCGTCCATATATTGTGGGGTAATTTTGCAGTTGTGATGATATTTTGCATAGTTGTAATACGCATAACCAATCATTACAGGATTGATTAATTTATCGTAATCATGCTTTGGAAAATGATAGCCGAGTAATCCTGCAAAATAATTTAATGATTTAATATGACAATTTGTGCGTTTTTTATGAAAATCTAAAATTTCATCAATTGGTATTTGCATGGATTATAACCTTTGTACAAAGCCAAAAAACTTTTTCATTTCAATCCAAGAATCAAAGAAAAAATTATCTATGAAATTTTTTGCAGGGGCTGTATATCCGCGATATCCGCAGTATGCCGCAAAACATAAAAATAACAGTCCAACCAACACGCGCAACACAATCGATGTATCATTTGCAACACCGAATATAAAACAGCGAATTGCGATGTATAAAAATACGATTGCAAATATATACATTAAGATAGATGAATTTAAAATCATTGATAATGCTTCCATGTCGTTTCCTTTTATTGTTGTCGTTAAATATATTATCACGAAAAAAGGATAAAGACAAAAATTTTTTGAATTTAAAAAAATAATTGCAAAATGCACATTATAAATTATAATAGGGCGCATATTGGGGCATAGTTTAATGGTAGAACATCGGACTCTGACTCCGCTAGTGTTGGTTCGAATCCAGCTGCCCCAACCAAAAATTCAACCGCCCAAAGTGGCGGTTTAATTTTTGGTTCTGTGGCGATGGGCGGTACCATAGGCAAATGTAAATTTGCCAGGTTCGAAAACAAGTAGATTGTGGAAGTGACAACGCGCCACAATCGTTACGGTTTCCCCGCAGGGCGAAAGAATCCAGCTGCCCCAACCACCCTTCGCATCTGCGATGCTATGGGTGGCAGGCCACCCGATGCAGAGCAGTTATCGCGAAGGAGTGTCCACCGTAGCCTTGGCGTAGGCGGACAAGTAAATATGTTTTATGTTTATTTATTAAAAAGCATTTCCAACCCAGAACAACGATATATTGGTCAAACTGATGATTTAAAAAAACGGTTAAAAGACCACAACTTGGGATATTCAATACATACGGCAAAATATAAACCTTGGGAATTGGTAAATTATTTTGCGTTTAGTTCTAAACAGGCCGCTTTGGATTTCGAAAAATACCTTAAAAGCGGTTCTGGTTATGTTTTTTCAAAACGGCATTTTTGGAAATAGTGTGCCACGTGAGGGAATCCAGCTGCGGCCGCCCAAAAATTCAACCGCCCAAAGTGGCGGTTTAATTTTTTGTTTTGTGGCGATGGATTATATGGTCTTTTCGATATTTATGCGTTTTGCCTGTGTCAAAATCTGATTAGCAAATGATGAAAATTTTTTATTTACTGCTGAAAAATCGTATTTATATAAATTATATGCTAAATTTGTTATCCCCGTGACAATCAAACTTTGATTATACAATTTTAATACATATTGTAATCCTGCTGTTTCATCAAAAAATCTTTTAACACCACCGCGATTTCTATGTCTGAATCCAGTTTCAAATAAGAGCCAATCTTGTTCATTTGGTATCCCAATAAAAGAATGTGCCAAATCTATTTTTATTAGATTTTCATTATCCTTAGGAACAGCAAATAATTGATATTTATCAACTTTCATATTATGTTGTTTAAAAATATAATCTGCCAATTCAACCTGTTCATTACAAAAACCGTAGCCATCAGATAAAGTCTGTTCTGGGGTTTTACAAACATAATCTTGACCAACTATTTTATTTAGACTGAATGATAATTCTATTTTTGCAATATTTTCATCAAAAATTTTCTTTGCAATATCATATTTATCTGTCATATTTTTATGACTCCTTTTGGATATTTTATTGCGTTTTATTGAAATGTCAATATAATATGCCGAGTAAATCAAAGGAAAATACAATGAATGCTGTTTTTTGTCATGGGGTTTTACCACCAGATTTAGATTGGAATAAAAATACTTACAGCCCAACCAAAGGATGGAAAGAATGGTTGCAATTTGTTCTGGAACAAGAACATGATATTGTTATGCAGATTCCACGATTTCCCCATGCACACACTTTCATGATGAAATATTCTGAATGGGAAGACATAATGAATTCTCAAAAAATAAATTCCGATACAATTTTAATAGGGCATTCGGCTGGGGCTGGATTTATATTAAAATATATGGCATTACACCCAGAATTGAAAGTAAAGCAAATTTTGTTGGTTGCACCGTGGATAGATACTGGCGGGGCAAACCCTTTTGGGTTTTATAAAGAGTTTGATATGCATAATATCGCAAACCAAACAATCGATGGAATTGATTTGTTGGTTTCTGATAATGATATATCAGAAATGGGTAAAAGTCGTGATAAAATAATATCAAACATTCCGTCAATGCGTGTACATGTTTTTCCAGGATATGGACATTTTGTTTTACCAGAATTGCCAGAGATTATACCGTTTATAAAATTTTAAATTTTATGATACAGATTCTGTAGACACAACTTATCTTTTGTTTGCTTGATTTCAAGACTAAAGGACAATAGGTCCTGTAATTCGGTTCGCGAATTGCACAGGGTGCCCAACCACCCTTCGCATCTGCGATGCTATGGGTGGCAGGCCACCCGATGCAGAGCGGTTATCGCGAAGGAGTGTCACACGAAGTTTTAACGAAGTGTGACGAAATAGAGATTAAGAAATTCAACCGCCCAAAGTGGCGGTTTTATTTTTTCATCAATTTATGATATAATTCTTAAATAAAGGTTTTTTATATGAAAGCGACAATTGCACTGTGTTTTTTATTTGTTTATACTGCGTTGCAGTTAGTTGCGTGTATTCCCCAGATTGTTAAGATATTAAGAACTAAACGCGCGGACGATTTAAGTTTGGCGTCTTGGCTCGTTTGGATTGCAACTGATTTATCCTATTTGGGATATGTGTTGCTGGAAACACCAGAAATAGGTGTTATATTTATTGCTATGCTTGATTTGGTTTCCAATATGACGGTGTTTTTGCTGACGGCATATTATCAAAAGCATAATAAACGCAAACGCAGTTGTCGCTAGGTTTTTTCTATCTCTTGTGGGAAATGATGCGGGCAAATAAACTTTTGCGTGGGGCGCCGAATATTTCGTATCCTGATAATGTAGAAAATAATGCGTAATATTTACTGGTGGAATCCAGATTATATATCTTCGCCGTTGGATTTGTTCCTATTTGAATATATATGTCAAATTTTGTCGCACTGATGTGATGAAATGTTATGTTATAATTATAATTTTTACTGCGTCCAACAAAATTATCCAATGCGCCGTTGCGAGTGCGGGTTTGATGAAATTCTTGGTCGTTTATTGCATAATTGCAATAATTTAAATAAAATGTTGCGCTATCCACAGGTTTAATAATGTTTTTTTTCATATAATCAATCCTTTGTTTGTTATAAAAAATATAATGAATATTTGAATTGTCAATGTTTTTGTGGTATAATTTAAGCAGAATATGATTCCAAAGGGATTAAAGAGATGAGAAAGATTTTTATGATATTATCTTGTTTTATTACGGTTCCGGCGTTTGCTGCTGTGTCTGTGAATGTGGCAAAATCCGGTACGGATTTAGATGCGCAATTACAAAAAACAAAACAGTCTTGTGGTGATATTTCCAATGATTTGGCGGGATTAAAATCTATGGCGGGGATTGGCGCGGTTGCAACTGGTGCCGGAACCGTTGCGGGTGGTGTTGCATTGGGGACTGGGTTGGCCAAGGCATCGGTTGATACAAATGTCGCCCAGTTGGAACAGTCATTAAAAAAATTAGAAGAAAAACAAAACAGTGCGTCACAACAATATGATAAAATTATGTTGTCAGATGATATATTTCGTGAATGTCCGGCTTTGGTTGCGGCATATGGTAATATGCAGGGCGCAGAATTAGAACAAAGCAAAGTTCAATCACAAATTGATGCTGGAAACGAAAAATCAAAATCTTTGGGTAATGTGCGAACAGGTGCAATGGGTGCGGCGGCTGTGACCGATACGGTTGGAACGGTTTTGGCGGCGAATAATCGCGTTGATGATGTGTTGCAATCCAAAATTGATTCATGTGTTATGAATGTCAAAAAATTAAAAGACGCATATAATGCGGCACGTGTCGAGGCATCTGCGGATACCGAAACGATGCAACGTGTTGATAATATTGTGCGTGCATGTGGTGAGTGGGAAAATGTTGATTTGTCGTCTATAAACAAAAAGGCGACCGGTGCAACGATATCTGGGGGAACAGGCGCGGCATTGGCAATCGCTGGGTTATTTACATCTGCGTCGGCGAATTCCAACAAAGTGCGAACAGACGACAGTGATGCGGGACGCGCAAAAGAAAAGAATTTAAATACGGCGGCAAATGTTTTGGCGGGTGGAACAACAATTGCATCGGCGGTTTCAACGGTGTTTAATGCAACACAAATTTCATCTATTAAAAAAGCGGCAGATGTTGCCGCGACTTGCGAGGAGGCATTACAATAATGAAAAAGTTTTTTGTATTTTTTATGTTGTCTTGCATGTTGTATGGAAATTCGGCGATGGCGGTTTCTGGAAACCAGGCTGTTAAAGTAGATGCCGTTCGAAATATTTTGACGAATAAAGCGCCAGCCAATATGAATAAACAAAAGTTTTTAGATGCATTAGAATCGGGTGATGTTGTGACAGTCCAGGAATTGTTGGTGGCATGTATAAAAAGTGTGCCTGAAAATGTTGCCTGTACAGAATGTAAGGTGTTTATAACTGATATTATAAATTATCATAATGATTTGTTAAATTCTGTAAATATTGATGATTTACCTAATCTGGATGTAAATCCAGACGGAAATAATATAACAAATCCAGATGGTGACGGGAAAAATACAACCAATCCAGATGGCGATGGGAAAAATATAACCAATCCAGATGGCGATGGGAAAAATATAACAAATCCAGATGGTGATGCCGGTGAAAATAAAGTTGTGAGTCCTGATTCGAATATTATGCCGAAAACGTTTAAATCTGTATGTGAGGCAGATGGTGGAAAATATTCGACGGGCAAGAATACATATAATCAAGTATCCTATGACGGAGAATGGTGTGGTGGAAATAAAACGGCATGCGGAAAGTTGTTTGATGGTTCGGGTATTGCTGTGCGTGGTGTTGCGGACAATGCGGGTAAGATATATTGCTTTATTGGAAGCGAAAAAGATAATTTCCAGATGCCATCTAAAAAGGCTTTGCCAGATGCTAAATCTAAACCAACATATTGTATGTTTGGTGGTAATAGATGGCAAAATGGTATCAAAACAACCAAAGTGACATGTAATCCAGCGGATCCTTTTGCGGATAGCGCACGTGGTGATTGTACTTGTACATGTAATAATGGTAAATGGAATTGTGCAAAAACAGTTGTTTCATCTGCTGATGCGTGCATGTTGGGTGATAAGAACTATGCCAGTGGTGCAGAGGTAGAAATTGATTGCAAAGATGCACCTGCAAATCAAAGTAGTTTAAAAAATGGATTAAAATGTAAGTGTAATTGTTATAAAAAAGCATGGGGTTGTCATTTGTCCCAATGTCAGCCAGATTATGAATTGGTGAAATTCTCTACGGGCTATGAATGCAAAAAGAAAGTTTGCGCTGGGGTTGATAAGAGTAAGTTTGAGAAAGTGGAAGAGGTAAATGGTAAATGTAAATTAACATGTCCATATGGTCAAGTGTTGAATAGTAATAAAACAGGCTGCCAGCCTCGGTATGACAAGTTGTTTGGTTCTAATTCTGGCTTTTTATGATTGCGTGTATAAAATCTATGCCGGCTGATGTGGCATGTAATCAATGCGAGGCATTTATTCGCAGTGTGGTAAATTATCATAATAACAATTAGATTTAATGATAAACAAACCGCCGTTCATGGCGGTTTTGTATTGTATTAATTTTATATATATTTTGTTGCTTTTTTTTATGCGGCTTTTTTGATGCCAGATTTTACATCGCGGATATATTTTCTTAAATCGTCGATTGGAACCAGTGTGCCATCGCGTTTTTGTGCCGACCAATAATCCCAACCATTAAAACTGACACTGTGTTGCATTTTTGCCGCCATTACATGAATAGATGCCTTGCCATACAGAGTGTGTGCCAACTGCGCGTCGTGTGTAATCATGACGCGTTCGCCACGCGGACTGACCAATGTTTGTCCAACGTATAATAATCCCGCATCGATAAGTTCGCGGAAAGCAACACGCACTTCTTCGCGTTTTGGTTTTGTGACCTCTATATCCGTTAAATCAATTGGTGTGACATCTGCCACGCGTTTGCGCGCCGCATTGACGTATGTTTCTTCGCGGTCAATACCGATGAATTGACGACCCAATTCTTTGGCTGCGGCGGCGGTTGTTCCAGAACCCACAAATGGGTCCAAAATAATATCACCCGGTTTTGTCGAAGATAAAATTACACGATGCAACAAAGATAATGGTTTTTGTGTGTTATGCAAACTTTTACCATTTTCGTCTTTGATGCGTTCGTGACCCAAACAGATGTCCAGGTTCCAATCAGAACGCATTTGTTTGCCGCCGTTTAATTTCTTCATCGTTTCATAGTTAAATGTGTATTTGCCGGTCTTGGTAGGTGTTGCCCAAATCAATGTTTCATGTGCGTTTGTAAAACGTGTGCCACGAAAGTTCGGCATTGGATTTGTTTTTACCCATACGATATCATTTAAAATCCAAAATCCCAGTTCTTGCATAATTGCACCAATTTGAAAAATATTGTGGTATGAACCAATTGCCCACATTGCGCCCGTTGGTTTTAAAATCCTTTTACATTCGCGCAACCAGTCCCGACAAAATTCGTTATATGCCGCAGGTGTTTCAAAAGAATCCCACTCGTCACGCACCGCGCGTGCGGCGGTTTGGTCTTCGGGGCGGTATAATGTTTTTTCACCCAATTGCAAGTTGTATGGGGAATCTGCAAAAATCGCATCTACGGACGCGTCGGGCATTGTGCGCATGATTTCAATACAATCGCCAGATAAAATTTGATTTAAAAATTTATTCATCTCTCTCTATTGTCGTATCTGTATAAATATATTTTATCATATTTTTGGGTAAAAAATTTTGTGGTTTTCGAAAAAAAATAAATAAAAAGTCTTGATTTTTTTAGAAAAAGCATTTTTTTCAAAATTTATGCAAAAAATTATTCTTTACACCCGTCCTTTTCATTGCTAGATTTACGGGTATGAGATGCCCATATTGTAATTCTACGGATAGTCGTGTGTTGGATTCGCGCCCTGATATCGAAGACGCGATAATTCGTCGTCGTCGTGTGTGTAATCAGTGTGGCGCGCGTTTTACAACGGTGGAACGTGTCCAGATGCGTGATTTAATGGTGAAAAAAAATAGTGGTAAATTGGAACCTTTTGACAGGGAAAAATTGGCGCGCAGTATTAAATTGGCATGTCGTAATCGTGATGTGGGGGACGATCAAATTGAAAAATTGGTGACATCTATTCATCGTCGATTGGAAACAGAAAATGCTGATGAAACGGTGACATCGGCGGCGGTTGGACAAATGGTTTCTGATTCTTTGTTGAATTTGGACCCAATCGCGTTTGTGCGGTTTGTGTCGGTATATCGTAAATTTTCAAAGATTGCAGATTTTAAAAAAATTATTGACCAAATTCCCGAAGATGACGATAATGCCGTTGTGTGTAAATTACCAAAGACTTCGTTGTTTTAATCATGAAAAAAATATTTGCGATTTTTATTGGTTTGTTTTTTACCGGCACTGTGTGGGCTGCGCCGGTGTTGGATATTTTGACCGATGCAGATGCAGATGTATATCAACAAATTTTTATGTTGCAAGATAAAGAAAAAATTGATTCTGCCAAAAAGTTAGAGGCCAAAATTAAAGATAAATTATTGATGAACGAGGTTTTATACCAACGTTTCTTTGCACAGTCATATCGCACACGTGCGTTGGAAATGACAAATTGGATGAATAAATATTATGATATGCCGGGTGCGGAACGTGTCGCAAAAATGGCAAAAATTAAAAAAGTCAGTGTGAAAAAACCGGTTGTATATGCGTCTGTGACGGCAAAAACAAATGGCGAAACCGCCCAGAGTGAAACATGGACAACAAAAACTTATTCAAAAAATGTTGAAAAAAAGATTACTGCGTTTCGTCGCGCAATTCGCAGTGGTTCAACAAAACGCGCACGTAATATATTGGAAGATAAAAGTTTTAAAAAGGCTTTGACATCGGTTGATTATGGGCGGCTTGCAGGACGGTTGTCTTATATTTATTACACAAATGGCGAATTAGAATTGGCAAAAAAATGGGGCTTTGTTGCCGCCGATGCAAACAGTGAATACGGTTTATGGACCATGGGGTTGCTGTATTATAAAGAGGCCAAATACGCGGAATCTGAAAAATATTTCAGTAAAATTTTAGATTTAAAACAAATTAATGATGCCCGTAAAATAGAGGCTGCATTTTGGGCGGGTCGTGCGGCGGACGCAAATGATGATATGGATTTGGCTAAAAAATATTGGGAAATTGGCGCGCAACACCCAATGGCTTTTTATGGTGCGTTGTCTGCAACTATGTTGGGACGAACACCGGAATATGAATTTTTTGAACAAGATTGCACCGATGAAGATATTGCGACTTTGCGTGAATCAAAATTGGGCCGGGTTGCGCTGGCTTTGATTCAGGTTGGACAAAAACAACGTGCAGAACAATATTTAAAATCTATGATTACATCGCGCGCAAATGATAAAACTTTGCATGCGATAAATGCTGTGGCAACGGCATATGGTTTGCCACGTATCGCAATTCAAATTTCTGGGGTTGTTCGTGACAGGGGAATTTTGGAAATTGATGATGATATTATTTATTCTGCACAATATCCATTACCAGATTGGGAACCAATGGGTGGTTGGTCGATTGACCGGGCTTTGTTGTTTGCGATTACAAAACAAGAAAGTGGTTTTCGAACAACTGCGAAATCGGGTGTTGGCGCAAACGGTGTTATGCAGTTAATGCCGGGGACTGCAAAATTGGTGGCGCATAAAAATAATGTTAAATGGTCGAATATTGATATGTCAAAACCTGAACATAATATGTTTTTGGGCCAACAATATATTGTGGATTTGTTGCAACAGCCAATTATTGATAACAGTATTATAAAAATGCTGGCGGCATATAATGCAGGAATTGGCAATGTGCAAAAATTTGAAAAAACATTTAATACATATGACCCATTGTTGTATATCGAAAGTTTTCCGGCGTATGAAACGCGTGGATATATTAAACGTGTATTGTCAAATTTGTGGTTATATCGTGCGCGTTTGTCACAGCCATTAACATCAATGCAAGAATTGGCAAATGGTCAATGGCCGTTGTACAACAGCGAAGATGAATACGTGCAACAGCAAATTGAAAACCGTATGTCGATTTAGTTATCTTTGATATTTCATTAAAATATGATGAATCGTGTTTTTAATTGTTTCGCGGGTTGGTTCGGTTTCTGTTCCTTTTGGAATTTCGTTGCGAAATGTTGTTGCAATGTTATGCAATGTATTGGGCGTTGATTTGTTAATCAAATTTTTTAATTCATTATATTGTTGTATTTGATTTTGATATTCTGTTTTGTATTCTTGGGCCTTGTTGCCGTCTTTGAATCCCAAATGTGCAAATAATAATATAAATGGCAAATATAAAATTGCGGTTGTTTTGTTGTTATGGTGTTGTATTTGGTGAATTGCATACAAAGAATCATATATTGCGCTTGCATGAAACCACCATTGCAAAAATGTATATAAATTTTTGTGGCGTTTTATATCTTTAATCAATGCTAATTCGTATGCGACCAGTTCAACAATGTCATCTTTATCTTGGGACAGGTGTTGGACAGACTTACATAAATCAAATATTTCTTTATGAATATTAAAGCGCATTTTTTACATTCCTGGATTATTGCGTGTTATTTTTGTTTATAATTTTGATTACGAACAATTTCGGCGATTTCATGTAATTCTTCAGGCAACGCACAATTGATCGCGGTTTTTATATTTTGAATTTCTGTGTTTAATTGAATTTCAATATTGGCGTATGATTTGCCTGAATTTGTTGCGTTAAAAGCTAATGCTGCGCCAATGGCTAATAAACCTGTGTTGAATCCAGACATAATATATCTTTGATTGTATGCGTCAAGTATTGCCAACACACCAAAGGTTATGCCAACGGCATGTTCAAAGCCAGATAATAAGTACCAAGCGTTTTTATGACGTTTGGCAGATTTTTTTTGTTTTTTTAATGGTGTTAATAACATTGTATTAATATCATATATGTCGCGTTGCGCCATATGTAATGTTTCGGGAAAAGGCAAATTGTTAATGTACATAGTTATTTTTTTATTTAAATTAAAACCCCAAAGAACCGCGCATTGCTTCCAGTTGTCTGGCATTTATAATTTGTTCCATTTGTTTTTTAAAATCAGCAAATTTGTTGTTTGCCTGTTGCGCTTGTTGTTTTGTTGCGGTTGCAACAATTGCAGTGTTTGGCATTTTTTATCCTTTATTTTTGTTTGTGATTTAATCTGTAATAATGAATAGCGCGCATCGCAGTCAAAGCGGTCAGTGCGCCAGATACAATTATTCCGTTTGTGGCATCTTGTCCGTCACATGCAGCATGAATATTGGTGACCAAATTTCCTGTGCATAGACCGTTGGCCAAAATATAGCCCCATAAATATAATTCGTTTATAACTTTTTTGTCTTCTTCGTTCATAATGTTTGTGATTATTGCACAAGAATTAGGTTTGTCAAGTGAAAATTCTGTTGTTTTTTGGGAATTTTTGGTATGATATGCGTGATGAAAACAAACCCAAATTTTGATTTTGAATTGGCGCAATCTGGTATTGTCGCCGGTGTTGATGAGGCGGGTCGGGGGCCGCTTTGTGGGCCGGTGGTTGCGGGTGCGGTGATTTTTATGGATAAAAATATTGAAATTCCGGTGGTTATACGCGATTCAAAGCAAATGACTGCATCACAGCGCGATGCGGCATACGATTGGATAACGCATAACACGATTTGGGCAACTGGACAATGCAGTCCAACCGAGATTGACGAATTAAATATATTGTGGGCATCGATGCGCGCGATGGAAAGGGCGGTTGCAAATTTGACGCGCACGCCTGATTTGTGCCTGATTGATGGAAATCGTGTGCCGGCGGGGTTGCGTGGGGCGGCGGTGGTCAAAGGGGACGCAAAATCATTATCTATTGCGGCGGCATCAATTGTGGCAAAGGTGACGCGTGATAGATACATGCATGAATTGGCGCAAAAATATCCTGAATATAATTGGGAAAAAAACGCCGGTTATCCAACACCCGAACACTTGCGCGCAATAGAAAAGTATGGTATAAATGAACATTATAGAAAGTCTTTTGGACCGGTAAAAAAGATTTTGGAAAGGGGTAATGGAAATGAAATTGCGTAGTGTTGATTATAATTCTGTCTGTGGTAAATATGTTTTGCTGCGGGTGGATTTTAATGTCCAAATTGAAAATGGAAAAATTTTGGACGCTTTCCGTATTGAACAAAGTATGCCGACAATAAATAAATTGCGTGATGCCGGGGCGCGTGTCGCAATTTGTGCGCACCTGGGGCGACCGGGCGGCGAACATGTGCCGGAATTATCATTGCGCCCGATTGCAGATTACATGAAAATACCTTTTGTTGCGGATTGCCTGGATAAAAAATTTATGGCGGGAATGCGTGATGGCGATATCGTGCTGATGGAAAATGTTCGGTTCTATGCGGGCGAAGAAAAAAATGATGCTGGGTTTGCCAGTGCGCTGGCGCGTGGTTTTGATTTATTCATCAATGATGCGTTTGCGGTATCGCATCGGGCGGCGGCATCAACGGTTGGGGTTGCAAAAATTTTGCCTGCGTTTGCCGGCGATTTATTGACGGCCGAGGTAGAAAATATTTCACGCATAATGGAAAATCCAAATCGTCCATTATTGGCGATTGTTGGTGGGGCCAAGGTGTCGTCTAAAATTGGTGTATTAAAAACATTGTGTAAATTGGCGGATACTGTGATTGTTGGGGGGGCGATTGGAACCACATTTAATTATGCCTGTGGCGCGGCGGTTGGAAATTCATTATATGAACCAGATATGGTGGCGACGGCGCGTGAAATTATGGATATTGCGGCGGCGCATGGTTGCAAATTTTTAATGCCGATTGATAAAGGTGTTGGTGCAAAATTTGAAAAAACGGCAAAACGCGTTGATAAAAATTTGAACGAAATTACAGATGTTGATGTAATTATTGACGATGGACCCAAAACCGCGGACCGCAATATTGATGAAATAAATCGTGCGGCGACGGTTGTTTGGAACGGAACATTTGGCATGGCGGAATGGGGCGATGTTTGGGGTCAGTCCAGTTTTCGCGTTGCGCATGCAATTGCAGAACGGACGCGTACTGGCAAATTGGTCAGCATTGTCGGTGGCGGTGAAACGGTGGCTGCGCTGGATACGGCGGGAGTGCGTAATGATATGACCTATGTTTCAACCGGTGGTGGCGCATTTTTGGAATTTATTGAAAGGGGTACCTTGCCAGCCATTGAAGTTTTGAAACTTTAAACTATATAGAAAAAAGTGGCGGAAAATTTGCGAACGGCTTTTTTTTATGCTATAATTTTATAAAAACATGATTTTACAAAAAAGGTGGTAATATGGCTTTGATACCTATGGTTATAGAAGAATCGCCACGTGGTGAGCGGTCTTTTGATATTTATTCACGTTTATTGCGCGACAGAATTATTATGGTGACAGGTGAAATTGAAACAAATATGGCAAGTGTTATTGTTGCCCAGTTGTTATTGTTGGAATCTGAAAACCCAAATGCTGATATTTCTATGTATATCAACAGTCCTGGTGGTGAAATTTCTGCCGGTTGGGCAATTATGGATACAATGCAATATATCAAGGCACCGGTTTCGACAATTGGTATGGGTATGGTTGCATCTATGGGTTCTGTGTTGTTGGCTGCGGGCGAAAAGGGTAAAAGATTTGCGTTGCCAAATACCGAAATTATGATTCATCAACCACTGGGTGGTATGCGTGGTCAGGCAACAGATATGGAAATCGAAATGAATCAAATGCAACGCGTAAAGAAAACTTTGGTTCAACAAATGGCTGGATTTACAGGTCGCAAAGAAAAAGAATTATTGGCCGCGATGGACCGTAATAATTGGATGAATCCAACCGAGGCCAAAGATTTTGGTTTGATTGATGGAGTTTTGGTTCGTAAATAATTTTTAATGGGGATTAAAGAGATATGAGCGACGATAAAAAAGTGTCTTCACCAGACAAAAATAACCAGTTTTGTTCTTTCTGTGGCAAGGCTGTTTATGAGGTTAAAAAATTGGTCAGTGGTCGTAATGTGTGCATTTGCGATGAATGTATCGCATTGTGCAACGATATTATGGCTGATGATTTAAAGGCAGATGCGGTTAAAAATGGTGGCGCAAAATTACCAACACCACATCAAATTTACGATTTTTTAAACGATTATATTATTGGCCAGACGGAAGCAAAACGCACATTGTCTGTGGCGGTGTATAATCATTATAAACGGCATACGGTCGCAACGAATACAGATGTCGAAATTCAAAAATCTAATGTGTTGTTGATTGGTTCAACTGGAACAGGTAAGACTTTATTTGCACAAACTCTGGCGCGCATATTGGATGTGCCTTTTGCGATTGCCGATGCAACAACGCTTACCGAGGCCGGATATGTTGGTGATGATGTTGAAAGTGTTTTGACACGTTTATTGCAAAATGCAAATTTTGATGTTGAACGTGCAAGTCGCGGAATTATCTATATTGATGAAATTGATAAAATTGCGCGTAAATCTGAAAATCCGTCATTGACACGTGATGTGTCTGGCGAAGGTGTGCAACAGGCTTTGTTGAAATTAATCGAAGGCACCGTTGCAAATGTCCCAGCGGGTGGTGCAGGGCGCAAACACCCAGGCGAGGCCACCGTTCAATTAGATACATCAAAAATATTGTTTATATGCGGTGGTGCATTTGATGGATTAAATAAAATTATAGGTGCGCGTAAAAGTGTTCGTGCCGGTATCGGTTTTGGCGCAGAGGTGTCGTCCAAACAAGAACGCGAGGGCAAAAATAATTTGGCGGATGTCGAACCCCAAGATTTGGTAAAGTTTGGAATTATTCCTGAATTGGTGGGTCGTTTGCCGATTATAACAACTTTGCAAGAGTTAGATGAATCTGCATTGGTTAAAATTTTAACAGAACCGAAAAATGCAATAGTGAAACAATATGCGGCCATGTTGGATTTGGACGGTGTGAAATTAACTGTGACACCGGACGGATTGCGTGAAATTGCGAAATTGGCGGTGAAACGCAAAACAGGTGCGCGTGGATTGCGCAGTATTTTGGAAAAAATATTATTGGAACCAATGTTCGAGGCCCCCGACAGAAAAGATTTGAGTGAAATAGTCATTGATAAAGATGTCGTCCAAGGAACAAAGAAACCAATAGAAATATTTGCGGAAGCAAAAAAAGCCGCATAAACAAGAATTGATAAATTCCCCGGCATTGTGACCCTTTAATTCCGCCCCATCGGGGAGGGGGACCACCCGCCGCCAAAGGCTAAGGGTGGTGGAGGGGGTATCAGGAACCCTCCCCACCACTTCGTGGTCCTCCCCTCCGCCGGAGGGGAATCATTGGCACCATTTGCCACCAGGGCTGTTCTGCATAAAAAAACACCTGATTTTCATCAGGTGTTTCTTGATTTAGAAACAAAAGCCTCTTGTTTTTTTATGGGAGTTGAATTCGGGGCTTTCTAAATCAAAACTTTTTTAATTCCGCCCCTGGCGCGTCAGCGCGTGGGGAGGGGGACCACCCGCCGCCAAAGGCTAAGGGTGGTGGCGGGGGTATTAAATCTCCGGACCTGCCGCAAATGTTCCTGTGCCTGCATTTGTATAAAACACATCGTTAGCCAAGTCGTACAACCCCAGGACATTATCGCTGTTGCGTTTTGCAGGAACAAAATTACGAACCATTGTGTTATTAAGATATATCGATACAATACCCAATCTTATGTGTTTGGCTGGCATATAACTATTAGAACCTCTAAACAATACAATTGGAGATGAATTGTGTTGTTTTGTTCGTGTGGCTGACACAGTTGTACCATCATATGTTAATATCATTTGATTGCTATTTGTAAATTCGCCAATGTATTTTTGCCAAGAATTTTGTTTTATTCTTGGAACATTTACATTTGGTGATGAAGAATATAAAAATGTTATACCATTTAAAAATCCACCAACGAATCCAGCTGTTAATGTGGAACCAGTAAAATTACCTATAAAATCTTCTTCTGATGTAATATTGGCGGTCACATAAACGTCTGTTTCGAATTTTAAACTGCCGGAATCAAAAACAACCCCTGTATTGATATACTGTGTTCCTGTGCTTTGCAAATACTCCAACCCCGTATATCCACTTGGCAGGCCGTATGCGTTTTCGATAATCTCGTACCAATGGGGTGTTCCGTCATTGTCTTCGACGAGTAAGCACTTTTTACCGGCGGGGCAGGTTTCATCTGGGCGGGTTTGTTTGGTTGCCTGCAAATCTGCGATGGCTTTGGTTTGGTTAATTGTGTTCGTCACGACCGACCGAATTGTCGCAATCGTGTCGTTTAATTCCGTCACCACAGGGCTAAACCGCGCCGCGTTGTATGCGGTTGTGGCGATTTTGATTGGGTATAAATACGGTGTATAATCTTGTGGGGTTGAGCCTTTGACGACCATTACATTTGTAATTGCCCCAGGTTGTCCAACCGAAGCATCAGTATTCCACCAAAAAAAAGCAACTTTATCATATTGTGACACATCATAAGTTCCTTCTGTTATTCCCATGCCCAAAGATGTCGTGTTTCTTTGTTGCATTGCTCCGTTTTCATCATATGCTATAAAAGCTGTTTGAACTTGATTTTTGTTTGTTGAAAAACGGATAGATATGCTATCTATGTCTTTAACACTAATAGGTTGTGTGGCTGTTCTACCGGAATATTTTTCAAGATTACCAGTGGATGGTCCATAATGATAGCCATATAAAAAAGTATTGTTGTCTAATAAATTTGTATAAGATTCGTTTTCTGCCCAACCCGGTATCGCGAACATCATTCCCAACAATGCGCATAATATTTTCTTCATTTTTCTCCCCTTTTGGCTTTTTGGTGTGTGCGTGATTTTTTGTGTTTTTTCAAAACACAAAAAATACCGCTGAATAAAAACAGAAGCGGTCGGGGTGCTAGAAAAATCAAGAATGGTAATGATCCTGCGCATATCGCTATACGCAGACACCCCGCCAAAAAACGCAGGGTTAAAATCATTTGGGAAATATAAAATCGCGCCAAAAAAAATTTTGCACCGTCGATTTTATATAGTGACGGTGCAAAACACAGAATAGTTATCACGTGGTCATAAAGACCGAATCGACCTTTTTAGGTTTTTTTGGGATAACGATACAGGTCGTGCACCGACCATTCTTAAGGCTTTTCTAAGGCCCCGAATACAACCCCCGTTGTATTCTGTGTTTTAGTATATAAAATTTGTTTTTGTATTCGCAACAAAAAATTATGTTGATTGTTTTTTGTGTTCGCAAACCGCCGGTTTGCATGTGAATATGTTGTTAGCTGCCCGAAGAGTTGGCTTCCCAGTGTGCGTACAATGTTGTGTTTGATGTAATGTCCCATGCACGCGTTGCGTTTCCGTATGCATCAAAATATTGTGTGCCGCCACCGTTCGGTTCTGTGTAATATCCTTTAAAACTACAGCTTGTGTCTGTTGGTGGGGTAATGGTGATTTTTGTGCCTTGTTTTATTTCGGCAGTATAATTGTTGTTGCCGCTGTTTTGTAAATCAAATGTTATTGTATATGTTGCAGGTGTTATTATTGGTGATTTGCAATAACCCCAACTTTTATTTGCACCTGTTTCAGTATAGAATTGTTCCAATAATTCAATCGATGTATCTGATGTGCTGTTATATGCGTTTGATACCCATATGCCACCCAAACGTTCGCATTCGCGCGATAATTCTGTGCCCATTGCAATACGCATTTTGTCCATAACTATATTGATGTCTTGTAATACAGCGGTTGGAACATTGTTTGCCAATGTTTCATATTCAGATGGACGAATACAAACCTGCATCGCATAATTTACAAAACGTTGATATAAACTGTTTGCATAATCAGCACCACAGGTTTGTGTGTCTATTGATGATGTGTCGTTGCATTTCGCAATCGTGGCATATCGTTGGTCCCCAGGTGAATATACGCGACATGTGTATGGATACGTATGTAATGTATCTGTTGATTGAACCGCGCATAAATTATTTCCAAAATCTTGCAACAGATTTTGACATTCGGCGACAATTCTTTGACTGACAATGTCGTGCATTGCATTTACCAATGCCGTCAATCCATTTGGTCCGCCACCGTAAAGGTTGCTGCATGTGTCTAATTTTTCACGACATAAATCTTCGACGGTTTCCATGTTTAAACCCAATAATGTTTTGTCGCCTATATTACTGAAATCTTTTAATTGATTTGTTTGTGTGTCATAACAATCATTTACAACACCCAAACATTCTGTGCGAACAGTACGAATTTTTTCTTGCTGTTTTTGATGTATTTCTATAATCGCCTGGCGCATGAATTCGTCCCAAATGTCGCCAGATAAATCACGACATTTATCCAAAGATTTTTCTGCAAAAACTTTTTTTGTGTTTAATGTATTTACAATCATGTGGTTTGTTTGATTGTTTAATATATTCCCCGATAATGATATTTGATTCGCCAGGTTATAAAAGTTTGGACTGTATATCGGTTCCCCAGAATCAATGTTTAAATATAATCCTGTGATGTCCAAACAATGCACAAAGTCAGGTCCGCATGCCGTATTCGCCGTCAGGTCTTGACGGACAGATGCAATACATTCGTTGATTGATAATGAATTGTGCGCATCATAATTTTCCAAACGTGCCGTGCCCATTTCACGACCTGTTTCACGAATTGCACTGTTGGCGGTGTTTTTTTGTTTTGCCAAATTTGTCGCCAGATTAGAACAATCGTTTTCTATATACATTCCGTATGCAGATATTATCATGTTTAAACTGGATTCAGGACATTTTTCAGCCACCATGTTTGAACATTGTGCATTTACCGCGTTATACAATGTTTCGCCTGTCAGGTTTGCAATGTTTGCGCCCGATGCCAAATCTGTGGTTGTCCATATTGATTTTATGTCGCCGCCGGCGTCCAATGTGCCAGCCGTTGATAATGATTTATTTTTTGCCTGGGCTAAAACATCACTGATTGTGCTGAGTGTTTGGGCAGATTGCGAATTGTCATGTGTTGCCGCCGCCGTTTGTTCGCCAACCGTTGCAGATGTCATTGCGGCAACTTCGCCCGCTGATTTTTTTATTATGTCCATATTTAAATCGTGAAATGCGGTTAATGAATCTGTGCTTTGTGATAGGGCAGATTGTTTTTGTTTGATTTCATTTAATCTGGACGAACAAATACAACGACGGTATGTGTCGTCCATTGATGCACAAAACTGGTCCATGCAGGTAAAGTATGCGTCGCGGCATGTTGTGTAATCTGCGCCAAATGCACTGTCATTATTTGTTGCAGAATTTGTCGGTACAATTGATGCCGCGCGACCAACAATACTTTTGTTTTTTATTGGTGTGTATAATAATCCAGAACGCGATGATATGACTGTGCGTTGTGGTGTGCGTGTTGCTATGTTCTTTGTGCTGCGTGCATTTGTTGTTTGTGGGCGCGATATAGATATTGCAGAACGTTGTTCGCCAGTTTGTTGATGTGATGTGTCGCGGGTGCGCACAGATACAGTCGAACGTGAAACAGATTGGGTTTTTGTGTTTGTTGGTGTGCGTGTTGGTGACGATGCAGACCGTTCAGCCGCATTGGCAACACCAATGCAGACACAGCATGATAAAACAAAATATAAAAATCCCTTCCTATTCATATTTAATATAATGATACCAAAAAATGCGTATAAAAGGAAATAAAAAATGCACCGTATGGTGCATTGAATATCATGATAAATTTGCGTTATGCGTTTGGTGTGTCAGGTGTCGCACTATTGCGTTCGATAAATGTGATGCGACCTTTGTCTAAATCGTATGGGGTCATTTCAACGCGGACCTTTTTTCCAACATTGACCCAAATGCGATTTTTACGCATTTTCCCGCAAACAGTTGCAATGATTTCATGGCCGTTGTCCAACATAACACGAAACATTGTGTTTGGTAATTTGTCGGTGACTGTGCCAGTGAAAACAATAACGTCATCTTTTGCCATAAAATAAATCCTTTTGTTTTGTTGCGGTAATAATAAAGCCAGAACACTAAAATATCAAGATTTTTTTTACTATCGCTTGAAACGATATGTTTTTTTTGATAAAATTATACTTGATTATAGTTATGCGGAGAGAGATATGAAAATAAAAAATCTTGCACTGATGTTATGTTTTTTGCCGATTGCGGCGTGGGCTGCAACTGGTGGAAATAGCGCGCGTGTCGGTATGACACGAACCAATTCTGCGTCGGGGGCGCGTATGTCGGCGGTCAGTAATATTGTGACTAAGAAAGTTGCGGCGGCGCCGGTCGTGGAACAACGCAGTGGTGCAAGTGTTGCGTCAAATTCATCAGCCACAAATGATACAGATGTTGTCGAAGAAGACGAAGAAGAAGTTGTCGTGGCAACTGAAACAAAAAAAGCAACTGTGTCTGCGGAAAATTGTCGTGATGCGTATAGAGAATGTATGGACGATTTTTGTTTGCTGGACGAAACCGAGGGTTCGCGTTGTGCGTGCAGTGATAATATTGAACGGTCTAAAAGTTTAATTCAACAAATTCAAAAAATTCAAGGCGAGGCAGATGATTTATATACGACAGGTGTTGAACGCGAAAAATTAGGTGCCAAGGCAAAGTTGGTTTTTGGTTCGTCTGATGCGGCAAAAAAAAGTTCTTTGAAATCAGGATTGGATTTTTCAGCCTGGTTGAATAGTGGAACAGATGACGATACAGATGTTGGCGAAGATATGGATATTGGTCAAAATCTGTATGCAATGGCGGCAGATGCGTGCAAAGCTGAATTGGCGGCGTGTGGTGCCAAGGCCAAGGCCGAAGAAACTTTATACAGTCGTATGATTGTTAATGATTGCAAGGCATTTGGAACATATTTAAATGACCAAAAACGCGAAGCAGAAATGAATAAAAAGACGGCCGAGGCGGCTGTTCGTTCTGCGCGTTTGGAAATGTTAAATACCACAAATAAATATAACCGCGGTGAATGTTTGTTGGTGTTTCGTTCTTGTATCGCTGACAAGGGTGGTTGTGGTGTGAATTTTGAAAATTGTTTGGACGAAGGTTTGCTGACCCGTCGTTCGCACGCATGCGAAGATGTGTTGGATCAATGTATGGCGGTGCGTGATGCTGTGTTAAAAGATTGGCAAGAAGAATCTGTTGCAGTGTTAAAAGATGCGGCAAAGTATGCTGATAAAAATGAACGCGCAACATGTTTGGCAAAAATCCAAAATTGTTTGGAAGAAGGTTGTTCAACATCTACGAATTCTGCGTGTTTGACAGATGTTAATGTTGCCGCAGGAATTTGCCCAATTATCACAGAATGCAATGACAAAATACCAGGATTGCAAACGGTTATAAATGATAAATTGGGATATTTGCAAACAAAATTCTGTGAAAACGATTTAGATGCTTGTTTGAAAGATAAATGTGGAACAGATTTTACAAAACCGGAATGTGTGGGTAAAAATCCAACAGAAATTGCGAAATTGTGTCCTCAATCAATGTTCCCATCTTGCAAAGGCGCAACACAATATGATGTGTTGGTGTCGTCTGCGATGTTGCATATGGATTATCAGTTGTTAACAGGTTGTATCAATCAATTTGCGGAAAAATTAACCGCTGTTTGCGGAACAGATATGGCATGTATCCCGGTGTCTAAACTGTTGCCGGCGGTTGATAAGTGGGTTGATTTGAATTCGGCAGAGGGTAAGAAAATATTGGCAAATGCGGAAAGTGCGGCCAATACGGCGGTTGATGAATTCTTTGCAGATTTTAGTAAAGATTTGACTTTGTCTGCATGCCAAGATGTTTATGGAAAAAATCCAAAGAAAGTTAAAGATAAAACAGGTATGCAAGACAGTATTAATATGACTGCGAAAATGATTGCATATACCAATGCGCGTGCGCGTGCGGATCGTGAATTGGCATCGGTTATGAACGGATTGAAAATCAAAGAAGAAACAGATAGAAATCGTAAATATTGTATGAAAAAGTTCCAACAAGAACAAGAGCCTGACAAGGAAGGCAGTTATAGTTATATCCGCAGTGCAACATACGAACCAAGTTTGCAAAGTTGTCATGTGTGTCGTATGCAACGCGTTTGTGAAAAAGGTGGTGAAAAGAAAGCTACATCTGCATTGAAATCTGCGGCGGGTGGTTTGGCGGCAGGTGCGTCGGCTGGAACAATGGTCAGTCCTGGTTGGGGAACGGCGATTGGTGCGGTTGTTGGTGGTATTGGTGCCGGTGTGATGGGTGCAATATCTGGGGGCGAAGAAGAATTCTGCCAAGAATTAGAATCGTGCGAAGATATTAATATCGCCGGTGTGACCCAAGAAGAATTAGACGAATTACAATAATTTTCATAGATGGAGAGAGATATGAAAACAAAAATATTTTTGCGTTTTGGATTGTTAATTGCGATATGTACTGTGGCGATGCCTGGGTATTGTGCAACACAATCGTCGGGAAAACAATCTGCAATTCAACAAGGAACCAAAGTGCGTGCTAAAACAACCGCTGCGGGTTTGTATAACCAAGAATGTTATGATGCATATTATGGGTGTATGGATCAATTCTGCATTTTGGATAACGAAGACGGTGGTTCGTGCGCGTGCAGTGATAAAAATGCAGGATACGAGGCGCGTTTAGAAAAAATCAAAGATACTTTGACCGAAGCCGACAGATTGCAAACCGAGGAAGTTGAACGTGTTCAGGCGGGTGCAAATGCAGATATTATTTTCAATGGCACACGCACATACGATAAAAAAACTGGCGATGTTGCAAAAGACACAAAATCTGCGGCGGAAAAACGTAAATCTTTGTTGGCAATGTGGGACGATACATTGGGTGATGATGACGATTTCGATATGGAATCGATTGCTGATAAAACAGGTGATGCTTTGTTTGCGGCGGCTGACGAATTATGTCGTTCACAGATTGATATGGATACATGTTCCAAAGATGTTAAATTATTAAAACAAATGTATTCGCGTCAAATCGTGTCTGATTGTAAAGGATTTGAAAACAGTATTGTAAAAAAAGAGGCCGAGGCAAAAACCGCTATGAATTCTGCAAATGCGGCGGTCCGTGCGGCATTAAAAGAATCCTTGGATTCGGCGAATAAATACGATCGTGGCGAATGTATGGTTGAATATAAAAAATGTATGCAAGGTCCAGATGCATGCGGCAAAGATTGGGAAAACTGTGTATTTACGGTCGCGGGGGAAAATATGCAAAATAATGCGGCGGTCAGCACAGCCAAAACAAAAGTCAAAAAAACAATCACGTATGATATAACCGATTCTACGATGGAAATTTTGGAATCCAAACGTTATATTTGTGAACGCGTGTTGGATCAATGTGTCGCGGTGCGTGATAATGTTTGGAACGACTTTTTACGCGAGGCCGCACCAACAATTAAATTGGCAGAAAGCAAAATAGAATCTAAAAAACGTCAATCTTGCCTGACTGATATTTCTAATTGTATTCAAAAGGCATGTAAAGATGATATTGTTGGCAAAGGCAAGGATACAATGGACGCATGTTTGGCACGTCCTGATATGGCACGCAGTTTCTGCAAGGTTGAAATTGACCCATGCGAACGTATGGAACCCCAGATTTGGGCTTATGTAAAAGATAAATTGGCGGCTATGCGTGTTGATGCATGTACTCAAGAGGTTAAAGATTGCTTTACCGATGAAAATCGTTGTGGCGAAAATTTCCAAAATTGTATAGGTATGGATTACGCATATATTCATGATATTTGCCCAATCGATAAATTGGTCGTTTGCAAACAGGCAAATCCAAAGTTTTCTATGACAGATTTGGATTCTATGTTGATGGGATTGTATTTGAATATTGATAATTCTGTATTGGAAACATGTCAAAATCTGGTTAATGAAAAAATGACCGAGGTTTGTGGTTCAACAACCGATTGCAATAAATTTGCGGCGGACGAAGTTATTGGAACTGGTTCGTTGCGTTCGCAAAAATCTGGAAACACATATCGTGTGACAGGTATGATATCGTTCGGTTCAATCAAGATGGGCGAAGCGTCCAGTAATGTGACAGACGGCGAAGACAAATTGGCACCTGGGGAAATTGGTGTTGCCGATTATATTGCGTCTGTGCGGACACGTTTCGCAAACGAACCAGATGCAGATGCGATTATCCCAACAATCGAAGAAGAATTGAATAATATCGCAGGCACAATCAATAGAACAATCGAAATGATTGAACAAGATCCAAAGATTCAATTTTGTATCACTGGGCGCAATTTGGAACAGATAACTGGTAAAAAAGAAAAAACATCTGCACGTTTTCCAAATTTATTAAACCAGGTTAAAATGGAAATCGCAATTGCGGCATTGCGCCAGGCCCAAGATAATTATAATAAAAAATTTACAACCCAAGTTGCCGAGGCAACCAAAAACGCATCGGCTGATTTGGCACAATATATGTGTCAAAAGATTGGAACATTGGGAAATACCGGTGTTGGCGGTATTGCCCCCCAAGAACCATTGACACCACCATACGCAATCAGTTATGACGTTGCCGCCGGTGTGAATAATGCTGATTTGACCAAGGGTGGTAATGGAACGGCCAGTTGGTTGAATAAATTAAAAAGTGGTAATTCCAGTTCTTCGGCAGGTGGTTTGACCAAGACATCAAATGCGGTGTTTAATCGTGATACGCGTATATGTCATTATTGCTCATCGACAACAACACAAAATTGCAGTACCAAGGGTTCTTCGGTGTTGTGGGGATTGGTTGATACCCGTAAAACCGTTTGCGATGATCCAAAAACCACAGAAAAATGCGAAGATATTCAAATGTAATAAAGGTCAGGTTGAATTATGGATAATATGAACGAAGTTGTCACCGCAAATATTCAAAATGATTTGCAACATATGGCAGAAGTCCAACAGCCTTTGACACAACCAAAGACCGTGGGTGGTGCGGTGGATTTTTGTCTGCGTTTGATTGCGGCGGTTGCAATTTTGTGGGTGGGTATGTGGATTGCCAAACGTATAACCCGTTCTGTTAAATTTGCGATGGAACGACGTGAATTAGAACCGTCGTTGATTTCATTTACATCGTCATTTGTAAATATATTGGCGCGTATTTTTGTGATTATCATAGTCCTGACAACTGTCGGTGTGCAAATGACATCAATTGTGGCGGTGTTGGGTGCCGGTGCGTTGGCGGTCGGTATGGCGTTGTCTGGGACTTTCCAGAATTTTGCCGGTGGTATAATTATTTTGTTCTTGAAACCGTTCAAGGTCGGTGATGTGATTCAAACTGCAACAGGGCGTGTTGGCACAGTTAAAAAGATTATGATTTTTACAACTGAATTGCATACATTTGATAACCAGGCCGTATTTATTCCAAATGGGCCGTTGGCAAATGGTGAAATTATAAATTTGTCAGACAGAAAAAATCGTCGCGCAGAAATCAAAATCGGTATTTCATATGGCGACAGTGTTGATGCGGCACGCAAAGTGATATTGGATACATTGGCGGCGGATTCACGCATATTAAAAACCCCAGAACCGTCTGTGTTTGTCAGTGACCTGGGTGACAGTGCGGTTGTTTTGACGGTATGGTATTGGACAAAGTATGCAGATAATTTTGCGACAATGGGTGATATACGCGAAGCATTGTATAAAGCATTGCCGAAAAAGAAGGTTAATTTTCCATTTCCGCAAGTTGATGTCCATGTTAAAAAATAAAAGAAATCCCTACAAATGTGGGGATTTTTTTTAATAAAACCGGTCTAAAAAAACCTAGGTTAAAAATCAACCATTTTTTTTAAATTTTTTAAAATTCACTTTTTTCGTAAAAACAACGCGTTATTCAAAATCGCAATTCGCCAGACGTGGTGTCGCCAAAAACCTAGGTTTTTTGTATAATCGAAATATGGCAAAAAGGTGCGGATTTCCGCCAATTTATAAAATCGAGAGAGTTGAAAATTTTGACTGAAAAACGGCAATTTTTACGAATCGCAAGAAAATTATGTGCAACTTTTGTCGCACAGATTGGTAATTCCGCCCCTTATGCGAGGGTGGTCAGCGAAGCTGACGGAGGGGGTGTTGTAAAAAGCATCAAATCAATGCCAAACCTGCGTTGCGACTCACTTTCGACTTTGCTCAGGATGACATGCCCGCATTCGCGCGCATGTCGGTTTGGCAAAATGGGAAATGCGGTGAAAACATTTTTCTCGTCTTTATTAATCGTATTCGCGACATTGTTTGCCGCCCCTGCGTTTGCCGCATTGCCCGCCGGTTATACAGAGTTGGAATATATCGAATCCACCGGAACACAATGGATTGATACGGGATTTAGTCCAGATGCTAATACTAGTGTTGATTGGAAAGGACAATTAATATCTGGATCTAGTGGGGTATTATTAGGTGCTCGGGTTGGTGGCTCAAACCCAGGGCGTTTTTTTCCGTTTGCTTTTTCTACTGGTACTCTCTATAGAACCACATACGGTGCTCATGATGTTAATGTTTCTGCTGACACTTCAACTGTATGTACAGGGTCGTTTAGGCCATCTGAATCTAAATCAATTATAAACGGTACCACATACAGTTTTGTAAGTCCTAATTTTTCCAAAACAGAAAGTAATAATCTTTTGTTGTTTGGTGTCAGTGGTTATGGTGATATGCATTATCTTAGTACTGGTAAAATATGGTATGTCAAAATTTTGGACAACAATACCTTGGTTCGTAATCTTGTCCCAGCAAAAAATTCATCTGGTGTAATTGGTATGTATGATACCGTCAATGATGTGTTTTACACAAACAAAGGCACCGGTGAATTTACCGCGGGTCCCGCCAAGTGCAGGAATTTGTATAACAAAGCAAATGGGGTTTTGTATGGATATCCAAGTCAATCATTTGTTTGGCAACAAAAAACAATACCAACAGCAGAACTGTCTATAATGTTAAAATTAACTGAGGGTGAAACATATACTGTTCAACGTGTTGCAGGAGCAGGTACTTCTGTATTCAGAATCCAAGCAAGCTCAACCGAAACGCTTACCCAGGGACAACAATTAGTAAATATACGCAGTAATAGTTCCGCAGATGTACAAACTTTTACTGTCCCAAACGGCGCGCCATATGTTATATTTTATGTGCGTAATGTCTATAATGCTAATGGTATAGCAAACTCATCAAGTTTAACACTAGATCAGGTTATAGACGGATTCCAAATAGAACAAGGTTCAACGGCGACTGCCTATGTGCCGTTTTGTTCAAACCCAATTAAAATCGCAACTACTGCATATAATACCGCGCGGTTTAATCCGGTTAAAACAGATTTAGATAGCGCGGTGGCGACTATACGCGAAATCGTCACAAAAACGATAAATCAAACCGCCGCGATAGCCAGTTTGCAAGCGGACAAGCAGACCCGCCCGGAAGATGCTTGTCCTGCGGGC
>CADCKW010000004.1:0-16732 GCA_902802115.1 uncultured Pseudomonadota bacterium | reverse complement strand
CACCAATCGGGCCCCGCAAAATTTGTAAAATTTTGTGGGTGACGCTTGGGGCGGGGGACCTCGCTGAAGCGAAGCGAAAGCGGGTGGCGGGGGTTAAAAACGTCATTAGGCGTTTTTTTTCAATTTTCAAACTGCAATAGATGATACATTTTTGTTGCCAATCAATCCTATATGTTTTGTTGGGGTGGGGCGATATAATTGCATTGTGTAATGATATAAACTTTTAACCAATGGAGAGAAAACACATGAAAAAAATTTGCACTTTTGCAGTGTTGTCTGTGTTTGCGTCTGGTGCTGCGTTTGCGGGACCTGGAATGCATGCGGATAATCATAATATGAATAATAACGAAACAAATACTGTGACAATGACAACGGTGGTCGAACCGGTCGTTGATACAATCGTGACTGTGGAACAAATACCCATGATGCGCGATAATCAAAATGTCGTGATGACAGGTTATTTGGTTGAAAACCTGGGCGATGAAATGTATGTGTTCCAAGATTCAACCGGAACAATCCATGTTGAAATTGAACCTGTGGTGTTGGGTGAATTGGTTATCATGCCGGAAACAAAAATGAAAATCAAAGGTGAAATAGACAAAGGTGATAATGGCGAACCTGATGTTATAGAGGTCGATTATATTACAACTATGTAATTTTTTTACTTTGTTTTTTTGCGATTGTTATGTTTTTCCACTCATATTATCTTATGGGTGGTTTTTTGTTATAAAATTGTCTTGATATTCTTTTAATTTCTTTGATAAAATGGATTTGAACTTAATGGGAATTGGGTTCGGGGCTTTGATAGGCTTTTGGTATGTTCGGCATATAACGCGACATCGTGTTCGGGTTTGCGGTGTCGCGTGTATGTCGTTATTTTTTCCAATAAATTACCCCATGATTTTTTTTCAAGATTGGGGGGCCGTTAATGTATAAAATACTGATTCGTTCGGGAAGATTAACGGAGTCAAAGCATACTGATTTATCAACCCCCCGACCACATATTTAAAAAAAAAACGCCATTTGGCGTTTTTTTTGTGTGTGGGAATTCCTTTATCGGTTTGTTAATTGTAATTCTATACGACGATTTTTCTGTAATGCCGCCGGTGTTTTGCCCAATTCAATCGGGTGTAAATCACCAAACCCAGATGGAACCAAACGACGACGCGATACACCGTTTTTCGCCAATTCATCAACAACCGCACTGGCGCGCAACATTGATAATTGTAAATTGTCGCGATATCCATGTGTGCCAGCGACCACAGGTTTGCTGTCTGTGTGACCATCAACACGAATTATCCATTTTACATTTGGTGCAATTTTGTTTTCAAAATCTTTGATTACATTTGCAATCGCACCCAGTTGTTTTTTCCCATCAGGCGACAGGCTGTATTTGCCTGATTGGAATAAAATGTCACTGGAAATTATAAATCTGTCGCCATCAGGACGCATAATTGTTCGGTCGCCAATTGCGTCTTTGATTGCACGATAAAATTCCGATTGGTATTGTGCCATTTCATTTAATTCGGCAACTTTGTCAGCCAATGCGCGATTTAAATGGTTCGACATGTTGATATATTCTGCCTGGACCGCGGCAACATCGGCGCGTGCGCGTGATAATTCAAATTGCAATTTTTCCATTTCTGCGTTTGATACAGCAACCTGGACATCGGCCTGGGCATCTAATTTTTTCTGTAAATCGTCAATTTGTGCGATTAATGTTGCACGTTCGTTTTTCTGGCGATTAACCTGTTTTTCCAATTCTGCAATTTGTTCTTCGTATTGAGTTGTTAAATTGCGGTTGGATTGTAATTCGGTCACCTGGGCCTGTAAAGACGCAGTTTGTGATTCCAAAGCCTGTAATTTTTGTTCGTATGCATTGCTTAAATCATTTACACTGGCCGATTGCGCAGCCATGGCGGCCTCGTTAGAATTGATTTCTTCGCGTGCCAATAACAGCAGACGTTTTGCTTCTTGTTCTTCGTTTTCCATTTGTTGAATCAACGCAGCCTGTTCAGCATTTGTCTGGCGCAATTCAGTCACAGTACGAATACCACTGTTTTTATTAAATACAGATGTGGTCGTCCATAAAAACACAAATACTATCAATAAAAATATTAAAATGATTACCAGGTTCGAAAATAAATCAACAAACCCAGGCCATGCATTTGTTTTTTCTTTATATCTTATGTTTAACATTGCTCTCTCCGTTGTTATTGTTTGGAACGTCACATTTTACATTATGTGTATGTGCCGCCATATAATCACCAATTTCTGTATATATCGCACTGTGCGCGCGACCAACCATATGTGATAAAAATCCCATAATCAAACTGGCCCCCAGGCCCAACAGTGATGATGTAAATGCCGTCGCCATGCCCGCCAATGGCCCAGATAATCCGTTTTGTATCGATGTCATGACATCTGCGTCGTTTATATTTAATCCCGCAATTAATTCATGAAATCCACCCAATGTCGTGACCAGACCCCAAAATGTTCCCAGTAATCCCAGAAATATCAAAGTGTTTGTTATGTATCGAATCGATTCCAATGTGTCGTCAAAACGAACAGCCACCATTTCCAACATACCTGATAAAGTATCGGTATAGATGCGGCATGGACGTTTTTGTAAAACCAATGCGATTTGTCTTAAAATGTATGGTGGTAATTTTATATTGCGGCGACCATGTGTGTATGCGTTTAACCATCTGTATTCAGGCAACAGACGAAACATTTCGTAAAAACACAACCCAATTCCAAATAAACCAACACCAATAATTATGCCGTTAATTATGTAATTTGTTGATGCCATTTGCAAGAAAGCAGTATGAAAAAAACCAAACAAAACCGCCAATATCACTATGAAAAGTGACATGTAATTCAAAATACGATGAAATTGGTTTGTCATGGAATCCCTCTTATTATTATTGAATGTTAGAAAATTTTTTATAGGCACGTCAATAGTTTTGCATGTCTGCATAAAAAACTTGTTTTAATCATAAAAAATGTTAGAATATAAGGTATATATAACCCAGGAGAATAAAGATGGTCGTAAGAAAAGAAAAATCTGTTAAACGTGTATCTGAACGTCGTGCGGCGCCAAAGGAAAAAATGGTTTCTTTTGGACGTGCGGTGGCGAATTTCTTTAAAAAATATTTCAAATTTGGTGGTGTTGCAACACGTGCAGAATATTGGTGGGCAACATTGTTTGTATTTTTGACTTTGTTGGTGGTTATGATATTGGCTGTTTTGGTTCAGCCATATAATATGCTGTTGGCGGCGGTCATTGCGTTGTTTTGGTTGCTGTTTTGCACAATTATTGTGGTACCTATGTGGGCGGTTGCATCGCGCAGGTTGCATGATGCGGGATTTTCGGCAAAAATATTGTTGATAAGTTTGTTTTTCTTTATTTATTCGATATTGGTGCCAGCGTATGTAGTCCCAGGAGCATGGGTTGTTTGGGCAATCGATTGGTTGAGTTTCATTTGGGGTGTCATTATGATAATCTTGTTCGTGATGCCGTCCAAAAAACAAGACAATCCATATCGTGATTAGAAATTGTATTTCAAAAAAAACGCTGATGTTGTCAGCGTTTTTTTCTTGATTTTTCGAAATTTTTGTTCATAATTGTTCTGTTCCTGCCGGGTGTAATGATGCATTCGGCCGATATAAACATTAAAAGACCAAAGGAAATAAAATGGCTTATTATGAAAGTGTCTTGGTTTTCCGCCAGGACTTGACCGAGGCGCAGGTTAAAGAAAAAGCGTCTAAATTTACAGACATTATCAAAGAATTGGGCGGCGATGTTAAATCCACAGAATTCTGGGGTTTGAAAAGTTTGGCATATGTCATTCGTAAAAATCGCAAGGCTCACTATGTTTTGTTAAACATTGAATTGCCAGGTAATCAAATCGCAGAATTGGAACGTCGTTCCCGTATCGATGAAGACGTTATCCGTTTCTTGAATATTCGTGTTGATGAATTGGCAACAGGCCCATCCGTCATGATGAAAAAGAACACAGATACCGAGGAGGCAGAATAATGGCAGTTCGTGCAGCAATTTATCGTAAAAAATCTAACCCATTAAAGGGCAAGGTTATTGATTACAAAGATATTAAAACATTATCTCATTACATTACCGAACGTGGTAAAATTGTGCCATCACGCATTAGTGGTGTGTCCCAGAAAGACCAACGTGCGTTGGCGACCGCGATTAAACGCGCGCGTCATTTGGGGTTGCTTCCGTTCGTTCGCAACAATCTGGGTTAATGAAATTTTATTCTGCGGGCGCTTGTCGCGGGTGCCGTTCCTTATGTATGTCTTATACACTGCGGAACGTCCACCGCTTCCAATCGTCTCGTATAATAAAATTTTTAAGATTGATGATAACGGCGCATCTGCACCATTATTATTGATTTAAAAAAGTAGAAACATAAATATTTGGGATTTGTTCCCTAACTTGAAATAAAGGACAGATAAAATGAAAGTTATTTTGACAGAAAAAATTACAAAATTGGGCAATATCGGCGATACAGTCGAGGTTAAAACTGGTTTTGCACGCAACTATTTGTTGCCAAATAACAAGGCAATGCGCTGGACACGTGAAAATGTTGCTTTGTTCGAAGCGAAAAAGGCAGAATTGGTTGCCCGTCAAGAAAAAGCAAAGGCACAGGCAGAATCTTATGTTGATGCGGTTAAAAATGCAAAATTCTATATGATTCGCCAGGCGGGTGATACCGGTCAATTATATGGTTCTGTGTCATCACGCGATATCGCACGCACATTGAAAGAGGTTGCGGGCGTATCGATTGAATCTGCACAGGTTTTGCTGGGTTCCCCAATTAAAACAATTGGTGCGTTTGATACAAAAATCGCTTTGCATGCCGATGTGATTGTGCCGGTTAAAATCTATGTTGCACAAACACAAGAAGAAATCGATGCTTTGGTTGCCGGTAAAAAATTGACCTTTGGCACCAAGAAAGTCGAAGAAGCAGAAGAAGTTGCAGCGGAAGCAAAAGCAGAAGAAAAACCAGCAGAAGTCGCGGAAGAAAAAGCCGCCGATGCTGAATAATTTTCTGGGTATTAAAAAAACACCCCGGGGAAACCCGGGTGTTTTTTTACAGAGTTCAGTGTTCAGAGTGCAGAGTTCAGTTGATGATTTAATTTGACTTTTTATAGTTTTGTGTTAAATTAACAACCAATAAGAAAAAGGGATGAAATATGGCTAATATTCCAAATACAGAATATATTACCGTAAATGCCAACGGCATTTTTGTTGGTGATAAACCTGCAACAACATATCATGGTGAAAAGATTTGGAATATAGAATATGTCAAAGAAACATTTGCATGGATGCAGGAACAAAATCCAAAAATAGAGGAATTTCATATTGGTGCATTTGCAACCTGTGGTAAATATGCCGAGGTTGGCAATCCAAGTGGAGAATTTGGACCAAATGCATGGTGTCGTGTAAAGAAAAAGGGGGCGTTTGCGTCCCCATGGGTCTTCGGCTTCACGCGCGGTTCGGCTGCCTTTTGTGCGTTCTACTGTGCGAACTACTGCTCGTACTACGTCCGCGACCACGCGTCGTTTCGGTCTGCGGTGTTTGGTGCGGCGATTGATAAAGGTAATACGAAAAACGATAATGCGCAGTCCGTTTCAAAAAAGCCAAAAACACCCAAGAAACCATTGGTTATTAATTTACCGTGGCATATTATTACGATTGAAAAACGTAAAAGAACAATGTAAAAAAATCCCCGGACGTTTGTTCGGGATTTTTTTATTGTTGTTTTTTATTTATTAAATTATTACCAATTGCACCGCCAACGGCACCGGTGCCTGTTGCAATGGCACCGCCTTTGACACGATTTGATGATTTGTTTTGTTCGTCTTTTAATTTTTGTTTGTCTGTTTCGTTACCGTTTATCGCACGATATAATGATGCGTATGTTCCGTTTTGAATACCTGTTCCTTTGTCGTCATATAAATTTGTTGTGCTGGAATCTAAAATAACCGCAGATTCTATGCCGGGTTTCATGCCTAATGCTTCTTTGCGTTCTTTTAAACCTTTGGCTAAATCTATATATTCTTGGTAAAGTTTTATTAGTTTGTTTTCACTGGATGTGGCGATATCTGTTGTTCCACCAGAATAAGTTTTGTTTCCAATTTTGCATTGAAAAGTTGCCATATATGCGGTCATGTCGCGTTCTGCATCTGTGTAGGCTTTTTGTTCGACCAAACCACGTGCCAATTCCATACCGCCGATACCAGTCGCCGCCATGGTTAATCCAGATAGCATTTTATTTGTGGTTGTGTGTTCTGTGTCTTTGGCTTTTTGATAAGTTTCTTCGGCATCTGCAATTGGATCAGGTGTTTTATATTCTGTTGTGTTTAAAGGTTGTTGTTCGTTATTTGTAATTGTTAAATTGTCGATTGTATTATTAATTTTGTTATCATCGCTGATATTAACATCTGGTGACGGATTTGGGAGACCTGCAAGTTCACGAACGGTTTTTGTGCCGTTTTCTAGATCTTTGATGTCTTGTGCAGTTAAAATTTCCCGTTGTTGTGGTGTATATTTTTCTTTTGGTTCTGTTGGTTTTATCTTATCGTATTTAGTTTTTTTATGGTTTGGACAATTTTTTAATCCTTGTTGCCAATACCAAGCCGCTTCTTCTTTGGTCAGTGTCCCTTTTTTCACTTTTCGGTCTAACACTTCTTCTAAAAAACTAATTTGTATTGCGACCTCATCACCGCCATTTAGTGCATATTTTGCATTATAATCTTTATTGCTTGGCTCAAGTCCTATAAATGTATAGTCTGTGCCGAATGTTCCTTTATCTTGTTCATGTCCAAAAAGTGCTGGATGTTGAAAATAAATTTCATTACTGCCTGCTTCTGTCCAGTTGGTTGGAAGAATACGAGCATGTCCTAACTCTATATGCGGGTAAAAACAATCAAGATGCCAGTTCCCATTTTCATCAGTCATTATTTCATAAGAGTTTTTTGCACAACCTTCTAGTAGGTGCGCATGTGTTTTGTCTATTTTTGGGACAACATCCATAACGGCATTCGCAATTTTGCAGTCAGGCATATCTGAGAAAAAAGCACTAATCGTAACATCTCTTTCTAAAAACCATGGATCCATGCGTATATCCATGTGTAATTTTGTATCTACATATTTTTCAAAATCAATCCCTTGCGCTTCTATTTCGTCCATCATATAGCCGTCTTTGACAACTAATAATACATCATTCTGTGGAACATTGCATAACTTAAATTGCCCCAAACCATCAGTTTGTGTTTTTATATCATTATTGTTTTTTAACATTACAGTTGCGTTTTCTAGTCGATTATCTTTTGGATCTGCAACTTTTCCTGTAATACAACGCGATTCAGCAAAACAAATGGTTGTTAATATAAGAGTAAAAAAAAATGATATATAGAATTTTATCATATTAATGATGATAATATTATTTACATTTACGCGTTTGTATTTTATCAAAAAATACCTGGTAATACAATATGTTTTTATGTAATAATCGGGGCATGAAATTGGAAACTGATGGTTTGATTGTTGCAATGCGGCCCTTTGGCGAAAGGGACGCGGTTGCGCATATTTTTACATCGGGTCATGGTATATTGTCTGGAATGTTGCGCGGGGCGGTGGTTGCTAAAAATAAACCTATGGTGGGTCAGGTCGGTGCGGTTATATGGAACGCGCGTTTGGAATCTCAACTGGGGGTGTTTCATTTCGAGGCACAAAAAAATTTATCTATTTTTGCGATGTTGGATAATTCAAAATTGGCGTATATGAATTCTATGTTCGCGTTGATTGAAACATTGTTGCCAGAGCGCGAAGCATATCCTGATTTATATAATGCAACAATAAAAACTTTGGCGGATATAACCCCGGCATCTTATTTGCAATGGGAATTGGAATTGTTGCGTGATTTGGGGTATGCGCTGGATTTGTCACATTGTGCGAATTGTGGGGGCACAGATAATTTAATTTATTTGTCACCAAAAACTGGACGCGCGGTATGTGGGACATGTGGTGCGCCGTATGCGGATAAATTATTTAAATTGCCTATAAATTTAAATATAACATTAAGATTTCTGGAAAGCGCATGTCGTGGATTAGATGTCGATGTTCCAAAATTTAGACTTTTTTTACAAAATCGATAATTTTTTATTTGCGTTTTTTATAAATTGTTTTATGGTTATATCGTTCAACAGAAAAGGAGAAAACTATGATTTGGACAATTTTAATCTTAGTTATCGCAATTGCTATGTTTTTGTTTGGCGGTAAAGTGCTGGGCAATACAGGCAAGGGCGAATCTTTGATGCAAAAATGCATTAACTTATTGGCGATTGTTTTGATTGCTGGTTGTATGGTTCGTTTGGTGACACCATATTATTTGACATCTGTAAATCCTATGATTTTACAAGAAATGGCAAACGGTTATCAAGAACAACAGGCCGCTGAAAAAAATAAAGCGATTCGCAAGGCTGTTAAATCTGGCGCAGAATCCATGATGCAAGACGCCCCAATTTTGGGTAATGCAGATGCGAAAAACACAATCTTTATCTGGACTGATTTTTCATGCCCATATTGCCGCCGCGTTCATGGCGAATTGTCAAAGGTCTTGAAAGAACGTGATGATGTTCGCATTGTTGTTAAAAACTTTTCTATCCATGGCGATTTGTCTGATGCACCTGCACGTGCGGTTATTGCTGCAAAAATCCAGGATAATGCCAAAGCAGCTGCGTTGGTTGAAAGTTTGATGACAAATGAATATTATTCCCAGGCTGATATGAAAGACAGAGCCAAATTGGGCGAAAAAGTCAAAGCTAATGTTTTGAAATTCGCAAAAGAAGCTGGCTTAGATGTCAAACAATTGGAAGCCGATATGCAAGGCGAAGTCGTCACACGTGAATTGGCAAATGTTCGTGGCATGGCCCAGGAATTCGAAATCAATGGAACACCTTTCTTGATTATCAATGAACAGGCTTTCCCAGGCGCAATTCCATACAAACAAATTATTGATGCTTTGAATAAATAATTTGTTAATGCAAAATTAAAATCACCCGGATTATTCCGGGTGATTTTTTTGTTTCATAAAAAATAAAATTATCTGGTTTTGTTAAATACGGTTATGTTATATTCGCCGGTTGGAATTTGAAATTCACGCACAGGACGCAATATAACGCGTTTGTTTTCAACTAAAAATTTGTCGCCATGTTTGAATTTTAATATATCATTATAATATTCGTCGGCGGTTGTTATTAACATAATCTGTGGTTTGCCTGCAACGCGTTGGCGGCGAATATATTTGTCCCAATCAGCCGGCATACGTTTTGGTATTGGTGTCACATATTCCAATATGATAAATCCTTTATCATTTGGTGTTATTGTCAGGCACATAGCATCGTTAATTTGTGACATGTTTTATATATCCTTGCTCATAATAATTGCGTTGTTGCCGTTTTCGTAATAATGTGGGCGCGTGCCAATGTTGGAAAATCCGCATTTGCTGTATAATGAAATGGCAGGAAAATTTGCCTCATCAACCTCTAAAAAAATTGTTTTGGCACCATTTTTTTTGGCATCATTTTCCATTAATTGCATTAGTGCGCTGGCTGTGCCGGTGCGGCGAACATCGGGTAATACACCGATGCTGATTATCTCGGCCTCGGGTCCGGTGACGCGCCATACGACAAAACTGTTTTGACTTGCGATGATTTCACAGCCAGAATTTTTTAATTCTTGAAAATCATTTGCGTTCCATGGACGCTTTTTTTCTGGAAAACACGCAGCATAAATTTCTGCAATTTGGTTATACATTTTTTTTCGCCTTTGATTCTTCGGCATAACTGGGGCGCAAATACATTGGTATCGCCGGTTCGATTTTGCCAGATTTTATTTTTTCGGCGACAATATTTGTTGCCAATTTTAAATCGAACGGTTTATGACCAACGGTTTGTGACCACGCCATTTGTTTGGTTTCTAATTCTTCGATATCCATTGTTTGTGGTTCCAGATTTTTTGCCGCAACAAAAAAGTCCCCGCGTCCAGATTCAATTGCAACAAATGCGTCTGGGGTCGCCGCCAAATATAATTCAAATGCATTTACAGGTATAACAGGTATATTTAAACCAATCGCCAAACCCTTGGCATAGGCGATACCCAAACGAATACCGGTAAAACTGCCTGGGCCAACAATAACACCAATGGCGGAAATATTGCCCCAGGATACATGATTGGTTTTTAAAAAATCTTCCACCGCACTTGGCAGGGTAATTGCCTGTTTTTCGGCGTCAATATGCGCAAAATTGTTATTTAATACCAAATCTATGCTGTTGCCAGATGTATTTATAATTAAAATCATTTTTGCTTTTCCTGTTTTTTATATTTTTTTGCACATTTGTTGAAAATTATTGGTGCAAATAATACATCAAATAATTTTCTGTGTTTTGGGTATGACATCAGTTTTGATTCCCGATGCAGAACAAAACGATATCGGGTTTCGCCAACCAACAATGTTTCATATTTTATGACCTCGAAATATAAATCGGGGGATTTTAATGTGAATGCATCGTTTATTTTTATGGTACCAGAATAAATCCAAGTTTCAAATTCTAAATTATCGCCATGTTTTTTTAAATGACGAACTATGTTTTTGCAATTTGAAATATATTCTGTCAGTTCGTAAAATATTGTCATATTTTTTTACTGGGCGCGCATTCCAAACCCGATTTTGTGTGTTGTGCCGCATGTGTCGCGTATCGATAATAATTCATCAATCAGTGGGATTGTAAATTCTGTTTTGATATCCATACCGTCGTTTGCCAATAATTGTCGGCGCAATAAAGTTGCCAATTCGCGTTGCAAACCGCGCACACCTTGTTCAGATGTATAATTGCGGACAATGTGACGGATTGCATCATCACTGATGATTATATTATTTACGTCCCAACCGTTGTCGGTCGCCACGCGTTTGATTAAATGTTCGCGTGCGATTTGCACTTTGTCATCTTCGCTGTATCCAGGGATATTTATGATTTCCATACGGTCTTTTAATGCCGAAGACATGTTTAATGAATTTGCAGTTGCGATAAACAAAACATTGGACAGGTCAAAATCAACCTCTAAGTAATGGTCGCGGAAAGTTTTGTTTTGTTCGGGATCCAAAATTTCCAATAATGCAGATTCTGGGTCGCCGCGCCAATCACGTCCCATTTTATCAATTTCGTCCAATACAATCACAGGATTGTTTGTCTTGCAACGTTTTAATGCGTCCATAATGCGCCCAGTTTGGGCACCGATATATGTTTTTCTGTGACCGCGAAAATGTGATTCATCGGAAATTCCCCCCAATGAAATTCTTTGATATTTACGTCCCAATGCGTTTGCGATTGATTTGCAAAGTGATGTTTTTCCAACACCTGGCGCACCAACAAAACACAAAATAGAACCACGTGGCGCACCGGTCTTTTTCATAACGGCGATATGTTCCAAAATGCGTTCTTTGACAGGCCGCATACCAGAATGTTCGGAATCCAATATTTCACGTGCCGTTTTTAAATCAATCGGGGCCTGGACAGATTTTCCCCATGGCATAGACAATAATTCATCTAAATAATTTTTTATCAAACCGCCTTCTTGGGACATAGGGGACAAAGACCGCATACGTTTCCATTCCATTTTTGCCTTGTCCATAACGTCCGCAGGCAATGCAGCATTTTCGATTTTTTTACGCATACTGGCGGTGTCGGCTTCTTCGTTATCTTCGCCCATTTCGTGTTGGATTGCACGCAGTTTTTCTTGCAAAATGGCGTCACGCCGACCGTTTTCCATTTGTTGATGAATACGACGATTGATGTTGTCTTCGATTTTTGCAGTTTCGTTAAATAAATTGACCTGTTCCAACAACATAATCAATTTTTCGCGCCAACAATTCGCAGACAAAATTTTAATTGCTGTTTCTGTGTCCAGATTTAAACTTTGAATCACACTGTCGATAAATGCGGGCAGGGGGTAATTGCGAACCACATTGTATAATTTGTCCATTTTAATCTTTTTTGCCCCAGCCAAATTGCGCAGGTTTTCAGTAATTTTATCACGCAGAGCAATTGTTTGTTCGAATTGACTGTCGTCCAGAATTTCTATTTTTTGGGTATCAGCCATAAAAATACCATCAACCAATTTAATGTCGTTAATTTTTACGGCATCTGTCGTTTGAACGATTGCATGAACCGACCCATCAGGCAGGTTTAATACCTGGACGATATTGCCAATTGTGCCGACATCATATAAATCGTCTGGGTCGATTGGGTATCCCCAAGAACGTTGTGGGGTCAAAACAATTTGTTGCCCAAAACCAGATGCGGTCTTTAATGCATCAACAGATGCCGGGTTATCCAGATAAATTGGCATCGTTAGTCCCGGATGCACAACCAAATCACGAAGAGGTAATATATAATTTTTCATAGCAGAATAAATATAGAATGTTTTTGCGTTTTTTCAAGATAAAAACCCCAATATTTTTATTGGGGCTGTTATTTTTTTATGTTGCATATGCAAATTAACGACGACGATATCCGTTGCCAGAAAAAGATGCACTGTTTGATGCAGAACGTTTTGACAAATAACGTGCCGCAATCAAAACCAACCATTCCACAGATAATGCCGCCAATGCCATCAATGTTTTTTCACAATCGTCCATGCCAAATAATGCGTATGCAATTTGCGCCACAAAAGAAATGTACAAAATGCCGAACATACCTGTAAAAAATAATTTTTTAATTTTTCCAACCATTTTTTAGTCCTTTGTTTTTTATTAATAATTTAAAAAAGTGCCGGGTTTCTGGTGCCAGGTACCCGGCGGACCCCGCAATAACTAAAACGATATAATCAACAATTGCCAATTATATCAATGCTATATTAAGCAGCCATTGCAAGGCGAACATTGTCGTTCGCAGCGATTCTATCGCCATTCAGTTTTTATTTAGTGTTTAACGACGACCATGTCGAATTCAGCCATCGGCCTTTATTTCGTCTGTCGAAACTATGTCAGCCCCATAAAAAAATTTAAATATGGTGGAGCTGTGGGGTACCGCCCCCCAGTCCAAAACGACTATTCCGCTGTGGGTTCAGAATTATCACTGCATCGCAGCCTACGAATTATAAATCTTTGTGCTGGAAATTGCAAGTTTTTAAGTTTATAATGCCGTTCGACATATAGACAAGGATTAAAATGAAGTTCTTAGACTTTGCGAAAATTCATATACGTGCAGGCGATGGCGGTAATGGTTCCGCATCGTTTCGTCGTGAAAAATATATCGAATACGGTGGCCCAAATGGTGGTGATGGTGGTCGTGGTGGCGATGTTATTTTTCGTGCGGTTCCAAATGTGAATACTTTGATTGATTATCGTTTTAAAACACATTTCGCGGCCCAACGTGGTCAAAATGGTATGGGAAAAATGCGCACAGGGTTTTCTGGCGAAGATTTAATTTTGCCTGTGCCAACAGGGACGGTTATATTGTCTGAAAACGGTGAAATTGAATATGCCGATTTAAATCGTGACGGTATGGAATATTTGGCGGCACGTGGTGGAAACGGTGGTTGGGGAAATTTACATTTTAAAAGCCCAACTAATCGTGCGCCAAAACAGGCAAATGATGGTTTGCCGGGCGAAGAAAGAACGGTTATATTGCAATTAAAATTGATTGCAGATATTGGTTTGGTTGGCTTTCCAAATGCGGGGAAATCGACATTGTTGTCGGCGGTGACATCTGCGCGACCAAAAATTGCAAACTATGCATTTACCACATTAAATCCTCAGTTGGGTGTTATGTATGCGCATAATCGTGAATTTGTTATGGTGGATTTGCCCGGATTGATAGAAGGCGCACATGCAGGGGTTGGCCTGGGGGATAAATTTTTAGGACATGCGGAACGAACCAAGATGATTTTGCATGTTATTGATGGAACGGAACCTGATTGGGCGGCGCGATACAAGGCTATTCGTCATGAAATGGATTCATACGGTGGCGGATTGGTAAATAAACCTGAAATGGTTGTGATAAATAAAATTGATGCGATAAGTGATGATGAACTAAATGAACGTATGGCGGCATTTAAAAAATCATTTGGTCGCAAAAAAAGACCTGAAATTTTGACTATCAGTGCGGCGGGGAGGATTGGAATAGACACATTGATATCGCAAATAGAACATAAAATGTTGGATGTGTAATTATGGATAAAAAATTTGAAACATATGTATTTAGCACGATTTATAACCTCAGGGATTTGAATGGAAATCTGGTTCCTGATTCCAAGATAACGCGTAGTTTTCGTGATATGACATTTTCTAATGGGGATTATAAACGCGATTGTTCTATGGGGGTTAATGCGTACACTTATCATACTGAAAAAATTATGCCTTTGGCCAATGTGGATTTGGATAAATATGTTGTAAAATATATTGCTGGACTGTGGCGTTATCGTAAAAAGCCAAGTGTTTCATACACTGTGACCCAGGTGTATGATCAAAGATTGATATTGGGCAAACCGATAAAAATAAAAGAAAGGGATCCGTTTAATTTTAAGTATTATGTTGCCGCCAAGGAAAACTATGATTTATTCGGTGTTTTGGAACCAAAATTTAATATGTTTGTTGCCAAATGTAATACTAAAAATGGAATAAGGATGCGGTATGGTGCCACGCGTGAAGGTGCGCGTGCATTTTTGCGTGGTGCGTTGTTTGACGAATTTGGACCGGAATTTGCAGATGTTATTTTTGGTACCAAAAGAAAAAGATCCAGATAAAATAATAAACAAAAAAAGAAAAGGAGTAAAAATATGCCAACATTAAAAGGAACACAAACTGAAAAAAATTTGCTGATGGCGTTTGCCGGTGAATCCCAGGCACGCAATCGTTATACAATGTTTGCATCGGCGGCAAACAAAGAAGGTTTCCAGGCAATTGGTAAAATTTTCTTGGAAACGGCGGAACATGAATACGAGCATGCGTCGCGCCTGTTTAAATTTATGGAAGGCGGCATGTTGGAAATTACCGCGACTTTCCCGGCGGGTAAAATTGGAACAACATTGGAAAATTTGAAATCTGCGGCATATGGTGAAAATGAAGAAAACACCGAAATGTATCCACGCTTTGCACAAATTGCCGCCCAAGAAGGTTTCCCAGCAATCGCCGAAATATTTAAAAATATCGGCTTGGCGGAAAGATATCACGAATCCAGATTCAAAGCATTGGCGGAGGCCATTGAAAACGGCACATTGTTTAAAAGCGATAAAATTGTAATGTGGCGTTGCACAAATTGTGGTAATTGGCACATTGGAACCGAGGCTCCATCGGTTTGCCCGGCATGCCTGCACCCCCAGGGTTATTTTATCAGCGAAGGTATCGCCACCCGTTGTGATACAAACGAAGGCTTTTGTGAATATTCCGCCCGATAATTCCGCCCCAGCGCGCAAGCGCGGTTCGGGGAGGGTGGTCAGCGTAGCTGACGGAGGGGGTTATAGGCAAATTCTAATTTATTTTTTAATGCCAAACCTGGACTGCCGTGAAAACGGCGTGTCATCTTGAGCGAAGTCGAAAGCGAACTGCGAATGCAGTGAGCGTGGATCCAGGTTTGGCAAATAAAAAAAGTCTGCTGACGCAGATGTGGCAATTGATGCCGGATTAACAAAAACGCTGAAAGCATTTTTGTCATTGCGAGTGCAGTTTTGCACATTTAGGCGCAAGCCCTAGGGTGTGCAAAACGAAGACGTGGCAATCCAGTCAATAAAAAAGTGGTGCGAACGTGTCGTCAAATCACAACACTGTTTCCACCCAAAAATTTTTTCAAAAAATTTTTGGGGCCCGGGCGTTCGTTGCGATTTGACTCCCTCGGGATGACACCAACCGCCTTTGGCTGTTGGTGGTGGCGGCTTGTCCTGTCGTCATCCCGGCGAAGGCCGGGATCCAGTTGGCTATGCCAACTTGCGTAATGTTGCATAATGACACAAGTTTTGCGGAACGCAAAACTGGATACCGCCCTCCGGCGGTATGACGACCTTAACCAAACTTTGAAAAAAACAACGCAAGTGTTTTTTTGTAAAAAATGCACTTGCGTGAATGTTGAAAAAATTTTTATAATGTTCCATGAATCTAAATTGATAGTTTGGATTCAGGGCTGTGATAGGCCTTGGTATGTTCGGCGCGAAACGCACGCGTCGTAAAATCAAAATGGTGTCATGCGTTTATAAAGTGGCACGATTTTATGCAACCGAATCGAATCGGTTGTGTGTTGCCTGGGGGTTCCGCATAGTTGTAAATTTTGTGCGGAAAAAACTGGGTCCCGCGAAATTGCAAAATTTTGTGGGAAAAGAACCTGGGCCCCGAAAAATTCGTTCGGAATTTTTTGGGTAAGAATTCAACATATCATTTGCCGAAATCATTTCCTGAATCCAGATGGGGAAATAGGGCGTTGCGAAAGGAATTTCGTGGCCGAAAACCAAAGGAAAGGGAAATGGCAAACAATAAAATTTCATTATTTTTCAAATCATTATTATTGGGAATATTTATATTTGGATTTGGTGTTAATGGACATGCCGCAACCTTGCCCGCTGGATATACGGAATTAGAATATATTGAAAGTACCGGAATACAGTATATTGATACAGGGATAAAACAGCAAGATGGTGATGAATTTGGTTTAG
>CADCKW010000003.1 GCA_902802115.1 uncultured Pseudomonadota bacterium | reverse complement strand
CTAAACCAAATTCATCACCATCTTGCTGTTTTATCCCTGTATCAATATACTGTATTCCGGTACTTTCAATATATTCTAATTCCGTATATCCAGCGGGCAGGGTGGCCGACCACGATGGTATCGCGAACAATAACCCGATTAACCCCAATAATAACTTTCTCATGTTTTTCTCCCCTTTTGGTTTTTGGTGTGTGGCGGTATTTTTATTTTTTGCAACGCGAAAAATAAAAATACCGCCTACAACGGAGAGCGGTCGGGGTGCTAGAAAAATCAAGTACATCAATGATCCCGCGCATATCGCTATACGCAGACACCCCGCCAAAAAACGCAGGGTTCAATCATTGGGAGAAATAAAATCTATCAATGCAGAGTACATTCGCTTGCACTGACAAATTTTATAAATATTCAGTGCAAAATCTGAATTCGTTAAAACTATATTGGGTATAAAAATACCCGTTGGATAACGATGCAAATTTTGCACCGGATGTACTGAAAGGCTTTTCTAAGGCCCCGAATACAACTCCCGCTGTATTCTGCTGATTATGTTAAAAAATTTAATACATATATTGCAAGTGATTTTTGTGTGGTGTCTTTATTTTTACGAAAAAGTGCAATGAAAAAACGGCTTTCGCCGTTTTTTTCATTATTATACATACAAATTATTTGCCTTTTAAATGGGTATAAATGTTTCCAATATCACTTTTTAACAGTTTTGATTTAACTGCGTCGGGTGTATCGGTTCCGTCGGCTGCGTCCAATATTTTATCAAATCCGCGGACGAATTGTGATGCCTGGGAACGAAATATTGAATCAGCCTTTAACAATTCGCGGATTTGTTTTTTATCTGATGCCGTCAGCATTTTTGACAACCATTTTGAAAATATAGTTGTGTCGCCATCATGATATTTTTTCCAAACTACATCTGGGATTTCTGCGCCGACGGCACGTGTTAAATCCATAGATAATTCATGCAATTTATCCATGTCCAGATTTTTCAAAAAATCTGTTCCGGACACACCGGCGACCGCGGTGCGTGGTGCAGATTTAATTGCGTCCATTGGCGCGGTGGCACGTGCAACCATCATTTGTTTATTTAATGTCTGCATGGTATTTACCGCCTTGGCATAATCAGACATCAAATCAATCATTTGCTGGCGCGATTGTCCAGCCAAATCTTCCAATTTGACCGCAGATTCTGCGATGTTTCCGGTTGAATCTGCAACGGTCTTTTTCATCAACGCAATATTTTTATCCAAATTAGAAACAATCTTGTTCAAATTATCATTTGCCTCTAACGATGTGCGTGATAAATCGGGCAGGGCGGCATAATAACGTTCTATCAATGCCGACAAAGGTTCCAGTTGCGCGGTTGTATCCGCCGACAGTTTAATTAAATTCTGGGACTGACCCGATAATTGTGTGTGTGCAGTATTCATTTCAATCAATGTTTCGCGCACACTGGTCGCCATCGTTTTCACAGATTCTGAAAACGCATTTGCGGCATTTTTGGTGTTTTCCAATGTCACATTTGCCACCCCAGACACAGTTTTAATTTCACTGACCACCGATGTTGCAAATTCTTTGATTTCTTCGTTGAAATGATTGGTCAAACCGGACAATTCACTTGATACACCGCGCACAGATGCCTCGGTCGTGGTTGCCGATGTCATCAATGCATCGACCGCTTCTGCCAATTTGCGTTGTTGTTTGTCGATTGAAGATTCCGCTAATTGCACCTGACCGGCAACAACATTTGCGGTGTTGGTCAAAGTATTTACCTGGGCAACGAGTTGTTTTTTTGCATTTTTGCTGTATGCTTCCAATTTAATCAAATGGTCGTTCATGAATTTATCGTTCGACCGCAGTGTTTCTTCGTATCCTGCCGCCGAAGTTTTGATATTGTCAAACCCATCTGCAACCGATTTATTCAAATCTGCAAGTGTGTCTTTCAATGTATTTGTTTCATCACGCAAAGATTTCATATGTTCGCTGTTGCGTTCGAAATTTGCATCCAATTCGCCGTTCAATACATTACCTGATTCAATCCAATTTGACATCTGGGCTTGTAAATTCGTCACGCGATTATCAACATCGTTTGTGGTGGCGTCTATTTTTGCCAAAACATCGTCCATATTCGCAGTAAATTTATCGGCGGAATTTTCAACACCTTGCCATGATGCAGATTCAACAATACTTTGTAATCCGCCAACTGTATTTTCCAACCGTTGTGACATATTTGCGACTTTTTTTGTTGCGTCATCTGCGGCATTGACCAATGTGTCATTTTGCTCGGTTAATTGATTGTGTAATTGTTGTGCAATTTCAATTTGATGTTTTAATGTTTCGCCAATAACTTGAAAGTCTGCATTTATCTTGGCAACATTGTCAGCCAAAATTACACCCAACACACGTGAAGCCTCGGCAATTTGGGCGCGTTCAGGGTGTGTCAAAATTGTCAGCAAAGATTCCATAACCTTTTGACTTTTGCGTGAAATAGAAAACGATATGCCCAATGCGATTAACAACAAAAAACAAACGGAACATAAAATAATCAATAAAATTTGCGTGATTGGCATTTTTTTCTCCCCGTATTTTGAATATACCCTTGCAGTTCGTGTTGATTTATACTACAATCAAACCAAGAAAGCAAGAGTATAAATTGAATAAAATGGATAACAAACCACAACTTTCACCTGAACAAGATATGGCGGCAAATCCAAACGATAATGTCTGGGTCCAGGCCAATGCCGGCACCGGTAAAACCAGTGTTTTAACCCAACGTCTGTTGCGTATTTTGTTTCGCACCCCAGATGTCACGCGGACTGGGATTTTGTGTTTAACATACACAAATATTGCAGCGGGCGAAATGCGCAATCGTATTTTGAAAAATTTGAAAAAATGGGCATTGATGCCTGACGATGATTTGCGCGACATGTTGCGAGATATCGCATTTGAAAAAAATGTCACAGACGCAGATATAAAACATGCACGTGAAATATTTTTTACATATATTGATAATCCAATAATGTTAAAAATAAAAACTATTCATGGTTTTTGTGAAGAAATTTTGCGTCGTTTTCCGGTCGAGGCTGGTGTTTCGCCTGCATGGAAATTGATATCGGGTGCGGATCAAAAGGCATTACTTTGGGACACATTAAACGATATGATTTCTAACCCGCAAAACGAACGCGTATCAACGGCATTTTCGCACCTGGTCAATAGAATCAGCGAATATGTTATGGACGATTTACTGGACGTTTTAACAAAACATTACAAAGATTTCTTTGGGGTGACAGATATTACAAAATATCGCGAATATTTTATTGATAAAACAACAGAATTTTTAAATATCAAAAATATACCAGACACAACAATTCCAAAACAAGATTTGATTAAAATTGTAAATATTGCACTTGAATTAAACACACAAAAACCAAGGGCGTATTTAACAAAAATAATCGACAATACAAACCGGTATTTGTGTGATGAAATTGACTTTGATGAATATAAAAAGGCATATTTGACAGATGCAGGCACAAAAAATCAAACCATTGCAAAACAAGATTTTTTAATTGCCGAACAAGAACGTGTTTTTGCAATCAATCAATACAATAATAATAAAACTGTTTTTGACGATACTGTCGCGCTGTTTGATTTATCTTATGCTTTTGCAGACGCGTATAAAACGGCAAAACAATCGCGTAATTTATTGGATTTCGAAGATTTAATTTTATATACGCGTAATTTATTTTCGCGTGCGGATACAATGGGTTGGGTTTTATCGCAACTTGATGTATCGCTGTCGCATATTTTGGTTGATGAATCCCAAGACACCGGTGTATTACAATGGGACGTTATAAATATGTTGCTGGACGGATTTTTTACCGAAGGCGACAAAACCCAAATGCCGCGTTCATTATTTGTGGTGGGTGACACAAAACAATCTATATATGGATTCCAAGGTGCCGACCCGGCGGCATTTGTTAAAAGTCGTGGCGATATTGGTTGTCAAATTGAAAACAATTACCGGCGGATTTGCGATGTGCCTTTGGCGGAAAATTTTCGTTCTTTGCCATCTGTGCTGTATGCGGTTGATACATTTTTTGCAGACGATATTGTTTGCAAAACCAGTGGTTTTGTGAATCAGCCGCACAAATGTTTTCGTGGTGTAAAAGAACACAAATCTGGCTTGGTTGAATTGCATAAATTGATTTCTAAAAAAACAGATGACACAGATTCACGTGGTTATGTAAAAACAATTGCGAATAAAATAAAAACAGTGTTGGATTCGGGAAAATATGCACCATGTGATATAATGGTTTTGGTTCAACGCAGACCCCCATTTGCACCATTGTTAATAACAGAATTGAAAAAAATGGGCTTGCCTGTCGCGGGCAGTGACCGTATTTATCTGCCGACATTTCCGGCTATTCGTGATTTACTAAATTTAACCAGGTTTTGTTTAACCAATGCCGACGATTATTCTTTGTGTTGTGTGTTAAAAAGCCCGCTGTTTCGATACAACGAATCCAGAATTTATGATTTATGTAAAATGAAAAATGATGCGGCAACTCGTTTGCGGGCTGCGAACAAAGACGCGGTTTGTCCAACTGTATTTGAAATATTGGCGACATTTGATAATGATGCGTATGATAAATTAAATAAAATTGTAAATATGTCGCGTGATTTATCACCGTATTCTTTTTTCAGTTTTGTTTTGCGTGAAAATAATAACAAACAAAAAATGATTGCGGCATTGGGCGATCAAATATTGGACCCATTGCAAGAATTTATGACAATATGTTTGGCGTATGAAAGAACACAAAGTGGCACATTGCATGAATTTTTAAAATGGTTTATTACCGGTGGTGCCGAGGTTCAACGTGATATGAATGCGGCATCTGGTGTGCGTGTTGTCACTGTCCATGGCAGTAAAGGTCTGGAAGCCCCAGTTGTGTTTTTAATAGATTCTGTCCGCATGCCCGATGGCGATACAATATTTACATTACCAATTGACCAAGATGTAAAATATCCGTTGCCTTGGATTTGGCGGATAAATTCTAAATTGTCGTCGCCAGAAATTGAAACGGCGGTTGATTGTCGCGTTAAAAAACAAATTGCTGAATATTATCGGTTGTTGTATGTTGCCATGACGCGTGCGCGTGACGAATTGTATGTTTATGGATATACACCAAATAAAAATCCAACTGAAAATTCATGGCATGCAAATTTATGGCGTGTATTTGCAAATTTAACAAATTCTCCGGAAAACGCTGAATATATCAGGATAGAACATGAATAAAAATATAACAGATTTTATATCGCAATATGAACGCGAACAATTTGCCACAACGACTGGGCGCATTATGCATAAAAAATTGCAAAATATATCTTTGTCGCCTGTCCAAATTGGCGATGTTGATTTGATAGAAAAAATCAAAAACAGTGACGCATTATTACAATCATTTTTTATGGAAAATTCAATACCAGAGGTTCCAATTGCCGGGTATATCAATGGTGTGTTTGTGTCACGCCGTATCGACAGGCTGGTTATAGATGATGCAACAAAAACTGTGCGGGTTTTGGATTATAAAACCGATACAGATACTGAAAAGTTCCGCGCAAAATACATTGCGCAATTACATGAATATATGAATTTAATGTCACAAATTTATCCAGATTATAAAATTTCTGGCTATATTTTATGGTTGCATGATTGGCGATTGGAAAATATATAAAAAACTTGAATTTTTGGGTTAAATACCATTATAATTCAGTTATGCTAACGAATTTACATATATCTAATATTGTTTTGATTGAAAAACTGAATCTGGAATTCGGTTCTGGATTAAATATATTGACCGGTGAAACAGGTGCTGGTAAAAGTATTTTAATGGATGCACTGTCATTGGCACTGGGCGCACGCAGTGATACAGGATTAATTCGTCATGGTTGCGATATGGCATCGGTCAGTGCTGAATTTGAACATGTTGGCGATACAATAAAAAATATATTAACAGAAAACGGATTGGAACCTGATGATACGGTTGTTTTGCGTCGAACATTAACCACCGACGGGAAAAGTCGTGCATGGATAAACGATATACCGGTATCGGTCAGGGTTTTAAAAGAAATCGGTGACAGTTTGGTTGAAATTCATGGTCAGTTTGCAAATCATACATTGTTAAATCCTGCGACACACAGACCGACATTGGATACATTTGCGGCGATAAATAATCCAGGGTTTGTCGAATTGCAAACCGCAACACGCAACGCATATAACAAATTGCATGGGGCACAAACACGAATTGCCGAATTGCAAGATTTGGTGGAAAAATCGGCATTGGAACGTGAATTTTTGGAACATAATGTTAATGAATTGCGTGCATTAAAGGTTAAACCTGGTGAAGAAGAAGAATTGGCAACCGCGCGTGCCAATATGATGAATATAGAAAAAAATGCCGCAATTATTACCGATGCCCAGAACGCGTTTTATCCAAATGGAAATTCTTTGGATTCGTTGATTTGTAATGTTGCGCATATTTTGGAACGTGTGCATAGTGACGGCGATAATCCGTATGCCGAACAGATTGATGCACTGTATAACGCGGCACAGATGGTCGCAGACGCATCTGGTCAAATCAGGCCACCTGAAACCGATATCGGCACAATCGATGAAATCGAAGAAAGGTTGTTTGCAATACGTGCGGCGGCACGCAAACACAGAATCCCCGCAGACGAATTGCCGAATAAATTGTGCGACATGGAAACGGCATTAAATACGATTGATAATTCTGGGGCTGAATTAGAAAAGTTAAAACGCGAATTAAATACGGCACGTGCTGAATTTGATAAATGCGCAACCGCATTAACAAAAATGCGCATCGCCGCCGCAACGCGTATGCGTGATGCGATTATGCGTGAATTGCCAGATTTAAAATTGGCTTCGGCTGATTTTATGGTGGAAATAAAACAGGGTGGCGCGACCGCATCTGGCACAGACGATATTACATTTATGATAAAAACGAATCCTGGCACACCGTTTGCACCATTGAATAAATCTGCATCTGGGGGCGAATTGGCTCGTTTTATGTTGGCGTTGCGTGTGACATTGGCGGGTGGTGATGATGCGCATACATTTGTATTTGATGAAATTGATACGGGTATCAGTGGCGCAACCGCATCTGCGGTGGGTTTGCGATTGAATCGATTGGCACAAAAATCGCAGGCATTGGTTATTACACATTCTGCCCAGGTTGCCGGCTTTGCCGACCGTCATTATAAAATTGCAAAATACAGTGATAATGATAAAACAACGACAACGGTGACGGAAATCACAGGTGACGACCGATTAAATGAAATTGCGCGCATAATCAGTGGTGCCGAAATAACAAGTGAATCATTAAATATGGCACGCACATTGATAAAATAAATTTGCAAAAATACATATTATGTATTAAAATATGATTGCATTGGCGTGTTGCCAATGTGGGACCGAAAGCCTATAAAAACGAGAACTCCAACAAAAAAATGGTTGGAGGGTCACGAATATTTGCGGTATTTTTATTTTTTTTAACATGGGGGAATAAAATGTCTATTGTTTTAATTGATGCGCGTGCGATTGGCGAACAGGTGCGTCGTGCGCGAAAAATGTTGGGTTTAAACACGAAAAATGCCGCAGCGTTATTAAAAATAACTATCCCAGAATTGCGCAGATACGAAGCAGGCCGATTACCAATGCCACCTGATTTGTTATGTACTTTATTGCATCGTGGTTTTGCGTTATCTATGTGTAAAATGTATAATGTGCATAATGTAAAAAAATAAAACCGCCCATTTGGGCGTTTTTATAATTCCATCTGGGTTTGTTTTGATTGCAAAATAAATTCGCGCACGTCCGCGACCTTTTTGGCGCGCAACCATGTTGCAACCAAGTGTCTATGACAAAACTTATCCGGCGTTTCAAAGCATAACAAAACAACATCTTTGCCCATTTTTTGCAAATCCTTAACGACCGCCACTGGGTCTAATTTATTTAACACGGTATCGAAATACTTGGTTATATACCATTGTTCAGAAAGGTTGTTATCATGCCATTCTTTCCACCACACATACTTTGGTGCCAACTTTTTATATGTCTTGCCGGTCCAACCATCAGGTGACCAACCAGAAATTCCAACCGGCGTTAAACCTTTTGCTGTATATTCAGATGCTTTTGCCCAATATCCTGTATAAATCATAGCTTTATTACTCCATCATTGAATTCGATTGTGGCGGGTTTTTTGTTATCCGCACCACGCGAAATAATTTGACCATTTTCATCGCGCACAATGGCATAACCACGCGATAAAACACTTTTATAACTCAAACTATTTAACATTTGCCCCAGGTGCAAAACAGACTGATTTAATATATTCATTTTATTTGATAATACATTTGGCATAGATGCCAATGCTTCTAATTTTTGTCGTGCCAATCCCAGTTTGTTTGTAATGATTAAATCCAAAGTTCTGGATATATCGTCTATTTTTTGCCCCAATTCCATAACGACTTGCCGCGGGCTTTTCACAGAAATGTTTTCAATTTTTTGTCGTGCGCCAACCAATCGTGTGGCAAAAACAGTTTCCAATCTGTGTCCTTGATTTTCTAAATCTTGAATCAGTGATATTTTTGTTGGTACGACCATTTCTGCGGCGCCGGTTGGTGTTGGTGCGCGCACATCGGCGGCAAAATCAATCAGCATCCAATCCGGTTCGTGTCCAACCCCCGAAATCAAAGGGATATGACTGGCGGCGGCGGCACGCACAACGATTTCTTCACTAAAAGGTAATAAATCTTCCAATGCACCACCACCGCGTGCAACGATAATAACATCAACATTATTCATACGATTAAAATATTCAATACCTGCGGCAACCTCACGCGCGGCGGTATCTCCCTGAACAGTTGCCGGATATAATAACACACGCACAGGGAATCTTTCGCGCAATCTGTTTTGAATATCTTGAAAAGCGGCACCGGTCGGGCTGGTGACAACACCAATTGTTTGGGGCAGTTTTGGCAACGGTTTTTTGCGCGATTCATCAAACAGACCCTCGGCTGCCAATTTGCGTTTGCGTTCTTCCAGCATTTTTAATATTGCGCCAACGCCCGCCATTTCAATTTCACTAACAATCATTTGATAATTACTGCGGGCAGGGTAAGTCGTGAATTTTCCAGTGACTATAACCTCCATACCTTCTTCTAATTTAAAAGATACCGGTGTTCCGCGCCAAATAATCATATTTATAACCGCCCCGGCATCTTTGATAGACATATAAATATGCCCCGATGTTGCGCGTGTAATACCCGACAATTCGCCACGCACGCGAATTACCGGAAAAGCAGTTTCAACAACTTTTTTCAGCAAAGATGACGCATCTGTCACCGAAAAAATCATATCTGGTTTAACAAAAGGGGCAGGTTTTTCAATCATTTTTTATTCTTTATTGTTGGCAATTTGTTTTATTAACGCGGTATAAAGTTCGCCATTTGGGCATTTAAATTTTTTATTATCAATCGGGTGACCCATATCATACGGGATATCTTGAATATCGCCCAGATATAAAAACTTTCCATTTTTCTTGTTTTTCAAATAACAAACATCTTTATCAAAACCGTATTTTGACGAAATATGATAATATTCCCAATATTTATCGCCACCGGTTAAATTATATATTGCATAAGAATTCAGTGCGCAAAATCCACTGGCATAACTAACAGGTTTTTTAACATCAACAAAGACATTTCTAACATCTGCCACTGGCATAACCGCACGAATTGTTTCAACCAATGTTGTCAAAGAATATTTTGCATCGTCATAATACCCAGAAAACGCAGGCATTTTGGACTTTAATTTTTCTGTTGCTAATTTATATTGTTCTTTGTTCAACATGGGTTTTGTTTCCTATAATTCGGTCAATGGCCAACGGGGGCGGGGTGCCACAGGTTCGCGAACAATATTCCCAATGCGCCAATTTTCGATTCCAGCCCACGCAATCATTGCGCCATTGTCGGTGCATAAATTCATTGGCGGTGCCGCAAAAATCATATTATGTGCATCTGCCAGGTTTTCCATTGCCGCACGTATAGCACTGTTTTTCGCAACGCCACCGGCAACAACCAAAGTTTTTGGATTTGCCGCACGAACAACATCGGTCGCCATCGCGTGATTTAATCTGTTTATAATACAATCAACCACAGCCGCCTGGAAAGATGCGCAGAAATCATTTATAAACGCATCATCAATGGGTTGGGTGTTTTTATCCAACATAATGCGTGCCGCGGTTTTAATGCCACTAAACGAAAAATCACAGCCTGGTTTATCACATAATGGACGTGGAAAGTTAAAACGTTTTGGATTGCCTGAGCTTGCGCGTTTATCAACAATTGGACCGCCCGGATATCCCAATCCTAACATCTTAGAAACCTTGTCAAAAGCTTCACCTGCGCTGTCATCTATGGTTTGACCGATTAACTCGTATTGACCAACACCGCGAACCAATAAAATCTGGCAATGCCCACCCGATGCCAGCATCAGTAAATATGGAAAATCAACCGATGCGCCCGCGCCAATTCCATTTGCCGCGGTCGCAGATAACCGGGGAACCAACGCGTGTCCTTCCAAATGATTAACCGCAACCAGTGGTTTTTTTGTTGCCTGGGCAATACCTGTTGCCGCCAACCAACCAACCAATACGCCACCAATGAGTCCCGGACCCGCCGTTGCGGCAATAACATCAATATCGTTAATTGTTTTACCAGCGGCTTGTAAAGTCTGGTTGATTACAGTGTCAATTGCCAAAATATGCGCGCGTGCCGCCAATTCAGGCACCACACCACCGTATTTTTGATGTTCTGGTATTTGTGAATAAATAATATGAGATAACACATTTCTGTTAGAATCCACAATCGCCGCCGATGTTTCATCACACGACGATTCAATGCCTAAACATAACACAGAATCTTTGTTTGGCGCGACATTACTTTGTAATGTGCCCATATCAATTTTTATCAATTTATCATCATCATTATTTTGCATTTTTAATTATTTTCCCGTAATTGAATACCCATATTGCATAACTTTATCGCATCGCGAACTGCAAATTCCCCAGAATCATTAAAACTGGACATTTTATCAACGCATTGCACAATTAAATCAGCATCTTTGGTATTATTGGTCAAAGATTGCACTGTTGATACTTTGGCCTCAACTGATGCAAGAGTCCATTTTTGCAAATTTCCGTTTTCCAATCCCACAGATTTAGATTTAACAGCAAAGAAAATCGCAATAACCAAAACCAATACAGCAATTCCAATAATCAATTTGAAATTTCTTTTTAAAAAATCGATAGTTTTTTTCATTTTTCCCCCCTTGTTAAATTATTCACAGTTTATCAACCAAACATCATAGTCTGGATTTTGCAGTGGATTATTGCCTGGTTCGTTTTTATTCATCCAACCACCAAATATTTGATTGGCGTTTCCGTCAAAAATCTCGACAAAGGCAAAATGATTTTCTGCATCAAATGGGTCTGTTTGCTTGCAAGAACGCACAGCAATATTTAATTTTTCGTGATTTACAGAATACCCCACAGGCACGCGCAGGTTTTGTGCCTTGCCGGCGGCCTTGTTTAAAACGCGCAACACAGCGTTTTCGTGGTCGATATATGCGTCTGCGCCATGGGGAACAGCCGGCATAATCAAAGCAAAAACAACAAAAATCTTTATAAATTTTTTCATGACCATAATTTTACAAACATAAGACGCATAAGTCAATTTATTAAATTTAATAAAAAAAGAACCACGAAATCGCGGTCCTTTTTTTTATATTTTTGCAAAAATTATTTTGCCGATTTTTCTGCCGATGTTGCCGCCAAATCTTCGACAATACGAGCCTTTTTACCAGACAATTTGCGTAAAAAGAACAATTTAGCACGACGAACACGACCGATACGAACCTTTTCGATTTTTTCAATCGCAGGTGAATATAATGGGAACTTACGTTCAACACCAACACCATAAGATTCACGACGAACTGTAAATGATGCGTTATTCCCCGTTCCACCATCGCGTGCGATAACAACGCCTTCGAACATTTGGATACGGAATTTATCGCCATCTTTAATTTTGACATGAACTTTTACTGTGTCACCAGCTTTAAAGTTAGGGATAACTTTATCACCTTTCATTTTTGCGACTTGTTCTGCTTCAATTTTTTTCAAAATATTCATTTTTTGTTTTCCTTTATTAAATCCGGACGTCTTTGTTTTGTTATTTCGTCCGATTGTTGATTCCGCCACCGTTCGATATTGCCGTGGTGACCGGACAGCAGGACTTCTGGGACTTTGTGTCCGCGCCATACTGACGGACGGGTATATAACGGCCATTCTAACCCGCCGATTTCGAAACTTTCATTATTGGTGGAATCTGCGCCACCGTGCAACACATTATCCATCACGCGAACGCAACTGTCAATAAAAATCTGCGCGGCAATTTCGCCACCGGATAAAATATAATCCCCCACAGAAATTTCCAACACATCGTATTCTTGTAAAACGCGTTCATCAATGCCTTCATATCTGCCACAAATCAGGGTATATGTCGCATCTTTATCGGCGACAAATTCGCGCACGCGTTTTTGATTTAAAACATTACCGCGTGGCGAAAAGTATATGATTTTACCTTTGTTTTTAACAGAATCCAATGCGTCGCCCAACACGTCAGGTCGCATAACCATACCTGCGCCACCACCAAATTGTTCGTCATCAACACTGCCATAATTATTTATGGCAAAATCGCGAATGTTTATAATATCCATCGACCAAATATTTTTGTTTAATGCGCGACCAACCACACCCGCACCCAGTGTGCCAGGGAATAATTCAGGAAAAATGGTCAATATATTAAAATGCATTTTTTATCTTGTTTTTTTCTTGGTTTGGCATTCGTTGCATATATCACAAATATTTTGTTTTAATTGATTTTGGGCGCCAACCACCCTAAAAATATGCTTGTCTGTTACTTGGACTTTGTAAAAACCTATCATTTTTAAGGAAAATCCTTCTTGTATATTCATATTTTGTTTCTTGCCATACACCAAGACAGGGCACACTTCTTCAATTTCTGAACATTTTGTTGTTATCAGTGGTTCCAGATTATTGTTAACATAAAAGGCTTTAAAATAGTAAGGTTTAAATCTTTCGGTCATAATTGATACTTCTTTTTTTTTTACTTTTTTGTTGTTATCTAACCCCGCGTGCGCGACAGCCCATACAAATAGTATTAACGGTTTGTTGTGCTCTTGGATAGTCAGGAATAGGGCATTTTGCAATAAATGTCCCATCGTTTCTGGGTTCGATTTTTACAGACGGCATTTCGTTTTTCAATACATTAATTGCAGGGCATTCGCCTGTATCATAGCATTGAAAAGAAACGGGTGTCACATCTACTTCAACCATTGTTGAACTTTTATTACTCATAACAATATACCTCTATTTTACTGTCACAGTTTTATTGTTTAAATCAACTTCTGCGCCTTTGAACGAATACATATTGCCGACAGATGTTTCGATAATATCGCCTGCGCCAAAGTTTTGAAATCCTGAAATAATGCCGACCTTTTCACCATTTTGTATAACTGTAAATCCAATTAAATCGGCCTGGTAATATTCGCCGGGTTTTGTGTCTGGTAAATCATTGCGCGCGACAAATAATTCTGTTCCGCGCAAAGCCTCGGCTGACGTTCGGTCTTCAAATCCGTTGATGTGTGCAATAATCACAGATGAATTAGGCAAAACACGAATGAATTTGAAATCATCAGGATTAAACTTTGAACTTTGAATTTTGAATTTTTGAAAATCTGCCGGGTTTTCAGTGTATGTTTGAATACGCACATCACCACGCACACCTTGCATTGCAACAATTTTACCAACCAAAATTTTTTTATTGTCGTTCATGACCTTTGGACCTTTGGTTTGATAAAAACTCGGGATGTCTGGCACAGGTTTTAACCCCTGGACAACCTGAAAAATCATCAGGATTTATGGGTTGGGGCATTGTATAGTTTGTCACGATTTTTACCCACCCAGAAAATATCTGGTCTTTTTTCTGGCAATATTGACTATCGTACGGGCAATTAACATTACTCATAATTTTACCCTTATGCTCTTTCGTGACAGCCAGGTAATTCCAACAGCATATCGCGAATACCGTTTATATGATTCATTGGGTCGATATTATGTTTTTGCGCATAATTTACAAAAGAATCAAAATTCAAGAAATAACTGTCTTGTATATTGATTTTTGCAGATAAATCATCAAAATACACAGAATTAAACACATTTGTCATTGCGCGTTTTAATTCATATTTGGTATAGAAAGGGCGCGCCAAATATGTTTGCGGTATGGTTAATAAATCTTGTTGGATACTGCGAATATATTGCATTTCGTCAATATGATTTTCGCGTGCATAGGCAATTAAACTGTCAAAGTTCAAAAAATAACTATCGTTCAGTTTTTTCTTTGCGCGTTTATCAATAAAATAGACCGAAGCGAACACATCGCTTAACGCGTGTTTTAATTCTAAATCGGAATACTTCGGTCTATTTTGCATGTAATTATTACTCCGCAACTGTTTCGGCAGGTGCTTCAGCTGGGGCTTCGGCTGGTGCCTCTGTGGCTGCCTTGGCTGCGGCCTCTGCAGCGGCTTTTTCTTCGGCGATTTTTGCCAACTTGTCAGCTTTGTCTTTTGCCTTTTGTTGTGTTTTTTCGCTTGGTAAATTCTTTTTGGTTTGTGTTGGAATTGGTTTTGCAGTTGCCAAACCAGCATTTACCATAAATTTATAGACGCGGTCCGAAGGTTTTGCACCCTTGGCCAACCATGCTTTCAATTCGTCAATTTTCAAAATGACGCGTTTTTCGTCGTCTTTGGCTAACATAGGGTTGTATTTACCAACAACCTCTAAAATATTACCAGAATTACGTGCATTGCGTGAATCTGTCACAACAATGTGATAATAAGGGCGTTTTTTTGCACCATAACGTGCCAAGCGGATAACTGTTGCCATGTATATTACTCCTTGTTAAAAAGTTATCTGTTAAAACCACAAAGAAAACCGACACCCAGGGCGAAACTCGCCGGAGAGTGTTCCTCGTGCATACCGCACGCAGGGGTGTTTGAAATGGCAATCTTTGGGATTTGCAGGGGTATTATGATACTTCACCCCCGAAAAGTCAAGTTTTTATTTGCACAAAAGCATCTGTTCGTTAAAAACCAAATAAACGACAGAATTATTTGTCACAGGCATCTTGGCAACCGTTGATACATTAATTCACATTCAAAACACCCATGGTAGAATTTGTTCTATCAACAACATTACCCGCTTTTTCAAATGATTTATATGCACTACGCAAAGCTCTTGCTGTTTTTGGCATTTGTGTAAATTTACTTGCGGCATTAATTGCTTTTGTTGATAACGGAATAAAACTTGAAACAAACCCAACAATATTAATCACTTTTTGTGTATCTTGCGGGGTCCATTCTGCGCGTTCATTTTTAAAAAATGTGTCGAAATAAGTGTCTTTTTTACGTGCAGCATCAATTTCGCGTTGAAATCTTGCCTGTTCGCCAGCTGTCAATATTTTGATTTTTTTTGATAAAATACTATCTAATGATTTGATAACATCATCGGATAAATTGTATTCGTATGACGACAATGTAGACAGGTATTCTTCCAAAAATTCTTTAACACATTCTGGGGATACACAGCTTTCTAATTTAGTTAAATATTTCTGTACAGCAGTTTGTTGTGTTGCTGTCATAATTTCTGATGTTATACCTGCAGCGGTGCCAACCCCAGCGAATATAATAACTGTCGCTGAACCACCACTAACTAGTTCTGCGGTCACTAATGTAGCAGGGATTCCAACAGTCAATGTAATATCTATGGCTTTATCCTTATTTGCTTGCATGTTTGCCGCCTTCAAAACACATGCCTGTAATGAAGAATCCCAACGCGTTCCCCCTGGGACTGTGGCACATAAACTTCCCTCGTCACAATTACCTTTTGGGCCAACACATTGGCTTTTTGTGATGCCACGACAACGTCGTCCGTCAAATTCACCGGTTTGCGTATTCATACACTGCATCGCGCTGCTTGTTCGTTTTTTTTGTTGTTTTGAGCCTGTGCTCAAACTATCAAATCTGAATCTGATTAGTTTGCCATTAGCAGTACAATCCAAAATATCGTCAGTTTGATTTTTAATAAGTCCAGTATTGCAGGGTGAAAAAGCATCTTTGCAAGAAAACGTTTTTAAAGGCTCATCTAATTCGCGTTGAACATAACCGGCCAACCATGCTTTCATTTCTTCGTTTAATGTACCTTTTAATGTGCTGAAACGATTGTTATCAACATTGGTATGGTTGGTCATCATATCATTGCACTTTTTTTGTTCATCAAAGCTTCCTATGTTTCCAAAATTGATTGTACAAATTACCGGTACAAAACCGCGTTTAGATTCGTATCTGCGCAGAATTTCAAAACCAAAATTATCGCGCAAACTTTCATCCATCGCCATACAATTATCTTCTTCACGAATTTTGTTTTCGTCATAAGATAAATTGTCATCATAAAAACTACATGTCATCGCTTTAGAATAGGGCAACTCTTTAGCCTCAGGTGGAGGAGCGAAATACTTATAAACCTCGATTTTATCAAAATTAGCATTTTTATCTACCAAGAATGTTCTACATTGTGCCAGGCCAACACTCTTTCGCCATTTTGAATCCGATGTTTCCGAAATCTCATTAACAATAAATTCATAGAAATCTTTGTTATATTTTGGATCTTTTGCAGCACATACAATATGAGGATCCTTAGAAAATGTTCCACAGGTAAAATGCCCGCGTGAGCAAATAACATCAACATTGTTTCTGCGTTTTGCATAAGATTTAGCAGCAGCAATAGCTTGCCCATGGGATAAAAAATTCAAATCACCCCATTCAACACAAATGCCTTTGTCTTTATTATTTTCGCAAGGATATTGCCAAAGTAATTTTTTAATTCCCATTCTTTTGGCATCACGTCCTTGAACCTTTTGTCCGTCATTTGTTTCAGTAAAATTGCTGCATCCATTTGGCAATGCAGACCAAGCAGGTAAGGATATCACCAAACTACAGCACAATAATATCAAAAGTCTTATAGTTATTTTCTGCATACAGGAATATCCTTTATTTTGCTGATTTCTGTTGCATCTTTTAACGGTTGCATACCGTTTATCATTTCAACATATTGCTGATAAGTTAATGGATTTGTGTCTTCTTCAACATATTCATCTTCGGCAGGAATATTTGCCTTTGCATCTGCGATGTTTTTATTGCAGTCTGCGATAATTTGATTGATTAAGGTATTAAATTTATCTTTTATTTCTGCGCGTTGTGCCAATAATTCCTGGGATTTGTCTTTGTTATTGTGATTCATTGCGTAATTTGCAACTGCACTCGCCACCGCGCCAACCGCCGCCACAGTCGCACCTGTTTTTAATTTTGTTGATGCAGAATTTTTTTGTTCGTTCCATTTTTGCGCGTCTGCACCATTTGGGTCTTGCAAAGCGCGTGCAATTGATGCGTATGCGCCTGAACCAATACCTGTCCCTACATCGTCATATAACCCAGATGCTGCCTTGTCTATAACGATTTCCGCCTCTATACCCGGGGTTAAACCCAAGGCATTTTTGCGTTCTTTTAAATCAGCGGCCAATTCTGCATATTGTTGATACATATTTATTAATTGGTTTGCACCGCCAACCTCTATACCAGTTGTTCCCCCAGAATAAGTATTATTTCCAACCTTGCATTGCATAGTTGCCAAATATGCGCGCATATCATCTTCGGCAGATTTATCAGTATTTTGTTCGGCCAATGCGCTTGCCGCCATCATGCCACCGATACCAACCGTTCCCATGCCGGCGGCACCCAACATACGATTTTCAAAAGATGTTTCTTTGTCTTGCATGTTTTGATAATTTTCTTCCAACGCAGATGTATTAGCAGATAACTCTGCCTCTAATGCGTTTATATTTTTCATATGTTGGCATATTTGAATATATTGAATTTGTCTGGAACTCAAATCAGATTCTTCATCATCTTCATCATCATCTTCGTCGATAGTGGCATTTTTAATTTCGTCCAAATCGCACCAGCCCAATATTTCCAAAGTGTTATTTATATTGCTGACTTCGGGGTCTTGTGCAACCTGTGTGGCGTCTGTTTGGTTTTGTTCGTCCGCCATGGTGTATCCAAAACACAGCCAAGCAGACAAAATACCAAAGATAAACGGTTTATAAAACAAAACTCTCCCTTTCTGGAAAATTTTACAAAAAAACAAAAAACCAACGCAAGAATATTTTTATTCCATACACCATAAAATAAACCGGCAAAATGCCGATTGAATTTTTGGTGCGGGCGAAGGGAAACCGAGTGCATAAACACACAACAAGTTGCGTTGTTAGCAACGAGTTGATGTGTGCGTCACGAGATTACCCGCTTCATACACGACCAACATAAATCTTGGTGCGGGCGAAGGGAATCGAACCCTCGTTTAAAGCTTGGGAAGCTTTCGTGCTACCATTATACCACGCCCGCAGATGTCTGGTATTTTATATTACACCAAAACAAAAGTCTATAAAAATTTGTAAATCTTGACATCTGGGGGATTCTTGCTATGCTGAAAAACAAAGGCAACCCACACACCAAAAGGATATATTATGCCATCTACATACGATAACATGAGCAAACAAGCATTGCGTGCAACATTTAAAAAAGAACATTTTGATTTAAGCACCACCGATTTTGATTTATTGTTCAAGCAATATCATGCAACCAATATGTTGTATAAAAATGCAGAAGACAGATGGAAATTCCGCCTTCGTGAAACAGGCGTTTTATACGATGCATACCAAGATTATGTTTTGGAACCTATTAACAAAGAAAAAAAATATATGTTATCGGTTGAATTAAAAAACTGTCGTGATTTAATATGTCTGGAATACATACAAAAATCACCCAAATTTAACAGGGCTTTTTATGATGCATTGATGGCATTACGAACATATGTACAAAATTATCAACGCACTTTAAAAGACTGTGGTATCCCAGATGATCCGGGATATAATAGAATCTCTCTGGCCGAGGCATGTTTTATTTTATATTTGTACCCAGGTTTTCTAGACACTGTCACATATCTGTGTGCTGGATTTAAAGTTTCTGAACCAATGCTTGCGGCTGTTGAAAAAGGCAATCAGGCACAACAAAGACAGGCAAAATATAAACACAGTGTTACCCCAGGTAAAATAGTTATTCGCCAATCGTGGCAGGTTGGCAAAATCAAATAAAAAAAGTCGTGGTTTAACCACGACTTTCTTCTTTTACTTCTCTTAATTGTTTTAATTCGATTGATACAAGTATTTTTCGCATTTCTTGATGTATTTGTTGGCGACCACAGTTATTATTGTGTCCGCCTTGTGCCTTGGCTTTCTTTGGTTTCCATGGACCATATTTGATATTGATTTTATAAAAAGATTCTGGCGAAATTTTATAATCACTTGTATTTGCATCTGTTGGTTTTGGGTTGTTAATAATTCCAGAACCCGGAATCCCATTATATGTATTAATTTTGTGTTCTGTGGCAAATTTTAATGTTTGAATCATTGTGTTTATGGCATCTTCGCGTGAGTCACCTGTTGTTGTGATTTGACAATGGGGCGATTTCTTTTCGATATTCCAACAGACTATATTCCAATCTGCGTAATTTATATCATTTTTTGGAAAGTTCCTTGGCCGTTGTCTTATTGAATATATATCGCACCCAGGTAATTCTTTTACAGGATTTTCTTTATATTTGTATGTGCCACAGGACATATTCTCTCCTTTTTTTATTTTTTTGGTTGAACGGGGATATTTAACTGTTGGTTTGGAAAAATCAAATCTGGGTTTTCGATATTGTTGCGTGCGGCAATAACACTGAACAGCACACCGCGCCGCATAAAGTTGCGCGCAATTATCCACAAACAATCACCACGCCGGACGGTGTAATATGTATCGTCATCGCCGGTCATTTCTGGCATAATAAATTCGTATGTTAATTTTGAAATAGTATTTCCGTCGCCGTCATGCATGCGTACTTCCAAGGTATATTTATTTCCTGGGGTTAATTCATGGACATCTGCGCCAATTCCAAAATGTTTATAATCGGAAACGCGTGCAAATCCCAACGGCATATCGTTCAATGTCATCGATACACGCAACCGCGGCAATCCATTACCGGTGACGACCAGTCTTCCGTTGTCCATATAATCAATTTTGGTAATACTTAAATCACCATATCGCAATATTGCGGGTTTTTGCAAAACTGTGCTGCCGCTGTTTGTCATCAACAAAGATACAGAATTTTCGTCGCCATGTTCGGATATATAAACAAACGCGCGGTCTTGTGATTTTATTTGTGAATTTACGTCCATCAATGAAAAAGTATAATTTCCCGGGGCCAACGCATTTGTTGGTGCGTATGCAAATTCGCCGTTTTTATCAGTCGTAATTGTTGCCATCAATTTTTGATTTGTAAAAATAGAAAGGGCCGTATTTGGTTTCCAACGGCCCGCAATAACAACCTTACCATTATCGGCAATGCGAACGATATCAAATGCCGGGGTTTTTAAATCTGCGACGCGACGCACAATTGGTTCTGGGACAGGGCGCACAGAATTTTCATACCGCCCAATATGATTAAACAAAACCCAAATTGTCACAAAAATAACAATAAATGCACACAAAATAGGAAACCAATATTCGCGCAAAACAGATTTTTTATTATCGTTATTTTGTGCAGATTTCACAGCCGGTTTTCCAATAACTTTTTTCTGGGACGGTTTGGCAAAAACATTTAATTTGGTAAAAAACGCACGCGCAAAAGACCGTCTTTGTTCCAACCATTTTTTTTGTTGTGCAACGGCATCGTCAATTAAATCATCGGTTGAATGTTTTGTATTACCCATCTTTGACATCAAAAAAACTCCATAAATAATAACTATATGCTTACAGATTTAGCATAAAAACAATACCGCTGTCAAACTTTTTGTGATATAATAACAACAACCAAGCGAGGCGAAAATGAAAAAAATAGGTATTATGACAACTGGTGGCGATTGTTCTGGGTTAAACAGTGCGATTTATCATATAACACGTGGCGCGACAAAACGCGGGTGGGCGGTATATGGTATAATTGACGGCACAGACGGCCTGGTTGCGACCAAACCTGTGGTTTTACAACTTGATGCACACAGTATTCCACCAGAAATGGCACCCATCGCGGGCAGTGTTTTACGCAATGGCAATACGGGTCAAAATAACAGTTTTGAACGTGCTGTGCAAATGGGTCGTTTGCCACAATTTACAAAACAATTAAAAAAAGCCTTGGCGGAAATAAATTTGGACGCGATTGTTTTAATTGGGGGTAATGGTTCTATATCATTGGCTTGGGCAACGCGTGATATTTACAGTGATTTGCAGTTGGTTTGTATTCCTAAAACGATAGATATGGATATTCCGCTGACTGAAAAAACAATTGGCTTTGATACAGCAGTGCAACAATTAACGCGTTTTTGTGACGATTTAATGCTGACCGCGCGCAGTCATCATCGTTGGTTTGTTGTGCAATCTATGGGACGCAAATGCGGTATGTTGGCATTGACGGCGGGCATCGCGGGTGGTGCGCGTGCGATTTTGATTCCTGAAATAAAATTTGATGTGGATAATTTGATAAAGCATATAAAACACAGTGATACAGATTACGGAATTATTATGGTTGCCGAAGGTGTGACACTTCGTGGTCATTCGGGCGAACCTGCGACAATGATATCGCGAAAATTAACTGCGGCGGGGATTTCAAACAGAACCGCATTTCCTGAACATATGCAAAGGGCAGGTATTACCGTTCCAACGGACAGAATTTTGGCAGCGCAAATGGCGGACGCGGCATTAAATGCGATTGAAAACAACGAAACATATGTGATGACGGCACTGGAAAATGGCGAAATTACAACGGTCGGTTTGGACGCGGTTGTGACATCTGGACACCCCGATCGTGACCCAAACATAGACGGATTAATAATATCAAATGCAATGGTTGATTTGGATAACCCGTTGCTGATTGCCGCGGATAACATGGGTATATATATCGGTGAAACGAAATAATATAACAATAAAACACCCCGATTTTTCGGGGTGTTATTAAACAAACTAAACAAATTATTTCTTTTCAGAAAAATCTGCATCGGTTGTGTTATTGTCATTACCAGATTCAGCATTTCCCTGATTTGCCTGTTGTTCGGCTTGCGCGGCTTTATAAACCGCTTCGCCTAACTTCATGGCTTTTTCAGTTAATGCATCGGTCTTTTCTTTCAATGATTCAACCGTTGCGTTTTCGTTTTTCAATTCTGCATTTAACGCATCTTTGGCATCTTCAATCGCTTTCTTTTCGTCCGCAGAAATCTTGTCGCCATGTTCTTTTAAAGATTTTTCAATACCGAACACCGCGGCTTCGGCTTGGTTTTTGGCTTCTACCAATGCGCGTTTTTGTTTGTCGCTTTCTGCATTGGCTGCGGCCTCATCAACCATACGTTTGATTTCGTCTTCCGATAGCCCACCATCGGATTTAATAGAAATCGCTTGTTCTTTGCCGGTGCCTTTATCTTTGGCGGACACATGCACAATGCCGTTTGCGTCAATATCAAAAGACACTTCGATTTGTGGCATGCCACGTGGTGCCGGTGCAATACCTTCCAAATTAAATTGACCCAACAATTTGTTATCGGCGGCCATATCGCGTTCGCCTTGGAATACGCGAATTGTCACAGCCGATTGGTTATCTTCGGCGGTTGAAAAGACTTGTGATTTTTTGGTTGGGATTGTTGTATTGCGGTCAATCAAGCGGGTAAATACACCACCCAATGTTTCAATACCCAATGACAAAGGTGTCACATCTAACAACAAAACATCTTTGACATCGCCTTTTAAAACACCGCCTTGAATAGCCGCACCCATTGCAACCACTTCATCAGGATTAACGCCTTTGTGTGGTTCGCGACCAAAGAATTCTTTCACTGTTTCAACAACTTTTGGCATACGTGTTTGACCACCAACCAAAATAACCTCATTGATTTGAGATTTGCTTAAACCCGCATCGCGTAAAGCCTTTTCGCATGGTTCAATGGTCTTTTTAATCAAATCATCAACCAAAGATTCCAACTTTGCGCGTGTCAGTGTTGTGTTGAAATGTTTTGGACCTGTGGCATCTGCTGTCAAGAACGGCAGGTTAATATCCGCAGATGTTTTGGACGACAATTCGATTTTTGCCTTTTCTGCGGCTTCTTTTAATCTTTGCAAAGCCAATTTATCGTTTGATAAATCAATACCTGTTTGTGATTTGAATTCATCAATTAAATATTTCAAAATGCGCGCATCAAAGTCAGATCCACCCAATGCAGTATCGCCATTGGTTGATTTAACTTCGAACACACCATCAACAATTTCCAATATGGACACATCAAATGTTCCACCACCCAAATCATATACAGCGATAGTGCCGTTTTTATCTTTGTCCAAACCATAGGCCAATGCGGCGGCGGTTGGTTCATTTACGATACGCAAAACATTTAAACCTGCAATACGACCGGCGTCTTTTGTTGCCTGACGTTGTGAATCATTAAAATATGCAGGCACCGTAATAACTGCATCTGTCACAGTTTCGCCCAAATAATTTTCTGCATCTTTCTTTAATTTTGCCAAAATCATCGCAGAAATCTGTGATGGCGCATATTTTTTACCGTCCATTTCAACCCACGCATCGCCGTTATCGCCAGCAACGATTTTATAAGGCACGCGTGCCGCAATTTCTTTGACCGCTGGGCTGTCATAACGTAATCCCATCAATCGTTTGATTTCATAAATAGTGTTTTCAGGATTTGTGACGGCCTGGTTTTTTGCGGTAATACCAACCAATTGGTCGCCATTTTGTGTCAATGCGACAACCGATGGTGTTGTGCGCTGACCCTCACTGTTTTCGATGATTTTTGGATTTGTTCCGTCCATAAAAGCCATCGCCGAATTTGTTGTTCCCAAATCGATACCTAATACTTTTGCCATAATTTATGCCTCCTTAAAAATTTTTTGCTGTCACAAATATAGGTATTCAAAAACCAATTTCAAGGGGGCGAATATAAAATAATTATCGGTATAAAATCCTGAATAAAAAACAAAAAAACCGCCCAAAAGGGCGGCAGGGTTAAAAATGAAAGAAATATTATTATTTCTTTGCAGGTGCCGCTGCAGCAGCAGGTTTGGCATCTGCTTCTTCTGGCATTTTACCACCAATTGTGACAAAAGCCAATTCTGCTTGGTGTAATCCTAATTCGATACCGTTTGGCAAAACCAAATCAGTTCCATGGACCACATCACCAATATTCAAATTAGCCAAATCGACAACGATTTTTTCTGGCATGTCATGAACCAAACCGCGCAAAGCAACTTTACGCACAGCAAAGTTCAAAACGCCGCCCAATTTCAAACCACGTGATGTTTCGACATTTGCCAATTCCAAAGGCACGCTGACAGAAACAGGTTCATTAACATTGATGCGTTTAAAATCGACATGAACAACGCGGTCGCTGACTGGGTGATATTGAATATCCATCAACATAGCGTTTTCAACACCTTTTGGTGTTTCGATTTGGAACAATTTTGTCCGCAAACTTGGTTGTTTCAACAACATTTCAAAATCGCGTTCGTTAAAACGAATTGCGACAGGTTCTTGGTTGTTTCCATAAACAACCGCAGGAATATTTTGATTTTTGCGGACTGCGCGTGCGGCCCCCTTGCCAGCAACGTCACGAAAATCTGCTTTTAATGTAATAGCCATTTTGTAATCCTTTTTACTTGTCCCCCAAAGCCTTGGCGACGGGGGATTGTTAAACTTTGCATAACCTCCAAGGGTGTTATGCGGGGCATATTATGTAATAAAATATTCGAAAAATCAAGTGCCAATTTTCACCGAGGCATAGCCTAAGGGCTGAAAATTGAACATCGCGCCGTAGCATTGTCCGTAATAACGAACAAAATCTTACCATTATCGGCAAAGGCGGATGTTTTTATAACTTTTTTGCCATCTGTTGTTGCAAATTATATTTTAACAACTCTTGATTTATATTACGAACAAATTTGAATTGGTTGTTTTCAGTCATTTCTATCAATAAATCATCCCCACGTTTAAAACCAACAACTGTATCCCGCGATGATACTGATAAAATTTTTTCATTAATTTTATTACCAAAAACACGCATGTTACCGTTTTTTTCAACCCCCAACAAAGTTACCAATTCAAAATTATGGTTTTGGTAATCGAATTCTTTTTGCCATGTTGCAGATACTTTTTCTGTCCAATCAGTATGTGGTATGATTGTTTCGGGTACATACGTACCCACATCTCCAACATGAATATTTTTAATATCTTTACGGTTTATTCTGCATAATTTACTATCAAAAGCAGTCGATTTACGAAATGGATTCAAATAAACCATGTCCATACGGTATAAATTATCGCCTTCGCCATAATTAAAATCAACCAACATATTATAATTTTCTGTTGCAGGTATTATTGTTGTAATCATCAAACATCCTTTTTTATTTGTTGATATACGTGAATTTATCATAAAAATTGCTGAATACAACACTTTTTTAATTAAATTTTGCGCAAAATCAAGAATCTGGCGCGTCCGTATTTTCTGTCGCGTAAAATTTCCCAATTTGCGTCATTTGGGGTGAGGGAATTATTTGCCTCTTGTTCCCATATCAAAATTGCGCCTTTTTTTGCAATTTTACCAAATTCTTGAACAAATCGCGTGCCTAATTCTGGATTGTCATAAGGCGGGTCAATAAAAGCAATATCCACATTTTTTCCAAATGCATTTTCTGTTAATAACTTCAATGCGTCCGCCTGATGAACGCGATATTCTTGCAAATGTGGCTTAACTAAATCCAGATTTTTATTTACAATCTTGACAGAATCCATTGAAATATCTGAAAAATAAACGCGTGCATTTGGGTACCTGGACATCATTTCAATACCAAATGCCCCAGACCCCGCAAAAGCGTCCCAAACCGAAAATTTATCCCATGTTTGTACCATTTCGCGCAACATATTAAACACCGCGAGTCGTGCGCGGTTTTGCGTTGGACGTGCAGTTTGGGGTAAAAACAATTTCCGCCCATGAAAACGACCTTCAAAGATTTGCAATTTTGAATCCATATGTTAAACTGTACAACATGGACTTTATGAATCAAGCAATTATTTTAGCACAGCGCGCATTCGCACACGACGATGTCCCAATCGGCGCGGTTGTTGTGCGCAATGGCAAAATTATTGCGCGTGGTGAAAATATGGTTCAAAAGAAACAAAATCCAACTTTGCATGCTGAAATTGTTGCGATAAACAGGGCGGTTAAAAAATTAGGAACAAAATTTTTGGACGATTGCGACATTTATGTATCTTTGGAACCATGTGCGATGTGCGCGACGGCGATATCATTTGCGCGTATAAAAAACATATATTTTGCGGCAACGGATGTTAAGGGCGGTGGCATAACATCAAACGCGCGTGTTTTCGAAACGGATAAACACTTGTGGCACCCAAACATAGTTCAAATGCCTGAATACGCGATTGAGTCTGCCACTTTATTACGGGATTTTTTTAAAAAATGCAGAAAAGGAAAATAATAATGGCGCAAGATAATAGGTTTGAAAAAATACCAAACAAACAAAACAAAGGTTCTGGCGATGGAATTGCAATATTTGTTGCGTTGTTAATGGTTGCTGCAATTGTGTCCAGTTCTCCAACACAACAAAACACACCAGATAAAAACGACACAACAAAACACACCAACAATATTGATACAATTCCAAGACAAAACATAGAACATGGTGCGTATGTAATAGACAGTTTTGCTCAACAATTATTTGGTGTAAAACAAAGATAAAAAAATACACAATTTGACAATTTTGTGTTATACTTATACTGAATATAACAAAGGAGTATTTATGGCAAAAAGATTTCCTGTAAATGGTGTTTGGTGGCGTATTGGTGGTGATTCCCCTAAATCCAGCAACATAAATGCCCATGGGGGCGATTTGGATTTTCCGGCCAGATACTGGTTATATTTTGCGAGTATATTTTTCTTGTTTGTCGGTCTTCCCGCCGTGGTAGATACACAAAGCAGAAAACAACAGGCGAAAATTGAACAGGTAAAAAAAGAACAATGTTCAAAACATCTGGAATCTGATGACGATTGTGTTTATTGCGAACACCAAAAAACGACCCATGCGCGTCATAAAAAACAACAGTGCAAACAGTGCAAGGCGGAAAGTTTGGGCAAGGGACAGAATAAATTGACATCTAAACAGGCTAAACAAAAAACATTATATTTGCACCCAAATATGTTTCGTGATTGTAAAAATTATTAAAAATCCGCCCAATCGGGCGGTTTTTTTATATTAAACTGTGTCCGGTCATATCGTCAGGTTTTTCTAAATCCAAAATTTTCAACATTGTTGGCGCAATGTCAGCCAACCCACCGTCCGCGACCGCAATATTACCCAAACCAACAACAATAAAATTCACAGGGTTTGTTGTATGCGATGTACATGGCACATTATTTTTGTAATCCCACATTTCTTCGGCATTTCCATGGTCGGCGGTAATTAATATTGCGCCACCCAAATCCAATACCGCCGGCACCAAGCGCGCCAACTGTGTATCCAATGTTTCCATGGCACGTATTGCCGCATGTTCAACCCCGGTATGTCCAACCATATCGCCATTTGCCCAATTCAAAATCACAACATCGAAATTTGGTAATTCGGCCAACAAAGTATCTGTCACTTCGATTGCCGACATCTCTGGTTTTAAATCAAATGTTGCGACATCTGGTGATGGGATTAATATTTTTTTCATACCATTTAAATCATCGTTGCGTTCAATATCAAAAAAATAAGTCACATGATTGTATTTTTCTGTTTCGGCAATACGTAACTGTGTTTTTCCGGCCGCCGCCAGAACTTGACCCAAAGAATTGATGTGGATTTCATCATCAATCAGTGCAGGGCACAATTCATTTAACCCTTCACCATATTGTGAAAAACACAAAATTTTCATACCGATATTTGATTGAACCATTGCGCGCACAATTTGACGTGACCGGTCGGAACGATAATTACCCCACAAAAAACCATCGCATTCGGTAATGGGGGTTGGTGTTATAATGGTTGGCTTGATAAATTCATCGGTTTCACCACGTGCATATGCGTCACGCAATGCGGTATCGATGTCTGGTGCGTTAAATTCAGCATTTGCCCGCGCGATTGCATTAAAAGCCAGTTCGGTTCTGTCCATATTTTTATTACGGTCCATTGTCCAATACCGTCCAGACAAAGTTCCAAAAAATGCGCGTGAATCAGGCAAAAATTCGGCTAATTCTGTTTTGATTAAATCAACAAATTGTTGTGCAGATTTTGGTGCGACATCACGACCATCGGCGACAAAATGAATACAAACCCGCAGTCCTGAATTTAAAATATATTTCATAATTTTCAATTCATCATTGATGCTGGCATGGACGCAGCCATTTGACATTAAACCCGCAAAATGCACAATACCATGCGTTTTGCGAACAGATGCGATAAAATCGTTTAATTTTTTATTTTTTGCCCAATCTTCTTGTTCGAACCGCAACAGATATTGTCGCACGACACGACCAGAACCGATTGTGATATGACCGACCTCGCTGTTTCCCATCAACCCCTCTGGCAAGCCAACAAATTCGCCATCGGCACGCAATTTAGAATGTGGATATTTATCCAACAAAGAGTTAAAATAGGGCATATTTGCCAATTTAACAGCATTATGTTCTTGGGCATCGTTTATTCCCACACCGTCCATAATACATAAAACTAACGGTTTTTTCATTAAAATCCTCCATTTCTAGCGGACACATTATAAGTGTTTTTTATTGCAAAACCAACAAAAAAATATTATAAAGAATCTAATCAAATTAACATAAAACCAAAGGGTAAAAAATGGCTGGCAAAGAATATGTAAAAAGCGCAATTGACGAACATATTGCATCGCGTATTCAACTGCGTCGCATGATGTTGGGATTGTCCCAGAAAGATTTAGGTGAAAAATGTGGTGTTTCATGCCAACAGATACAAAAATATGAATCTGCGACGAACCGTATATCTGCGGTCCGTTTGTTCCAGGTCAGTCGTGCATTGGAAACGCCTGTATCATTTTTCTTTATGGGATTGCCGGGCAATTTACCCGAAGAAACCAAGGCGACAAAATCGCATCGTGTATGTTCGCCTGATGAAAATGATCCAATGGGCAAAACCGAAACATTGCGGTTGATAAACATGTATTGGAAATTACCAAATAATAAACAGCGCACAATAATCATGGATATATTATCTGCATTATCCCAAGGCGACAAAGTATCTGTCACCGAAGAACAATCCATATCAGATATAAATCCAGAAAATATGCTGGTATAGTTTTTTTGAACTGTTATTAGGAATAAATTCATAAATAAAAAAAGCCCCCTTGGTTTGTCATACCCCAAGGGGACTTACCAAGCAATATCCCACCCCACCAAAAATATAAAATATAATATGTATAAAAAATCCTTATCTAACGATAAGGATAAAAGAATCATTAATTGCTATTCTTTCTTTGTAATCGGGGTGTTTTTACTGTTTTTGAACCATCTGTTTTATTTATTACTAATGTTCCCTTTGAATCGTCCCAGCTAGATAATAAATCGTCTATTGCTTTATCTCCCCCAGAAACAAGTTGTCCATTCCAATATGCACTAAGGTATTTTTGACTATTATTACCAGTGGTGTTCGAACCGGCAGAGCTACCCCCCCCCCCAGAATTAGATATGCCAGCAGAACCTATTACGCAGTTTTTATATTCATCTGTGTTCGAATACACCCAACAGGCAACAGTCTTTGTTGCATCTGTGTCTGATTGTTTTACCGTCGTAGTATTTATTGTTTTGTTTTGTCCGTATTGTAAATCAGTTTTTGAATATGTTGAAACCTTTGTGGTATCGTTCTTTGAAATACAACGTCCTGTGCGAACATCGCCATCAGATTTATCATATACAAAAAACTGTGTTGCTGGATCACATTTTACACAAACCTCATTACTAATTCCTTGATAATTAGTCGTTGGACATTCTATACAAGTCACAGAAGTATCTGACTCAAACGCGTTGCCAGATGCACATGGTGCCACGCACACGCCTGTAGTTGAGGATCCTGATGTGGTTCCGCTGGCAGATGCGACTTTACGAAATATCAATCCCGCAGTACAACCATCAGGTTCATTACAATCTGTTTTTACTTTCTCTGTGCCGCATATCGTCTTTATTCTTGTTTGATTGCATGTTTTTCCATCACCCAAATCTTTTTTTACTGTGTAAGAACTGCCTGTTTCCCAACTACTTCCTGCCACCCACTTACCACTAGCAGAATTCGTTCCACCACAACAGTAATGTCCGTTAAAGCTTTCCCCATTTGTATACCAATGCGGTGTATCGTGTTTGCCTTGGCTGACCCCCGCGCATCCGGTACTTTGACTGCCACAATAATAGAAAGAATCTGTATCCGGCCACCAACGGTCTGTAACAAAACATGCCATAGATGAACCCATTTTCGGGGTATATCCAAATGATACGCCAGGAATAAACGTAACAACCAACAATAAACACCAATAATACATTCTACCATATAAAGTCATATTATTAGCTCCCTTAATCTTTTATGTAATAACACATAGAATTTTCCCAAATTCCACCAAGACTTGTGCATTTCATCGCGTACCAAGCGTCTGTAAAGACGCATTCATCACGTGCCGCATCATAACGAGCCATATCGCCCGCTCCGGCATCTTTTGCTTCATTGGCTTCGCCTGTTGTATTATAATTCAAGCATTGAGTCCTGGTTGTATTTTCATAACATATACCCAAAGATGTTTCTGTGTTCGTATCGCGTCCATTAAAGACATTAGAATAAAAAGCTTTTAACTTTGGTGCAGATTCCGCGGTTGTTGCTTGATTTGCAAAGAACCAAATACCATTAACGTCATCACATTTTTGTGCCAACATATCAGACAGGTTTTGTTGCAAAGTTTCCAACTGCATCACAACCTCGTTCAAAGCACGTGATTCGGTCAATTTATAAGAGTCCGTTCCATTTGGTTCCCCACAGTTTTCAAATGCATAATTTACAACCATTTGCACCAACGACGAATTATCATTCTTTTTGTAATTCCAATTTTGAGTATTGGTAAAATTAGTTGTATCTCCAAAATTTCTCGACCGGCAATTCCAAGGGTATCCTTCGTCCCCCGATGATGGTGTGCATAACTGTTTTAAATAATTTTCAACGGCTGCGCCGCAACCTTCGGCAATACGGGTATCATCAACCGCATTTACAAAATTTAACAAAGATGTCAAACCGCACTTTTTGCCATTTTTTGCGGTCACTTTATTTGTCTTTGTATCAATCGAACAACCATCGACATCGCCATATAAAGTCGCACATGCCAACACTTTGTCACCGCACATGTCGTGTGACGCGCGCGCCGCCAATGCCCCAGATGCCTGGGCGGTGGTGTCATCAACACTTTTCAATGCACCACTTTGTGTATCATAACATTCCTTCATTGTGGAAACGCAAGACATTTTGACTTCTTCAATCTTTTCGTCTTGTGCCTGGGAAATCTTAATCAACGCATTGCGTTTGAATTCAGTCCAAACCGTATCGGCATAATCGCGACATGAATCCAGTGCCGTTTTTGCATACACGCGTTTCGAATCCAAGAAATTATTAAATTCCGGGTTTTGCGACAAAACATCAGCCGATGTTCCGTCCAAAATAATCAATTCATTTAATTTAAACAAACGTGGTGAATAAATTGCCTCGCCGGTGCTGGAATTGATATAAACACCGGAATAATCCAAACATTTTACAAAATCTGTGCCACATGCCGTTGGTGCCAAAATAGCCTGTTCAACCTTGTCCAAACATTCATTAACATCGGCTGAATTGTGGGCGCGGTATTCTTCCAATCGGGCTTCACGCAGATATTTTTCTGCCGTCCGCACAGTTGATTTTACCTGTTCTGTTTTTGTGTCTAATTTCTTTTGATATGCGTTGCAATCCTGGGTGATTAAAATGCTATATGCACTCTTTGCCATATTTTTCACCGCGCCAGCCTCGCAAGTATTGCCGATTAATTGCATACATTGGCTGTGTGCATTATTATATAATTCGGTTCCTTCCATAGATGCCAAATCTTTGGATTCGCCACCACCAAATATCGATGTTGCCGAATTGTCAGCCCATATATCGCCCAAATCAACCGAAAAATCCAAAGCCGACAATGATGTTTGTGACTTGTTGGTTTCAGGTTTTTTCTTGCCAGACAACAAATCGCCAATATCGTTCAACAATGCCGCCGATGCCGATGTATCTTTTTTAATAGCCATTTCGCCCGCGGTCGCAGAATACATTGCATTGACTTCTTCGGCGGTTTTATCAACCGCGTTCAAATTATTACTTTCGAATTGCGATAACATTGCCGTTGCCGCGTCCAAAGCCTCTTCTTTATCGCGCAGGGTGCGGAAACCATCACTGCAAAAACATCTGCGGTATGTTTCGTTTGCACCGGCACAGAATTGATCCATACATGTATTATATGCCTGGCGACAATTGTTATAATTTTCACCCAACAAAGATGTATCGCTAAACACTGCGGTTGCACGCGCACGCGATGCCGATGTTGGAACCGCCGCTGAACGTGCAGGTGTTGTGTTTTTTGCCACGCGCGCAGACGTTGTTGTTGCCGAACGTGACAGCCCCCATGCATGATTTATAATTTCGTTGCCGGCCTTGCTGATAATATTGCGGGCACGTGTCAATGGACTGGTCGCTTCACGATTCGTTTTGGCGGGTGTAATAGCCGTCCGTACCGCAACATTGCGTGTCGCACGTGTTGCGCCCGAACGCGGATTTACCGTCGGTTTTGACGCACGTGTGGTCGCACCAACCGAACGCACAGATTCCGGTGCCGCACCCGAACGCGCAACCTGGGCCGCAAATGCGTCCGTCACAGTTGCCATTACAATTAAACCACAGAAAACTTTTAGTATATGTTTTTTCAATTTATTCTCTCTTGTGTGCATTATAACATTTTTGCGAAATGCAAATCAACACCAAATTATTCGATACAACAATTTACCGCTTTCTTAACCCATTGACCCAAACGTTTAACTGTTGATTTTGATGCGTCTGTATTCGTTGCAACCGTTTTTACCTTTGCAGATTTCTTGGGTGCGTCCATTTTGCATGCCGCCAACGCACCATCATAAAATTCAGGTATGGATTCATGCACTTCGCCTAAATCAATCAAGTGCATATTTAATCCCCAAAACAAAGAATACAAATCATAAGATTTTTCAAACATTTCTACTGCGTCATCTTTTTTGCCGGCACCCAAAGCCTTGGTCCCAACCTCCATTAAACGCATAGATGCCGCCAACAAATGTTTAGAAATACACCAAACTTCGCCACCTTCGACAGACGATTTATCAACGATGCGTTCCATCAGTTCTTTGCGCATTGAACGCACAGTATTTAACAAATCATAAAACCCAGGCTTTTTTGTTTTTGCGCCGCTGAAAAAGAAATGTTCTTCCAAAGAAATCAAATTCATCAACGCAATAGACAAATCTTGGTCGGACGACAAATCCAACGGATTAGCCTTTTTTGCGGCATCAACTTTTTCAATCATTTCTTGCATAGTCAGTTTCTTATCTGTCTTTTTCATTTTGTGTGTCCTTATTGTTTTTTTATTTAAATTGAAAACTTGGAAACAAATATACTGGCAATCAATAACATAGCCAAAGCCAGCACGACTTTTTCAAATGGAAAATGTGCGTGGTTATTGTTGCGCTTTTTCATATATTCATACAGTTTCTGTGATATTATGTAAATTGCACCGCCAACAATTGCCCAGAATAAAAACGCATCAATAAACCAATAACATGGACTGTAATGTAATTGATTTATATATAATCCACCAATCATGGAAAAAGACAACAACATCAAAATCGTATCACGACCCCAAAAATGCCAGTTCTTTTTATCAAACCATTTAATTGCCCAATATCCCAATATAACCAAAAATGCACCCAACCAAATTGCAACCGCATTATCACATACCCCCAGTTTTCTGGATATTGTGAGCGTTGCACCAATTGCAACGGTGCAAACCGCGCATGCCGGATTTGCAAACGCATTTGATGTTGCGCCGACACCAAATAAAATTGCTAATAATTTTTTCATATTCCTTTCTTCCTTTTTTTGTTCATATTACACTAAATCGCACACGACGGTCAATATGATTTTTTAAATCCGCGCATGTGTGCAGACCGCGCACGCGGATTATTTTTTAACTCTGTATCATCTGGGGTGACCGCATGTATCAATTCATATTGAGTTTTTGCGGCAACAGGTATCAGTGGATTGCCAGGCACAGTGGTTAAATTGCGTAAAATATTTTTGATTAACCTGTCTTCGATTGAATGAAATGTCACAACCAGGCATTTGCCATTTGGGTTTAACATTTGTGGAACCGCCATCAAAGCACGTTTTACTTCGCCCAGTTCATCATTGACCGCAATACGCAGTGCTTGAAACACAGGCGCAACATCATGTGGATTATAAATTAAATCGCGTAATTCAAATGTGGTCTTGGGTTTTGCCTGTATTATGGCGCGCGCTAAAACATTTGCCTTTTTTACATCACCAAAATCACGCAAAATCTGGGTTAATTCGGCAACACTCGATTGTTCAATTAAATCTGCCGCAGATAATCCGTCCCCAGACATACGCATATCCAATGGGGCATCTGCACGAAACGAAAATCCGCGTTCTGCAATGTCAATTTGCATAGATGAAATGCCTAAATCAAAAACGATAGCATCAAATTTTTCATCTAAATCCGCCATTGCCGAAAAAGGTTTGGCGATAAAACGGAAACGCGAACCAAAATCATGTGCGATTGCATTTGCGTCCGCAATAACATTTGGGTCACGATCAAACGCAACGACTGATGCACCGGCATCTAAAAAAGCACGCGTATAACCGCCTGCGCCAAACGTTGCATCTAAAACATGGCGACCATTTAAATCGCCTAATTCACGCATGACGGCATTTAACAGAACAGGTATATGTTTCATTATTCTATCTGCACCTTTATTCCCAACGCAGAAATATCACTGGCGGTATTATTACCCAGTTCAACACCGCCCGGTAATACCATTGTGGCGATTTTATCTGCGCCATGTAAATTCAAAACCACACGTGTTGAACCACGTGGTAATGTTGCCAAAGTCTTTTTTAAATCGGGCAGGGCGCCACCGTTCCACACGTCCAAAGTTATTTTCTTTGCAATCTTGGCAACCCATTGTGACAAAGGTGTAATTGAATCAACAAATACAGAAAACCTGTCGTCACGACATGATGCTTTGCCAGATATCAAAACCAAAGATTCTTTTGATAAAATATTTGCAAATTCTATGGACGCATCGCCAAACGCAACCGCATCGATATTACCAAAACTGTCAGTCGCGGCAATTGTAATCATTTCTTTGCCTGTTTTTGTGCGACGGCGTGAATACGAACCAACATTTGCGGCAATACGCACCGGTTTTCTGTCACCGACAGATTCCAGAGATGTACTGGTCACTAACTTTTCACGTGCAATTAAATTTTTATATTGATCCAATGGGTGTGCTGAAATATAAAAACCCAAAGCCGATAATTCGTTTTCTAATCTTTGTGAAAAAGTCCAAGGTTCTGTTTTTGGTAAATTTGATTGCAACCGATTTTCCATAACATCGTCTTGGGTTGTATTTGCGAATAAAGATAAAGAATTTCCGCTGTCTTTACTTTTTGATGCATACGATAAAATCATATCTGCGTTCATAAATATTGCAGCACGATTTTTTTCCAAAGAATCCAACACACCAACTTTTGCAAATGCTTCCAATATTCGTTTATTCATGATTGGCGCGCAACGTTTTGCAAAGTCTGTTAAATTTTTGAATTTACCATTTGCGTTGCGTTCTGCGATAATTGCATCGGTTGCAGCGGTTCCAACACCTTTGATTGCCGCCAACGCATAAACAATTTTACCATCTTTGACGGTAAATAAAGATTCACTTTCATTGATATCTGGTGCAACAATTTGAATTCCAAAGTTAGATTTTGCATCATCTACGAACAAAGCCAATTGGTCTGTATCGTTTAAATTACTGGACATTGCTGCGGCAATAAATTCCGGGGTATAGTGTGCTTTCAGGTATGCACATTGGTTTGCAACAATAGAATAAGCAATAGCATGTGATTTATTAAACGCGTATTTTGCAAATTCTTTAAACTTTTCCCACAAATCTTTTGCGGTTTCCCTGTCCAATGTCCCTTGCTCTTCGCAGCCGTCCAAGAATTTAACTTCTAACTTGGCCAACAAATCCAATTTCTTTTTACCCATTGCCTTACGCACAGTGTCGGATTCGCCACGTGTAAAGTTTGCCAATGCACGTGTTAATAACATAACCTGTTCTTGATAAACAATAATTCCATAAGATTCTTTTAATATAGGTTCGGCTTTGGGGTGAACATATTCAATTTTTTCTTCGCCATGCATACGCGCGATAAATTGTGGAATAAAAGCAATAGGTCCCGGTCTGTTTAACGCGTTTAAAGCCGAAATTTCCAAGAAACTGGTTGGTTGCATTTTACGCAAAGTTTGTTTAACAAACGGGGCATCGAATTGGAATATGCCTTCGGTGAGTCCGCGTTGCCACAATTTAAGTGTCACATCATCATCAGTTGGTATTTTATCCAAATCAACATTGATGCCACGTGTTTGTTGAATTAACTTAACCGCATGTTTTAACACGACCAAAGTTTCCAAACCTAAAAAGTCAAACTTAATTAAACCTGTCGCCTCCAAATAATGTCCGTCATATTGACTGGACGGCAAAGGGTTTGATGGATCGCGATATACCGGGGCGATTTTTGTTGTTGGTCTGTCGCCGATAACCACACCGCACGCGTGTTGTCCCAGGTTTCGAATAGAACCTTCTAATTCTTCGGCGATTTTAACAACCTTGTCCATATCGGCATCTGCCGCTAAAACCTCTTGCATTTCGGGTGAAGAATCAACGGCTTCTTTTAATTTTTTTGCATCAGCCGGAATCAGTTTGGACAACCTGTCGGATTTAGAATACGGTATTCCATACACACGCCCAATATCACGAATTGCCCCACGTGCTTGCAGACTGCCAAAAGTAATAATACGACATACAGAATCATGACCATATTTATCGCAAATATACGCCAACACTTTTTCTATTCCAGTTGGTTCAAAATCAACGTCAAAATCCGGCATAGAAATACGGTCAGGATTCAAAAATCTTTCAAACAACAAACCGTATTTTAATGGATCAACATGGGTAATACCCAAACACCATGCCACAATAGACCCCGCACCTGAACCACGTCCAGGCCCAGTTAAAATATCATTGTTTCGACACCATTGTATATAATCGGCAACGATTAAGAAATAGCCTGGGAATCCCATGCCTATAATAACGCCTAATTCAAATTCGGCCTGGTCGTAATATGGTTTTGTGTCTGTGATACCATGTTCCGCAATTCTTGCAGCCAGTCCGTTCATAGTATTATCGCGCAGCATTTGGCACTCGGCCTCGAAATCATCACCAAATTTTGGCAACAAAGGCTTTTCTTTTACATTGACCAAAAAGCCACAGCGACTTGCAATAATTTCAGTATTTTCAATCGCTTCGGGTAAATCGCTAAACAACTCTGTCATTTGTTCGGTTGATTTAAAATATTGCTCTGACGATTTGCGCGGACGACCCGGGTCAATGACTTTGGTTTGCCCCAGAACGCAACTCAATGCGTCCATTGCTTCATAATTTTCAGGTGCTGCGAAACATACATCGTTTGTTGCGACAATTGGAATATTTAAACTTTCGGCAATGTGTAAAAATTCAGGTTCTGTTTTTATTTCGTCTTCCAAACCATGTCGTTGAATTTCTATATAAAATCTGTCACCGAATAATTTTTGAAAACGCGCCGCATAGTTTTTTGCCAAATCGTTTTGACTGTTTAAAATTGCCATACCAATCGGCCCCAAATGCGCCCCAGATAAACAAATTAAATTATTTGATAAAGGTTCCAATTCATCAAAAGTAATATACGGTCCCAAATGGTGATTTTCGCCACGCATATACATTATTCGGGTCAGTTCGCACAAATTTAAATATCCATCGTGATTTTGTGCCAACAAAACGATTTTAGATAAAGAATTTGCGCGTAAAACCTTTGGGTCGGCGGTATGATGATTCAGTGATATTTCAATACCAATAATAGGTTGCAGTTTATTTGCAGGCATAACATCGGACAATTCTGCACAGCCCGACATCATATTTGTATCGGTCAGCGCGCATGCCGGCATATTATTGGCGATACACAGTTCTGGGATACCAACAGGGATACCGGCTTTTTTATTTGCACCCACAGATATCGTGCTGTTTCCCACAGATATTTTTGAATGCAAATGAAGATGAATAAAACTGCCCATTTACTTACCTTGAACACTAAATTTATTAGTTTAATTTGCCATGACAATTTTTATATTTCAATCCCGAACCACATGGGCAGGGCGCATTACGACGAATATTTGCTTCGCCATTTAATGCGGCATCATGTGCGGCGCGTTCTTTATCTGTATTATTAACATCTTCGCGGGTTAATTCCATACGACAAACATAAGACACAGACATAATTTTGAAATTGTTTATAGTATTTTTAAACAAATCCAAAGCTTCGCGCTTGTATTCATACAATGGGTTTTTCTGGGCATAACCGCGCAAACCAATAGACATCTGCAAATAATCCATTTGTTGCAAATGACGTTTCCATTGGGAATCCAATGCCCCCAGCATCATTTGACGCGTTGCCATCTGCATCAATTCGGGACCGTATTTTTCAGCCTGTTGATTATATCTGCGGATTGCCAGGTTGTATAACGCATCGTATGCTTTGCGTTCTGTGATATCTGGGTCTGTTTTCCAATTTTCGATATCGGTGATATCCAACGCAAAAGTGCGCAACATTGCATCGTGCATACCCACCGTATTCCAATCATGTGGCTGAGATTTTTCTGCAATATTATTTTCGCAAATCATTTCAACAACATCACCAATCATTTCGTGTGCCAATGGCGACAAATCTTTTGATGTCATCAATTCATTGCGTTGTTTATAAACAACGGTGCGTTGTTCGTTCATAACATTATCGTATTTCAACAATTCTTTACGGGCTTCGAAATAACGTGCCTCGACGCGTTTTTGTGCCTTTTCCAAAGCCTTGGTAATCCAAGGATGTGTGATTGCTTCACCGGTTTTTAATCCTAATGTTGTCAGCATTGAATCCAAACGTGCCGCACCAAATATGCGCATTAAATCATCGTCCAATGCCAAAAAGAATTTAGAATCACCTGGGTCACCTTGACGACCTGAACGACCGCGTAATTGGTTATCGATACGACGTGATTCGTGACGTTCTGTTCCAATTACATACAAACCACCGGCGTCCAAAACCAATTTTTTATTGGCTTCGATTCTGGCATAGATTTCTTTTTTCTTGTCTTCGAAATCTGGGGCATTGGAATCCAGGTTTGCAATTAATTCTTCGGCATTACCACCCAGTTTAATATCTGTTCCGCGTCCTGCCATATTTGTTGCGATTGTGACCGCCCCAGGTGCGCCAGCCTGGGCAACGATTTTGGCCTCAGACTCATGGTGTTTTGCGTTTAATACCGCGGGTTCGATATGTAATTTTTCACGAACCAACGCAGCCAATTCTTCGGATTTTTCAATAGACACCGTTCCAACCAACACAGGTTGTTTTCTTTTTACACAATCTTCGATTTGTTTTAATATTGCGTCATATTTTTCGGTCTTGTTGCGATATATTTCATCGTGATGATCGATACGCGCAACCGGACGGTTTGTTGGGATTGAAACAACGCGCAGTTTATAGATTTCTTCAAATTCTGCTGCTTCGGTCATTGCGGTACCTGTCATACCTGACAAAATTTCATACAACCGGAACAGATTTTGATAAGAAATACTGGACACAGTTTGATTTTCAGGTTGAACTGCAACGTGTTCTTTGGCCTCAATTGCTTGGTGCAGACCGCGTCCAAAACGGCGTCCGGTCATAACACGACCTGTAAATTCATCAACAATTAAAACTTCGCCATTGCGTACAACATAATTAACATTTTTTTGATACAGATTATGCGCCAACAAAGCCTGTTGAATATGCATAACAATAGCCGCGTTTTCTGTTGCATACAAATTATCACCAACCAGCAAACCTGCATCTTTTAATAAACGCGTTGCTGTATCGACACCGCTTTCAGTCAATGTCACATGGCGGTCTTTTTCATCTTTTTTGAAATCTGTATCGTTAAATTGTGCGACAACCGCATCAACCTTGTTGTATAATTCACTGACATCTTCGGACGGCCCAGATATAATCAACGGAGTGCGTGCTTCGTCGATTAAAATACTATCAACCTCATCAACAATGGCATAGAACAACGGGCGCAATACCTGTTGTTCTTTAAAGAATTTCATATTGTCGCGCAAATAATCAAAACCCAATTCGGAATTTGTCACATATGTAATATCACAGTTATAAGCCGCGCGCCGTTCATCGTCGGACATATCGTGTTGAATAATACCAATGGAAAGTCCCAAGAATTTATAAACCTGACCCATCCATTGTGCGTCACGCGATGCCAAATAATCATTAACAGTAATCAGGTGTGCGCCTTTGCCATACAAAGCCTTTAAATACAAAGCCAATGTTGCGACCAGTGTTTTACCTTCACCGGTTTTCATTTCGGAAATTTGACCATTTGCCAAAACCATACCGCCAATCAATTGCACATCAAAATGCCGCAGACCAATAGAACGTTTGGCTGCCTCGCGCACAACAGCAAACGCATCAGGCAATACAGATTTTTCTTTTTCGCCGTCCGCCAGACGTTTTTTTAAAATATCTGTTTGCGCGCGCAATTCGTCATCACTCATTGCGACATATTTTGGTTCCAAATCATTTATCAATGAAACAGTTTTATCATAAGACTTTACAATTCTGTCATTTGCAGAACCTAACAACAATTTAATAATATTCATACCTTTTCCTTATTTTTTATCACGACATTTATAGCAATTTTATATTTTGCGGTCAAGATACTTTATGATATAATCCTGATGATAGAATAAACAAGTGAGTTTATGTAATTTTTTTATGAATAATGGGGGAAAATATGCACGAACAGACCGTAAAAAACTTGAAAATTGACGACATAACCAGCGAGGTTTTTACAATTGCACCGACACAAATGGAATATATTGCGACATTGATAGGAAATACTGTCGCAGATAATATGAATATGCGTGCATTTGCACCAAAAATCAGGTTGATTGCGATGCGCGCATTGCAAACCGCGTTAAAGTCTGCGCGACACATGGGCGAACGCGTTGAAAACACACAAAAATAAACAGTTGATTTTTTTGAAAAACCAAATAAAATAAATACCACTGTCCAGGCGGATGAAGCATAGCCGTTGCCTTAATCGGTGATGGAGGAAAGTCCGGACTGCATTGGGACGCATAGTGGCTAACGGCCACGCGGGGTGACCCGACGATTAGAGCAACAGAGACGAGCTGATTTAATTCAGAGTGAAACGGGCAATCTCTATGTGCAGCAACCCCATATAGGTTCTTCGCTCGGTCCCAGGGCTATGAAGAATGGGTAGGGGGCTTGACACTTTGCGGCAACGCATTGTGCAGATTAATTATGCTTGGCACCACAAAATGTCCTTTTTATGCCGTAAAAAGATAACATAATGTGGCGATACAGAATCCGGCTTATATTTCCGCACTGGACAACGGCAACTTATTATACCGATTTATCGGTATTTTTTTTATAAAAAAATGCCCGATTGGGCATTTGTTAATTGCATGTTCCGTCATCACACACATAATACACAGAATTATTATATCGTGTTTTGAAATTCTTTTCATTTGTTCCAGATGAAATTTGTCCGCTACTGGTCACACGCATTGGCGATGCTACCAAAGACATACGTGCGTAAAAATCTGCCGTTCCATCGCCGTCATAATCAAATCGCACCGCCGGCGAAGGTATAGTTGTGCCACTGGGAACAGATTTTAACCGTATTTCGTATGTGCCAATATGTAATATGCGTCCGCAATCACCTGCGTCATCATGATATTCGGCAATAGAGTTGTCCGGTGTAGATAATCCTATTGGGCATTCTGTGCGATTTACACCATCGGCGCAATAATATCCTGTGGTGCATGCGGTACAAACACCATTGCTTAAATATTGACCTGCGGTACAGATGTCTGCCGGGCAGGACGGATTATATACACCGCCCCCAGACGGGTCAGGCGAATGTCCTGCATCACAAGTGACACCGTATGTGACATAACCGTCGGCGGCGACAGTTAAATCGCATTGCCCATGTTCAACACTGTCACAATTACGCGCCCATCGTGCATACGTACTATTATTTGCACTCAGTGTTTTTCCTGATAAATTCGCAGAATTTTTTGCGTATGGTTGGTAAGTGTTTGGTGCGTTATTGTTTGCCGCACTGGTGTTTTCTTGGACAAATTGCCCACGATTTGCTGCAGTTGAAGTATAATTATCATTAAAACCAGTTGGGTTGCCCCAATACCAACCGCGGAAAGTGTATCCAGGACATGTTGGGTCGGAACTGGTATGTGTCACTTCGTTGGTCAATGCGCTATCTGAATACCATTTATTATCTATGGGCACATAATAATATTTTTGCTCTGTCACACTGCATGCCGAACCAGCGTGATTTTTTAATATCATTGTATAACTCACCTTGCCAGAACAATCAGGGCTGGTATTGTTGGCAACCCCGATATCGCCCGTAAATGTTCCAGATGTATTGCCGCCGCTGTTAAACCCAGATGCACACGAATAAGTATATTCGCATTGGTTGCGTGATACACCGGTTGCTGTGCAACTGGTGACATTATCGCCGGTTGTGCATGCACACTTTCCAAACTGGGCATACAGTGTTGTATTTGCGGTAAATATGGTTGGTTCCGGCAACACGCCATCGCCATGAATTTTTATCGTTCCGCCCGATGCCGCAGTAGAATAACCGGTAAATACATAAAAATCATGTCCCGATGCCGCCTTGGTTGGTTGTGCCACAGATGTTATCCTTCCTGATGAACCTTGCCACTCGGTATCAAAAACTTCCTTTATAGAACCTGAACCGCCAGTACCGCCATTTGTTGAATCGTTCAAAGTGATGGTATAACTGGCTGGTGACCATACTGCCGAATTGGAAACATTGCCAGATATTGCGCCCACACCCAATTCATTACATGAAACCGTTTCACCGGCGGCAATCAGTGTGCCATTAATATTCCAACCTTGGAAATCATATCCTGGGGCATCTGTGATTGCCGCAGGTGCGGTAAATGTTCCGCCATAACTACATGACGACGGAGAACTTGGCGCGGTTCCATGCGCGGTTGTCCAAGATAATGAAATCGTGTTCGCCACACATGCGTTGCCTGATGCATGATATCCAGAATCACAGGTCCATTTTGCATAAAATGTTTGTGATGCGTTTGTTGAATTTGCAGCAATGGTTTTGGTCATAGCACAACCTTGGGTTAATGCAGAATTTGTGCACCACCCGGCAAATTTACTATGCGCACGCACAGGAACACCGCTAATTGTGGCGCCTGTATCATATGCAAAACTGGTTGGCATAGTATTGACCGATGGACAATCAAATGCCGCCGCAGTAGCACTGGCTTTGAACACATCGTTTTTAGCATCATACATACCACAAACATTGCTGGAATTTCTTACTGGGACATAATAATTGACCAACGCATTATTTTTATATATTGCCGTTGCGGCCATCTTAACAGGATACGCAACTGCCGATGGCGAAGAACGATAATCTAAAAACATTCGCATGTCTTTCGCTACTTCACCTGTACCATTTGGAACCGATAGAGTAAAGTTTTGAGTTCCTGCAATAGTTTTTGATTTGCGTGAAAATGGATCATAAAATACATCATATGCTGTCCATGTGTTTGCCGCTATCGCTTGCGAAGTATTACCATCTGCGCCACTAGCAAAGTAAGTTCTAAATGCACCAGTTGGACTCGTCTTTAATTCAATATTAAATATATTATCGCCATTGTAATAACTACCTAACAATATATGTCTTGCACTGGTGTTGGGGTTGCTGAATTTACCAACAACTCTAAAATCTTTACCAAAATCAAATTTGGTTCCGGTATCAAAATAACTGAAAGCACTGTTTGCTGATTTACTGGACAGATATTCCACAGGTGTATATGTTGCCAAATCAACATTTAAACCACCATTTAATACATACGAAATTCCATATGTTCCCACAGACCATTTTGCATATAATTCAAATGTCCCACCATTTGTTGTTGTTAAATCACTCACAGATTCTTGGTTGTTATATACTTTGGCACCACTTGCCGATGTTGCCCAGCCTGCGAAAGTGTATCCTGTGCAGCTGAAACCATTATTGGTTAAATTTTGTGCGGTTCCGTATGTAAAACTTTGATTGTTCATTGTGCCAGACGCGGTTGTTGGGCAATTACTGTTAAAATGCACAGAATAACTGTTTGTGACACAGGCTGCATTTGTTGCACTGGACGCCGCATGATATCCGTCATCACAACCATATTTTGCGACCAAAGTGCTATAAAATCTATTGCTATTACATTCGGTTTTTAAATTTGTGAATCTGTCACTGCCACTGGGGCTAATCAATGCACCCCATGTAGATGACGGAATATAATGTCCGGAATACCACGCGTTCGCCTTGGTTGGTGTTGATGGCAATGCTGTTATTGCACTGCCGGTACAACCAGCATTTGCATAAACATTGCATGTTGATTTGTTTATATAAATATCGGTTGTTCCGCCGGTTCCGCCGTATGTTGTGTTATCCAACGCGGTATGCCAACAGGGCGATTCAGTCCATTTTGCATAATATGTTTTTGTGCCTGTGGAACCCGCGGCAATTGTTGTGACGGGACTGCCAGTAAAATTGGGATTATCATACCAACCATCAAAAATATAATTTTCGCGTGTTGGTGTCGGCAAAGTCATACCTTGACAATTGTTATACTTTGTATACATCAACGCGATTTGGTCAGTTGCGCCATTTAAATTATAATTAACAGAAAATTCCCAACATGCATGCAACCCAGTGGCAAAAGAACTATCCAACTCGTCTTCGTTATAACGACCAAAGAAATTATTATTGTTTGCCACACTTGTCGCGCCATTTGAACTGCCTGTGCCGTATAATCCTGTATCTGTGGCGTCCCCGGCACCGCAATATTCATAATTGCCGCATAAAAATGCCCAGCCCAACCATGTTGCACCGCTTGGTTTGGTAATACCCGCTGTGGAATATGTGGGTAATGTGCAACTGCTACGCGAACACATAATTTGATATTTATATGTGTTGCCATCATAAAAATACAATTTATTGCCGCTATTGTTATCCATAAATAGATTCCACTGTGCATACAATGTCGTATTTGCTGTTTTATCCCACACTGTGCCAGAGGCACCTGTGGAGCCATAATAAAAATTGCCGCCACTTTGTGCATCGCTGTATCCTGTAAATCTGTATTCAAAACGATGCGGGGTGGTCCAATTGCTGGTTGTGATAACTGGAAGCATACTGCCGTATGTGGCGGTGACGGTTCCCGAACGTCCGCCCGAACCACCATTTGCATTAAATGATATTGTTGATGTTGGTGATACGGTACATGCGGTATTGGAAAAACATTTATATCCATTATAAACATTTGATATAGTGCAACTGCCGCGCCAACCCTCGTCACAGTCGTATTTTGCTGTCAATGTCAAAGATGGTGTTTGCGATGCATCAAACCCAATCGAATTAATACCATAATATCCGTTTGGATCTATACAACTGTCCCAAGCCTGTGGGTATGATATTTCAGAGTTTATATGAGATCTATAGAAATAGTGTAAAGAACCATTGCTTCCTACATAATTATAAAATGTGGCGTGTGATTTTGTTGGATTTGTCGTTGGAAGTGTATAATAACTCCCAGAATACGCAACCTCGGTTGTGCAAGCACTGTCGGTATATAATTTACACCATTTTGATTGATTCGAACTGTTGGCATATGTTGTTGCATCACGATACATATATACCGATGTTGGCGCACCACCGGTTCCACCATTGGTTGCGTTATCTAAATCAATTCTATAACAATTTGCGGTGGTTGCTGTGCATGTTGGGGTGGCTGTGCCGTCCCCACTGAGTGCATATCCAGAATTACAACTGGCGGTATATGTTGCGGTTCCATTACTGTTTATGGTCAATGTGCATGAACCGTTTGCGGGTTGTGTGCAATCTTTTGCCCATGCCGCATACAAATTTGTGTTTGCGGTAAATGTGGTATTGACCGGCAAATTATTTGATGTTGCATTGGTAATGACTCTGGTGCCAACGCCGCCATTGGCGGTTAAATCCGCCTGTGTCGATGTGTAATATCCACGAAATTTATATCCTGAACGTGTTGGAATATTGGCCTTGGTAATTTGCGTTGTTGCGGCGGAATTACTATACCAACCAGTGTCATATTTTTCATAAATGGTTTGATGCGTGCCTGTATCATTATAATTTCTTAATGTTATCGCATATACATTTGGTTTGGGTTCATAAAGGTCGCCTATACAGGTATATCCTTCTGGACATACCAGACATGTTCCACCGTCCCAGAAATACCCAGCGGGGCATCCGCATATACCGGTTTCATTATTAAATGTCATTGCGGGATTTTCGCATGAGCAACCATAATATTCATTTGCTATCGTCCCTTCTGGACAACAGTGCGGTTCGTTATTGATATCAACATATGCACCTTTTTCGCCACAGTCAAGACTGTCTTTTGCGAAATTAATCCATTGATCAAGTTCGGTTAAGCACTCTATTTTATTTTTATCATCAAAAAAATAACAACATGCACCTTCTTCTGGGACATCTGGATACCATGTCATACCATATTTACATTGGTCACACCCGCCGGTTTTGGGGTTAAATTCAAAACGTTCATCGTAGCATTCACATTGATACAGTTCATTTGGTTGTGTTATTTCTTCGGGACAACATACGATATTACCATCACTATTTACGTATGCCCCAGAACCAGCTTTACAGTCTAACGATTCAACGATTCCAACCCATTCGTCGAAATCACTAATACAAGATTTGCCATCAAAGGCATAACAACAATCGCCGACTTCGGGGTAATATGTCATACCTTCTTTGCACGACATGTCTGCAAAAGACGACGATACGCCATCAAAAACAAGTACGGCAAACAGCACAAATCCGCCAAAAATGCGTGATAATAATCTCAAAATCCTTTCCCCTATGGATTAAGCATAGAACATTTTTTCATAAATACGCAAATGAAAAATAATGAAAAATTTTAACAAAAAAATTTGACAGCAGTTTTACCAATAATTAATCAACTGAATATTGAAAACTGAACACTGCACACTGTAAAAAAACGGGCGACACCCGTTTTTTTACATAACCCGCCCAGATGTCGGGTAAAATGTCAGTTGTATGCTTTCCCAGTTCTTGTATTCGTTGCGGGGCAACATAGATAACGGTTCGCATGTCCGTATTGCCGCACGTATTGTGTCCAAAACATATGCAAATGCCGGGTCGTTTTCTGCGCGCGCGGCACTTTCAAACCATACGTCCGCCACCGTTCCGTTGGGGCGCATTTTCAAATGTGCAACCGCACGAATGTCCGCCAAATCTGACCGCGATGAATCAATAACCCAACAACGCGTCATTGCCACACGCAACGCATCAACCACCGAAACGGTCAGCGTTCTGTCCAAAGATAAAACCTCGCGATTGACTCTAACCACCGTTTTCTTTTTTGGTGCATTTGCATCGGCAATATCATTTTTTTGCGGATTTGTTGGCTTTTCAGGTTGTTTTTTTGAATCCGTATCATCAATCAAACTGTCAGCAATTTTATCATTTTTTGCGGCATCTGGTTCCGGTGCAACGGCGGGTTTTGGTTCTTCTTTTGGTTGTTCGGGTGTTTTATCAGTCTTTGGTGCATCGGTGTTGTATAATTTGGTGTCCATACCGGAAATTTTTACATTACTCAAATCAATTTCCATAATTTCAATACGGTCAGGTGTCACCAATTCGGCGCGTTCTATAAATATCGCCACCGATGTTATCATGACAACAATCAATGCCAAATGACCCGCCAATGACATTAATATATTTTCACTATAAAATTGTTTGGCTTTGTTTTTCATTATTTATTATCGATTTGTGTTCTTAAACCAACTTTTTGAAAACCTGCATCTTTTAACCGACCCATTGCGCGCATAACCGCACCATAATCCGCATGGGTGTCGCCACTGATTGTAATGGCCAGATTTGGATTTTCTGTGCGCATTGCCGCCGCGCGTTTTACAACACTGTCCAAATCCATCATATCGCGCGCCAAATAATAACGTCCCATTGCATCAACACTAATTTGAATCGCATGGTCATTCCCAGTCATCGCCGAATGTCCGGCGCGTGGCAAATCTAAATCAATACCCGCGGTCATCATAGGTGTTGTCACCATAAACACCGCCAACAATGTTGTCATAATATCAATCATTGGTGTCAAAGATATTCCGGCATCAAAACGTCGTGTTCTTCTGGGCATAATATACACCTTTTTATTTATTTTGTGATTTTAACTCAATACGGTTTTCGTCCAGTTTATTGTATAAATCATCTGCTTTTTTGGCATAATACTGGAACGCGATTGCCGCAGGTATTGCCGCAATCAAACCCAATGCGGTTGTTCCCAATGCGGTTGCCAAACCTGGTGCAATAACGCCAATACTGACCGATTGATTAACACCAATGGACGCAAAAGAATCCATAACACCCCAAACAGTGCCAAACAAACCAATAAAAGGCGAAACATAAGACACCATAGATAAAAACCATAAATTTTTATCAAATGGTCGTATCAGTTTATCCACAATCACATCTAGATTATCACCAGGTTTGATTTTAACAGGGTTATGTTTAACCATTTTCCAAACACGATATTTTTCAATAATTACCGCCCAAGACAATATACTCAATGCAACCAAAACCAACGACACAAACAAAGTCATTATATCGCCGGTAAATAAATTCAATAACGAAAAATTGTTAGTCATTTCCTTTCCTTTTTTTTATTTATATTATTTCAAAAAACTCATAATCGAATCTGGGATTGCCTTTGGACGCATATTTTTACCCAAATAGGCTATCGTGATATTCATTATAGCACAAATTTCATCATTACGTAAAAACTTTTGTTCAATTTTCATCGATGCCGCACCAATATTGATTGGCGTGGTTTCAACGATGATATCGTCGCCCAATAATAATGGCATACTGTATTTTATATCCAGTTGTCTAACAACAAAGCCCAAATCGTCATCTGGTATTTTAATTCCGCGTGACCAATCCATACGCGCGCGTTCTGCGATTTCAATATAACGCGGGTGATACACAATGCCACCGGCATCGGTGTCCGCATATGCAATTTGAAATTTAAATTTATGCGTTGTCATTTTTTACTCCACTATAAATGCCCCAGAATATGTTTTGCGCAAATTATCGCGTGCCGATGTTGCACGCGCACGTGTTTCATACGGTCCAACACGAACAGAATATTTTCCGTTTTGTTGTTTTATTGAATTGGCATAGCCCATAGATTTTAAACTCTGGCTTGTCTTGGTCGCGTTGTTTGATACAGAATACGAACCAACCTGAACATAATAATTACCGGTTTGTGTTGCCGCACTTGTTGATTTTGTATTGCGGGCTGTTTGTGTTGTTTTTGCTGTATTTGTTGAACCAATCGCATTTATACGAACACGCGCTGTTCCTGTTCCAATCATATCTATATCTTTGGCAGCAGAATATGATAAATCAATTATGCGTCCAGATTTAAAAGGCCCGCGGTCGTTGATAATAACATTTGTTGTTGCATTGTTATCCAGGTTTGTCACCTTGACCCGCGTTCCAAATGGTAAAGTTTTATGTGCCGCAGTGTATGCGTATTTGTTATATGTTTCGCCACTGGCGGTTTGTTTCCCATGAAAGTCTGGTCCATACCACGACGCAACACCGGTTTCACTGAAATTACCAGCATTTTCCATTGGGTAATATGTTGTTCCACCAATTGTGTATGGTTTTGTATTGTTTTTGTATTTGTATGACGATGTCCCGGCACAACCCGCCAAAAACAAAGACGCAACAAAAGCATAGTATAATTTTGACATTACTTTTTTAACCCCAAATGTTCATAGCCTTTATCGGTCACAATACGACCACGCGGCGTCCGTTGTATCAACCCCAGTTGCATTAAATAAGGTTCAATAACATCTTCGATAGTGTCCGCAGGCTCACTCAATGCGGCGGCCAGGTTGTCGATTCCCACAGGGCCACCCGCATAATGATTTATAATTGTCGTCATATAATCCCTATCAACCGCGTCCAATCCAGACTCGTCAATATGTAATTGGAATAGGGTGGTTTTTATTGTGTCTGCGGTAATTGTATTGGCATGCAACGCATTTGCAAAATCGCGTGCGCGTTTTAACAGTCTGTTTGCAATACGCGGGGTTCCACGCGCGCTTTTTGCCAACATATATGCCCCGGCTTCGTCAATGGGGGTCCCCAACACATTTGCACTGCGCATAATGATTTTTGCCAAATCGTCAGCCGGATAGAAAGACAGCCTTAAATCAATACCAAACCTTTCACGCAAAGGATTTGATAATAACCCTGTTCGTGTTGTTGCACCAACCAATGTAAAAGGCGGTAAATCTATGCGAACACTTTTTGCAGACGGACCTTCGCCCAACATAATATCCAACTTAAAATCTTCCATCGCAGAATACAAAACTTCTTCGATGGCTGTTGGCAATCTGTGAATTTCATCTATAAACAAAACGTCCATGGGTTCCAACGCGGTTAATATTGCCGCCAAATCGCCTTGTTTGGTCAGCATAGGTGCCGATGTTGCACGAAAATTTGTTCCCAATTCATTTGCAACAATATGTGCCAATGTGGTTTTTCCCAACCCCGGTGGTCCATATAACAACACATGGTCCATGGCCTCGCCACGTGATTTTGCCCCAGAAATAAAAACAGATAAATTTTTCTTTAACGCATCGTGGCCAATAAAATCAGCCAGTGTTTTTGGACGAATAGAACTCGCCAATTCATCTGGAATATTTGGATCAACAAATCTGTCATTTGTATTCATTTAAAAACCCTATAACAATTTTGTGTCTGTATCTTCACGTCCAACATAGGCCTTGAAATCGTTATACATTTGTCGCAAATCTGCCGGCGCAGAATAATTTGCATCTGCGCCTTTGATAACAATGGTTTCCAATGTTATTTTTGCCTGCTTTTTTAACAGATTTGTTAAATGATTGCTAAATGATTTTGTATCGCCTTCTTCGGCGGCACCTTGCAACAACAGTCCGCGATTAGGACGTGGTGATAAAAATTGAAAATCAGAAAAAGACCTGTCGGGTGAAACCAATACAAATCCAGAAATCTCTGGTCTGCGCATCATGGCCTGTAATGCATACCATGCACCCATTTGATGTCCTGCCAGCCAGATTCTTTCGCTGTCTTCGTTTTGGTTTTGTATCCAATCTATAACCGTTGCAATATCCAACATGTTTTCAGCCGCCGTCCCAATCGCACCGTCGGAATCATTAACGCCACGATAATTAAACCGCACAACCGAAAAACCAATATCCATAAATGCACGAAACATCGCATATGAAACTCTGTCGTTCATATGATGTTTTTGACGTGGATTTCCAGACAGCACAACCGCAACCGGCGCGCCGGGATTTGCAGATTTATGATAAACTGCGTGTAATTTACCACTTTCGCCTGTAATAATAACATCAACCATTTTTATCAACCTTCCTATTTAAAATTATATTCTATACAGGACACTTTATAATACAAATCGATTTTAATTTTCAATAAAAATATTTTTGCTTTGACACGCATTAGAAAAAAAGTCTAGACTAAAATAAAAGGAATAAGGAAACAAACATGTATAAATCCAATTTAATGATTGCTGGTGCCTTGATTTGCGCACAGTCCGCAATGGCAAACACATATGTCCAAGAATTGCAAACGATATACACAGAAACACCTGTGGCATCATATTATGCATATCCTGACGATCAAAATTTCATACCTGAAACTGTATTTATGCAACAGGACGACACGTTTAATTTTGATACTAACATTGCAATCACCCGCGATGCCGAGGCTTGTGCCCATCCGGGCGTTGGATTTGCGGAACGTCCAATGGTGATTTGTCGTAATTTTAACTGTACAAAATTAAACGACCGTATTACACGCAATTTCTTGTTTAACAGCCTGAGTCAAATGTTTATGATGAACGGATATTCCAGATTATATATATGCGAGGCTGACCCGTTTTCGCGTGATTGTTTGCAGACTGGGATATCTTTCCCGGTTCGTACTGGAATTGCAAATGCGATTGTTAAAATTCCAAAGGCTTCTATTTCCCAGGTAAATTTATCAACTGGTCTGTCGCGTGCATCTATTGGTATGACATATAATATATTGGTAAATGGCATTGACAGGCGTTGCGAACAAACGGTTATGGATATTGTAATTCCTGTAAATTCCCAGGCAACATTGTCAAATCGTGAATTTTCTTGCAATTTGACCAGTGACGGCACCAGCAGTGTTTCACTTTTGATAAATCTGGATTATATAGATTTGGATTATGGTATTTTGGGCGGATATTATTCAATTGGAACCCAGGGAACAACTGCGGGTGGTGGAACAGGATATGCGTTGTTTAAAACAGAGTATTCAACACGTGGCATGAATTTTCGTGCGGCATCGCGTGGTTTATCTGTAAATGACGAAAATGAATCTGTTTTAACAATCCAACCTGGCGAATATGCGGTTGAACCCATGCAATAAAGTATTATGAACAAAACAATACTAATTATTGATGATGATGATTTATTAAGGAAAAGCCTGGCCAATGGCTTGCGTAGGTGCGATTTTTCGGTTTTAACGGCGGATTCTGCCGAACAAGGCGCAGAAATATTAAACAAAATATCTGTTGATGCGATTGTTTTGGACAGAATGATGGGGGGTCAAGACGGTTTGTCGTTCTTGAAGCAAATGCGTTCGTCTGGAAATTTGACACCTGTTTTGATGCTGACGGCGATGTCTGGACCTGAAAATGCGATTGATGGCCTGTCAAGTGGGGCAAACGACTACTTGGCAAAGCCTTTTCAATTACAAGAATTGGTATTGCGGTTGAATAATATCACAAAATTGTCGCCAAATACATCAACGCAATCGTTGCCAGATGGGCTGATTTATGCCGATGAAGAGTTTTTTGTTGTGTCGCCCACAGATTCCCAACGGCGATTATTTTCTTTGTCAAACGAAGAAAAGAAATTGTTGCATAATTTAATAACGCCAATTGGAAATATTGTGCCGGCATCACCAATGGTCGCAAAACGCTTGCGAACTAAAATAAATGATGTATTATCAAACACAGATATACTAACTATTCGTGGGCGCGGATACAAATTGGTTGTTGCCCCCACACCAGAAAAACGGTAAAAAAACATGAGATTGATACCCAGAAGTTTTTTGGCACGCACTATATTGATGGTGTTGATACCATTGCTTGTGACCCAGGTTATTATTGCAGAATTCTTTTTCGGCAACCACTGGTCGCGTGTTCATAACACAATGGCGCGCAGTTTGTCTGCGGAAATTACAACGATGATGAATTTTATAGATAACGACAATTTGCCGGTTGCAAAATCTATGGCGGCGGATATTGGTGTAAATGTATCTGTAAATCATAAATTAAACAGACCTGCAAAAAACGACAATAAATCAATGATAGCAGGGCGTTTATCAAAACATCTGGAATCACAATTAAAACGCCCGGCAAATATATATATAGACCGCGGTGAAAGACTGGTTTTCATCGATGTTCCAACAAAAAACAACGAAATTGCCACATTTGGCACATCTTTACATCGCATATATTCCACCAGTACCGAGGTTTTTATCATCTGGCTGATTGGTTCGATATTGATAGTATCTATATTGATTGCGCCGTTTATAGTGTTGCATTCGCGCAGTATTCGCCGTATTTCAAATGCGGCAAATCGCTTTGGTCGCGGGCTTGATGCGCCTGGATTTGTCCCCAGTGGTTCTTTGGAAATACGCAATGCTGCCGAATCCATGATTAAAATGAAGGAACGCATTGACCGATATAATCGCACCAGAACAGATATGTTAAATGCGGTCAGTCATGATTTAAAGGCGCCTTTGACGCGTATGCGTTTGGCGGTTGAAACAGGCGACGCATCGCAAAAAACACTGTTGCAAGATATTGACCGCATGACAGAAATGGTAAATGGGTACCTGGCATTTGCGCGTGGCGAAACACCCGAAATAGAGCAAACAACAGAGTTGCCTGCGACATTAACGCGTATTGCACGCGATGCGGCACCAAACAAAAAAATAGAATTAGATTTGCCGGAAAACCCTGTTCAATTCTATGCGCGTCCAATGGCTTTAACGCGTGCGTTCAGTAATATTATTGAAAATGCTGCCAGATATGCCGACAAAAAGATAAAAATTACAGAACACGATAAAACCGATGTTATAGAGGTTATTATTGAAGATGATGGTCCAGGTATTCCAGATGACCGCAAAGAAGATGCCTTGCGACCATTTGTGCGTTTGGATAACGCGCGTGGCACCGATACAGGCGGAACAGGTTTGGGGTTGTCTATTGCCAAAACTGCTATTGAAAACCATGGCGGACAACTGTTCTTGGAAAACAGTTCTATGGGTGGATTGCGTGTTCGGGTGATTTTACCGATTGAATAAAAATAAAATAAAAACAATCACTAAAATAAAGAGTTTTATAAATGAATTTATATAAATATGTATCAAATGCAATAAACGAAAAGTTAGGTTTTGTGGCAAATTTGGAAACACCACGCAATCGTGATTTTGGTGACTTTTCGACAAATGCGGCAATGGTTGGTGCAAAGTTGGCACATAAAAACCCTCGTGAATTGGCGGCTGAAATATTACCAAAGATTCAAGAATTGGATTTTGTGGCATCCGCAGAAATTGCAGGACCAGGATTTATAAACATAAAAATCAAAAATGAATTTATTTTACAAAACGCAACCGCGCCACAACCACGCACAGAACAAAATCCATTGGTAATTGATATGGATTATGGTGCATATAATGTTGCAAAATCTTTGCATATTGGGCATTTGCGCACATCTATTGTTGGTGATACATTAAACAGAATATTTCGTTTTATGGGGCACAAAACATTTTCGTGGAATCATATTGGTGATTGGGGCAAACCAATGGGCTTAATCATTGCTTGGATTGAACGTTTGCATCCTGAATTGCCATATTTTCAAGAAGGATTCGACCCACAAACACATGTTGATTATGAAATAGACCCAAACGAATTAAACACATATTATCCGGCGGCATCTGCATTGGCCAAACAAGATGCAGATTTTCAGGCCCGGGCGCAAGAAATCAAAGCAAAGTTTCAAGCGGGTCACCCAGGATATTTTGCGTTATATGAAAAGTTTTTGGCGATATCATTGCGCGCAATGAATAACACTGTGCAAAGATTGAATATATTGCCATTTGATTATGATTTAGGCGAACGAAATGCTGCACAATACCTTGGGCAAGTTGAAAAAATTTTAAATGAAAAACATATGATTTATGAAAGTGATGGCGCCATGGTTATCGATACTAAACGCGATACAGATACTGCGCCAATTCCACCGTATATGTGGCGTGATTCGCGTGGTGCCGACACATATGATTCTACCGATTTGGCGGCTGTGTATTGCAGAAAAATAAAAGATAATCCTGACAAAATCATTTATTTTACAGATTTGCGTCAATCGCTGCATTTCGAACAATTATTCCGCACAGCCGATAAATCTGGTATATATCCATACGAAAAATTCGAACATATTGGCTATGGAACTATAAATGGTGCAGACGGCAAACCGTTTAAAACACGTGACGGAAACGCCGCAGGATTAGATGATATTTTAGATATGGCTTACGAAGCCGTTAATGCGCGCATTGCAGAATCCAATAAAAACTTGGACGCGGAAACAATAAAAACTATCGCGCTGGCGGCGGTCAAATTTAACGATTTAATACACGATGTAAAATCAGATTATATATTTGACACATCTGCTATTACCAGTTTCGAGGGACGCACAGGGCCGTATGTTTTATATACGGCTGTCCGTCTAAACTCTGTGTTAAATCGTGCCACTATTGAACCCAAGATTGTTGATACAACAATAAACGCAGATGAACGTAATTTGTTGTTGGCAATCTTGGATTTTGACAGAACTATTGATACCGCATGCGAAAATAGGGCGACAGACTTGATAGCAAACTATGCGTATAATCTGTGTCAATTAATCAACGGTTTTTATCACGAATGCCCAATATTGCGCGACGACATAGACGAATCCACAAAACAAACCAGATTATACATCGCAAAATTAGCACGAGATACACTGGTCACAGCAACAAACTTAATGGGATTAGAAATACCTAGCAAAATGTAAAATTAAAAAAACAAAATAAAAACCGTCAATTAGACGGTTTTTTTATACTTGTTATTAACCTTGTTTGTTGTTGTTTTAATACGATGAATATGCGCGTCACGCCAAAAATATAACTGTTATGACATATTTGTTATGAATTGCCGGTCTTTTTTGTTGATTTTATACCGACAAATACGATATAAAAAAATTAAAAAATAAAATAAAAACCGCCAATTAGGCGATTTTGTTAATGTAAATTCTTGGTTCGAATCCAACTAAACACAGCAAACCCAACCAACAAGAATAATATAACTAAAAATATACCCATCGCGGCAAAATTACTTTCTGCAAATGGTAAAGCAACATTCATGCCGTAATAGCCAACAATAACGGTTGGAATTACCAAAATAATATTCCACATTGTTAATCGATTAATATATCTGTTAGATTCCATATTAATAATACTTTCAAAGGTTTCTTTGATAGATTTTAACATTTTACTATAACTTGTCACAACCTCGGTTGCCTGGCCAAATTCAATACGAACATCTTCGGCTAATTCTTGTGCATCGTCTGTTTTGATAAAGCCACGCATTTTTTCCAGTTTATCCAACACAGAAACATTGCCTTTGATGCCTGCCATATACAAAGTATAACTATTTTCAACCTCTAACAAAGCCATCAAATCATACTTTGAAATATGTTGTTGCAGTCCTTTTTTGGATTCCAACACACGTTTGTTTAATTCTTTTAATAACCGCAGATAAGATTCAGCAATATAGTATAAAATATTCAATATAAAATCTTCGCGTGATGTTTTTTCGTCTTTTTTGATTTTATCCAACAAATCACACCGTTTTCTACATACAGTAATTACACGATTTGACGAATAAATAATTGATAAAGGCTCAGTATGCCACAAAGTGTCGTTTTCGCGATTGATAATCGGGAAACGCACAATTATAACCTTGTAATCGTCTTCTATTTCTAATCTGGGCTGTTCATCAGGGTCCAAAATGTCGATAATATTATCTTCGTCAATCTTGTATTCGGATTGTAATCTTTCAAAATCGTCATGGTCAGGATTCCCGACATTTACCCAAGAAAAAGTCTTTAATTTTTCGGTCACAAACATACCAGACTCCTTTTGTTTTTATCAAAATTGCGCCATTTATTTTACACTAAATTTGCATAAAAATCAAATAATTAAGGCGAAAAAATACCTATTATTTTTACACAGGCACAATAAATACAATAAATCACGAACAAAATAACCAAAGGAGATTGTTTATGAATAACGATGACACACCATCTGCATTTTCTGTTTCACATTATGTTTTGTTATTTATCGTATCAACATTATGCACTGTATCGGTTGTCTGGGTTTTAATTGCGGCGAACAACCGGGAATCAGCTATCAATGACAAAATAATGGCGCCCAAAAATGCCGCAGAAAAATCGTGCCAACGCACCGCCGCAGACGAAGTACATTTACTATGGGAACAAAAACCACAAGATATCCCACAAAAATACATCACATTGGAAGAAAATTATGCAAATCGAATTGTTGCGGTTCGCACAACCGGAACATGTAATGGACAAAGGTTTATTTGCAAAATGGGTCAGCGACGCCAAGATTGTGACCCATGTGCAAAAAATTCTGCCCGCAAACGTGCGATGTTTCAGCATATTTCCGACACCATTGACGAGGTTTGTAAAAACGATTAAAAAAACGCTTGCGTGAAAATTTTCTTTTTTGCTAAGTTAAATTTTAAGGAAGGATTCTTTTTGCAAACTAGGAGAATAAAGATGTCAAAATTTTCAAGTCTTTTCACCACAATTCTGGGTGTTTTGGGTTGTTCTGCGGCTGTTGCTTTGCAACCAACTGTTCGTGCTGGGTCACTCAGTTTGAACAGTGCTGTAAAACCAACGGCCGGAAATGTCACATCAACCGTTGCGACACAATCAACGGCGACACCCGATGCATCACGCGGGTCAGCATTATCTAAATTTTCACCTGCGATTGTTCCTGTTTCGCGCACGAATAACAATAACAACCAAAATGTGAATTCTGCGGCTTTGGACGAATTGCGTCAGGAAATTGCCAGATTAACCGCCGCACAAAACGACCTGCGCGACAATCAATTATCCCGCAGCGATGTCGAAGATACTGTCGAAGATGCTGTCAAAGAATTAAATTTGACAACAACAAATACAGACTTGAAAAATACTCTTTCCGATTTACAATCTTCGAATCAAAGTTTGCAAAGAAGTATTGACAATTTAACAAATCGTACCGAAGACTTGGAAGACACCGAAAACGGTGCCGTTGTTAATATTTTAAAAGTTCGTGGTTTGATTGACGATAAAAACACTGTGCCATTTGCATTGAAAACAGAAATTGAACCAACGGCATTGGCGCAAAAAATTGTCACAGATTCCAGTGCCACCGCAACATTGGCGGATAAAATCCAACCAAAAGATACAGATATTCGCGATATTATCACAGACGAATTAACCGAGGTTGGTGTTTTGAAAAATGGTGCATTAGATGTTGAAAAAAAGGGCGAAGTCCAAGTCACCGAGGCCACTGTCACAAATGCATTGCGTAATTCCAGCAACTTTAAACAAATGGTATCCGACGAAGTTGCCACCAAAGGCTATGTGACAACTACGGCATTAAACGAACGCGGCTTTGTCACAAATGATGCATTAAATAATAAAAAGTTTTTATCAACCGATTCTGTCGCTTTTTCAAAATTGGCAACCAAAGATGAAATTGCACCCGCAGCAATCGCGGCCAGCATCGCCGACAGTGAATCTGCAAAACAGGTATTATCTGGCAAAATCGGCCCAGACGAATCGAGTGTCAAAGGTTTGATAACTGGCGAATTGCAAAGATTACAAATTGTCGATGGCGCAAACACATTAAAAGTTGCCACCACTGCCCAGATTGATCCTGTATCAATCGCAACCAGCATTGCCGACAACGAAACCGCCAAGGCAAAATTATCAGGCAAAATCGGTCCAGACGAATCGAGTGTCAAAGGCTTGATTTTTGATGAATTAAAAAAGCGCGATATTGTTGATGCGTCGGACAATTTAAAATTGGCAACCGCCAGCGATGTGTCTGTCGAAAGTTTGACTGATAAATTAGACAATGTTTTCGCCGGCAAAAATGAGATTCCAACTGTTGATGAAAAAACCGTCAGTGCCGCATTGGCGAATTCAACAACTTTGGACGACACAATTATTAGAAATTTAAAGACCAAACGTTTATTAAAAGACAGCGGCGATTTAAATGTTGCAACCAATGACAGTGTTTCAACATTATCGTCACGCGTTGCCGTATTGGACGGCGGCATTAACGACGATGGCAGTTTATTAAATATAATTGCCAAAGACGAAACATTGAAAGAACTTTTACGCGGTAAGGACGGTAAAGACGGAACCAGTTATAAATTAAAAGGCAGTGTCGAAACATATGAAAACCTGGTTAAGAACAATGTCACACAAATATCAGACATTGTTGAAGGCGACGGTTATTTCACCCAAGACACAGGTAAATTATATGTTTATAACTGCGATTCCAATGGCAAGAATTGCCGATTTCCAGCTGAAAAAGATGGTATTGAATTAAAAGGTGAAAAAGGTGACAAGGGTGACCCAGGTGTATCTGCTGAAACAACATGGTATTCATATTGCACCACAGACAACAATTTGAATAATATTATCAAACCATTATATGGTACATCAAAAACATGCGACAATTTTACCGAAGAAGAATATATCGCATTGATGGACGGTTCCAAGGCATATTGTATGTTGGTTGCCAAAAACGCCAAAGAAAACAGCAACTATTTGGTCGCAACCAAAGGTATTGGTAAAACTTTGGAAGATGTATTTGGTTCCGGCACAGTCAGCAATTTGAAAAACAACGGATTGTCCGCCAGTGTTTCTATTAATGGTCAAACTGAAAAATTCGTATTTGCGTGCGCGAAAAAATACGATGAAATTATGAATCCAAAATCTGCATGGTATTCATACTGCAGCGAAGGCACAAACTTAACATCAATAATTCAACCTTTGTATGGCGCATCAACCGTCAAAACATGCGACGATTTCACCCAAGAACAATATAATGCGATAATGGGTGGTCCAAAAGCATACTGTTTAATGGTTGCTAAAAATGTCGATTCATCAACATTAAATGTGAAAAACAATTTGAAACGTTTGTTTGGCGATACGATTGTCAGCACTTTGTCATCGCAAAAGGTTGCGACCAAGGTCACATTAAATAATAAAACAATATCTTTTGTTGATGCCTGTGCGCAAAAATACGAAGAAATCATGGCTGGAAAATCTGGCGACGGTTATCTGTATCGTGGAACAATTGATAATTACAGTGAATTGTCTGGCAAACCTTGTGATGCAGAACACGAAGCAGATGCATACTATAATTTAGAGGTTAGCGATGCGTTATTGTATATCTGCGCATGTAACGATGAAAAAAATAGTTGTTCGTTCCCAGCAAAAGGCAAGGGTGTGAATTTCAAAGGCGAACCAGGTGAAAACGGCAAACCTGCATCACAAATTTATTGCGAGGCACACGCTGTCAATTACCCAAGTGATGTCACAAACTTGACACTGATTCAAAAATTATACCCAGACAGAGGTATTTCATCTTGTGATCCATCGGTCTTTACCCAAGATTTATATGCTGCAATCATTGGTGGCGCAAACGCATACTGCACATCTTTGAACGCAACATTTAATACGGGTGTATCTTTGAACGAAGGTGTCGGCTTAAAATTAGCCAAAATTTACGCAACGAAAAAAAGTGTAAGTTTATCATCGGCCAAAGATGCGTTGAGAACATTGCAAGCCAAAGATGCAAAACAACGTATGAACGATTCGAATTTCTCGATATTGGACGAATGTATTGCAAATTACAACAGCATTATGTCCGGCGACGATGCCGAAAAGCCAGAGGTCACATATTGTAAAGCCCAGGCCGAGCATTACAAAGACGGAACATTAAATCGTGATTTGGCACGCAAATTGTTCCCGAATGATACAATCAGTGACGATTGTTCGAACTTTACCGCAGATATGTATGCAAAAATGGTCGGTGGTGCAGATGCATTCTGTGCAAACCTGACGGCGACATTTGACAAAGTGTCTTTGGACGATGGCGTCGGTTTAAAGATGGCGAAACTGTATATGAAGAGCAATACAGATGTCAAAGATTTGGCAGCAGCCAAGAGTGCCTTAACAGCAAATTTGGTGACTGGTAAGTCTGCCGCAGATCGTTTGAATTCAAGTGCAACCAAAATATTCGGTGGCAAATCGTTGCTGGACGCATGTATTGCAAATTACAACAGCATTATGTCCGGTGATGATGGCGACACTGCATGGTATGCGTATTGCATGGAAAAAGACGATAAAGGTGTATCAAACCTGACAAAAATTATTACGCCATTGTACAGCAATGTGACATCATGCGAGCAATTCACATCTGATATGTACAATGCAATCATGGGTGGTGCAAAATCTTACTGCTTATCATTGGTGCAAAAGGTTGATACCCTTGATTTAAATGCTGGTATTGGTCAAAAATTGGTCCGGACATTTGGTTCTGAAAAAATGCAAAATTTGAAAGCAACCTCTACTGTCCAAGGTCGTTTGGCAATGACAGGGTTCAAGGCCAGCAGCACAAAAACAGACACAACATTTATGGAAGCATGCGAGGCGCGTTATAACGAAATTATGTCTGGCACATCTACTGAACAACAGTATTGCGAAGACAATATTGAAATAGTCAAGAAATTGTATTCAAAAATAACGTCCAAAGAAGACTGTGCAGACAAATTCACAAACGCGGATTATACAGCCATAATGGGTGGTTCCACAGCATACTGTTTGTCATTGGTTCAAAACCCGACTGTCCTTAACTTGACCGAAGGTATTGGCAAGAGAATGTCTGCAAAATTAGGCAGTGCCAAGATGGCTGCGTTTGTGGATACAAAAACATACACAACCCCCCAGTCCAGAATGGCGATTACCGGATTTACCGGCAAATCCAGCAACAATGCAGATTTTATGACCGCATGTAAAGAACGTTATGACGAAATCATGGCTGGCGAAGACGGTGAAGACGGCGAATCTGCTGCATACACTTGGTGCAAAGCGCACGTTGTGGCAACCGGATTTAGAACCGTTCAAAACGTTAAAAAGATGTCTGCTGCAAAAACTATTAACGCATTTGTTGCGCGCGGCAATGTGGCAACTGACTTAACCAAGTCCGGCAACGAAGGATACTTTACATCTATGGCCACTTGCTTGGCAGCCGTTGAAGCCGACCCGTCATTGATGGGTGGTGAAACAGCCGAAGAATCCAAGTTTAATGCCGATGTCGCCGAAGGCAAAAAGACATTTGCGTTGAATGATGCTGGTAAAACCGCATTGATATCGACACGAACAAATTTTGTAAATGATATCAAGGGCGAATCCTTTACACCAACATTTGACTCATCAACCGGTATGCTTTCTTGGACAGGCAGCAAAGGCACCAATGTTTCCAGTATGAAGGTTGGTCAAACCGCCAATGATATTCAAAATTCAGTTGGAACAGAACTTATTGATTTAGGTTTAGCAACAAGGAGTACTTCTGGCCAACTTCAACGGGCAACCAGCATTGTCACGACCACTGATTTAGGCGACGAAAATTCTGCTGCCGGTCAGGCACTTAGAAATGCCGAAACATCTAGATTGGCAAATCTTGGTTTGGTCACAGTGACTGGTACAGGGGCAAATCAAAGTGTCAAATCTAATGTTGTCACCAAAAACAACCTGACTACAACAATGACCAATGCCGGTTTTGCAAAGGCCAGTGATGTTGTATCAACCGCAGACTTTGCAAAACAACTGCAATCCAGTTTAAACAACACAAATGTTAAAAATGCACTGACCAGTGCCGGATTCGCAACCAAAGACGACACCAGTTCACAAGTCGTGACTATGAAAGATTTGTCACAATTATTAAGTGGTGGTTTGGTTGTTGATTCTGCGGGTAATGTGAAATTGGATTCATCAGCAAATAATACAAATGCGAATGCGATTTCATCAAAATTGACAGCCGCAAAACAAAAAGACTCATCAATTGGCACTGCAAAAATTCGTGCAGAATCCAGTATTGCGGCATCTGTGGCAAATATCTCCGTCGCCGCTGCAACGGCAAATGCCGCGGTCAGCAACGATACGGGATTAGACCAGGAAAAATGTAATCAAACAGATTATATGGTCTGGAACGAACACGCCGAAGAAGGCAAGGGCATGTGTGAAAAATGTCCTGATGAATCTGTGTTTTATAATCCAAAAGGCACAACCCCGTCATCACGTTGCAAATGTGACGACCCGGCCAGAAAAGTTGCTTATAACGAAGATGAACAACGGTATATGTGCATAGATGCAGGTGACGAAAATGCTTGCTTGGCAGAACCCGACACATATTGGAACGGAACAAAATGCAATAAATGTCCAGAGGGTACATACTTTAACGATGAATCAATATAACTCATCATTGCCGCGTTGCGTATGCGAAGACAAATCTGCAACATTTAATGTATCAACAGGCAGATGTGTTGCCGCCGGCCAAAGCGAGTGCGCCAGCAAAAATATGGTTTGGTCATCGAAAGATCAATCATGTGTTGAATGCCCACCAAGCGCACCGTTTAACGAAAGCGCCCAAGAATGTGTATGTGAAGAACCTAAGTTAAACTTTGTTATCCAAGATATGGCATGCAAACTTTGTGAAGAAGGCCAGGTATTCTCTGCGAGCACAGGCGAATGTATAGATGCGGACAGAGAAACATGTGCCATAAACAATCATTATTTCTGGAACATCAATGATGAAAAATGTTATATGTGCCCAGAGTTTGCGCCATACAACGCGACTGCAGGCGGATGCGCATGTCAAGACGAAGGATTATATTTTGACACAAAATCTGGTGAATGTGTCGACAAATGTCCAGATGGCGCGCATTACGAATCATCTCGTCATACCTGCGTATGCGACGACGTAAATCTATCAATAAACCCAGAAGAGTTTAAATGCATGTAAAAAACAAAATCCCGGATTTTTCCGGGATTTTTTATTACAATAAAAATCACACAAACAAAAACCGGTAAAAACCGGTTTGAATTTTTGGCTTGTCACACGAAGTTTTAACAAAGTGTGGTCGGGGTGACAGGAATCGAACCTGCGACCCCTTGCACCCCATGCAAGTACTCTACCAGGCTGAGCTACACCCCGACAATGTGCTTTTATCCTAGGATATACCCAACAAAATTGCAAATAAAAATTTTATAAATAAACTTGTGAAAATTACTATTTTTTGTGCTTGCCTTGGATTTTTGATTTTTTCTAAAATTTATCTAAGAAAGGATTTTTTTATAATGATATCAGGGGGAAAAATTATGAGAAAACTTAGTGTTTGGGGTATGTTGTGCATGGTTTGCACTGCTTGTTTTTGCGCGCCGTCCTTGCGTGCCAGTTCTATACCGTTAAATCATCAGCCATCTTTTATTGCCCCAAAGACCAGTGTTTCTGCAACTGGTGTGCAAACCGATTCGGAACCATCTGCACCAGCAATCACAACCACAGACACCACAACAACAAACGACACACGTATTTCGTTTAATTCCCCGATAAAAAATCCTAATCGTTATTATGTTCCAACTGCTGTCACCACCGGCACAGGAACAGGTGGCACCGGCGGGGGTAATGCGGGAACAACCACCGAAATTGCCGCAGATATCGCCGCAATACAAAGACAAATTGATGAATTGGTGACACAACAACAGCAAATGGCTGACACTGTGAAAACAACTGTTCAAAACGAAATCAACGACAAAATTGCCCCCGTCAATGAGGCAATAACCGAATTACAAGATAACACAGCATCTATTGCTGATTTAAATGCGACCGTTGATTCCAAGGTCAGTGACACATTGGTTGATAAAGGTATTGTTGATAATCGTGGAAAATTATTGGTTGCAACAACTGACGATATTCAACCTTTGGCTTTGACACAAAAGTTAGAATCCACATTGGCTACAAAATTTGCCAAGAAAACCGATGTCGAACCAACAAAATTGGCAAATGAAATTATAACAAACGATACTGCTGTTCAAACATTGTCATCACGCGTTGGAACAAATGAAAATTCTGTTAAAAGTTTAATTGCCAACGATTTGAAACAACGCGGTATTATTAATTCTAATAATGTATTAAATGTTGCAACCAAAGATGAATTGCCGGTGATAAATACTGAAACCGTTGCCGAAGCACTGCAAAATTCACCAGAGTTTGACAATATGATTTCTCAAAATCTGGTAAATAAAGGAATTTACGATTCTAATAAACAATTACAAATATTAAAAAAGACAGAATTAACCCCAGAATTATTGCAAACAAAATTGGGCGATACATACGCAAAACCCAGTGATATAACAACCGAAAAATTGTCTGCAAAACTGGGAAATACATTTATTACACCCGACGCATTACGTGACAGAAATTATGCGACCAGATCTGAATTACCTGTTATCAGTGAGGCAACCGTCAGTGCCGCATTGGCAAATTCAAATACTTTGGATAATACCGTTATCGCAAATTTAAAGCGCAAAAACATTTTAGATTCTAATGAAAATTTAAATGTCGCAACCAAAGATGAAACCACACCAGAGGCAATTGCGTCCAGAATAGCCGCCAGTACCGCCGCCAAACAAACTTTGAGTGGGAAAATTGGCACCGACACAAACGCGGTTAAAAGTTTGATTGCCAACGATTTAAAACAACGCGGAATCATCGATTCCAACAACACATTAAAGGTTGCAACCAAAGACGAATTACCAACCGCAGAATTGCAACAACAAATAACTAATTTACAAACCGCCCAAACACGTTTGGCACAAAATCAACTGACGCGTGATGATATTACATCGGCCGTTCAAGACATGGAATTAACAACAACAAATAATGATTTGCAAAACGCGTTATCTTCAATTCGTTCATCTAACCAGAATTTGCAAACATCTGTTGCATCAATTCAACGCAAAACAGACAATATAACAAATAATCTGGGGGCAAATATTGATTCTAAACTACGCGAACGCGGTTTAACCGACAATAACAACACCGCATTATTTGCAACAAAAAATGAATTAAAATCCACAGACGATATCAAAAACATCATTACCGCAGATTTGATTAACAAAGAAATTTTAAATACTGACGGTTCTTTGAATATTGAAAAAAAGGGCGAAGTCCAAGTCACCGAGGCCACCGTCACAAACGCACTGCGTAATTCCAACAATTTTAAACAAATGGTATCCGACGAGGTTGCTACCAAAGGATATGTGACCGCAACTGATTTAAACAAACGCGGATTTATCACAAATGATGCACTAAACAACAAAAACTATGCAACCAAAGACGATACAGACCCTGTCGCGATTGCCGATAAAATTGCAAACAGTGATTCTGCCAAGGCCAAATTATCTGGACAACTGGGAACCAGTGAAACAGATGTAAAAAACATCTTGGTTCGCAAAGGTTTGTTAAACGATGACGAAAACAATACATTAAAAGTCGCCACTATTGAAAACCTTTCAACATTATCTGGCAAAGTCACAAATTTGGAAAACACCGCCGCCAAGGCAATTACCACAGACAACATTGCCGACAAATTACCTGATACAGTTGTAAAAACCAAGGATTTATCAAATTTAGTTATTAATGATTTGAAATATCGTGATATTTTAAAATCTGATGGTTCATTAAATGTTGAAATACCAAAACTGGACGAAGCCACTGTCAGCGATGTTTTGTCCAAATCAAAAACATTAGACAATATGATTGACGACGCTGTTTCCAGCAAAGGCTATTTAACCAACAACGACATAACTAACTTGGCGACAAAAACCGAATTGTCTGGATACGCAAAAAATACTGATTTGAACTCTTTGTCTGGTCGATTCACCACATTATTAAATGGCGACGAAAATACAACTGGCAGTATTGCAAATAAATTAAAGGCCGCAAATGTAATCACAGACAGCAATTTTGATGCCAAAATCACAGCAAAAAATCTGGCAACAAAAAATGATTTACCGAAAATCGACGATGAAACTGTTAATGCCGCATTGGCTAAATCGAAAACATTGGGCGATATGATTGACACCGCTGTATCTAACAAAGGTTATTTAACCAGCAGTGACATCGGCAACTTGGCGACAAAAACCGAACTGTCCGGATATGCAAAAAATGCTGATTTGTTCGATTCATATAACAGATTAAAAGTTGAACTGCCTGAAAATGTTATAACAACAGGAAACATGGGAACTAAATTATCAGGTTTTGCAAAAACAACGGATTTAACCGCTGATAAACTGGGCGCAACATTAGATTCACGTTATGCATCGGCCGCATCTGTTAGCAAAACAAACTTAATCAGTGCTTTGGGTGATTCATTTGCAAAGCCCGCTGATTTATCAGGCTTTTTGACCGATACAGATTTAACCGCGGAAAGATTGTCCAAAAAGTTAGGCACAACATACCTGAAAGACAGCGATTTAACCCAAAGCAAATTATCTGGAAAATTATCCGGACTGTATGCGTCGGCAGATTCTGTCAGCAAAAAGAATTTAATCAATACATTAGACGGTTCTTTTACGAAAACAGATGATGTAAATAACTTGATTGTATCAGATTTAAAATCACGCGGAATTTTATCTAATGACAGCGCTGCAACATTACAACTGTTGAAACCAACAGATTTAAGCACCGAACTGACAAAAACTGTAAACAAACAGGCTATTTCAACCGCGTTGGGCGATACGTTTGCCGCCAAAGGAACTTTTGATACATTGTCCGGACGCGTCACAACATTATTAGACGGTGACGAAAACACAACTGGCAGTATGGCAAACAAATTAAAAAATGCTGGATACGCAAAAAATACTGATTTGAACTCTTTGTCCGGACGCGTCACAACATTATTAGACGGCGACGAAAATACAACTGGCAGTATTGCAAATAAATTAAAGACCGCAAATGTAATCACCGACAGCAATTTTGATGCCAAAATCACAGCAAAAAATCTGGCAACAAAAAATGATTTACCGAAAATCGACGACGAAACCGTTAATGCAGCATTGGCTAAATCTGAAACATTGGGTAATATGATTGACACCGCTGTATCTAACAAAGGTTATTTAACCAGTAGTGACATCTCTAATTTGGCGACAAAAACCGAACTGTCTGGATATGCAAAAAATACAGACTTATTTGATGCAAACAACAAATTAAAAGTCGCATTACCAGACAGTGTAATAACAACTGGTAATATGAATACAAAATTATCAGGTTTTGCAAAAACAACAGATTTAACCGCTGATAAACTGGGTGCAACATTGGATTCGCGGTATGCATCGGCGGGCGCATTAAGCAAAGCCAATCTGGTCAGCACTTTGGGCGATTCATTTGCAAAGCCCGCTGATTTATCAGGCTTTTTGACCGATACAGATTTAACAGCAAAAAAATTGTCAGAAAAGTTAGGTGACACTTATTTGAAAGACAGCGATTTAACCCAAAGCAAATTATCTGGAAAATTATCCGGACTGTATGCGTCGGCAGATTCTGTCAGCAAAACAAACTTAATCAGTACTTTGGGTGATTCATTTGCAAAGCCCAGTGACCTGACGGCTGACAAATTGGGTGCAACATTGGATTCGCGTTATACGGCGACGGGCGCATTAACCAAAGCCAATCTGGTCAGTACTTTGGGCGACGCATTCATCACAGACAGTGATTTAACCGCAACAAAACTGGCAAACAAACTTGGCAACACATACACAAAACAGAGTGATGTTAATTCATTGATTACATCTGGATTAACCGACCGCGGAATTATATCTGTCAAAGACGGAACCGAAACATTAAATGTTTTAACCCCGGCAACTTTGGGTGGCGAATTAACCAAAAATAATGTTGTCACAGACAGTGCATTAACAACAAAATTGGGCAATTATGCAACCACCAACAGTTTATCAGCATTAAGCACCAGAACCGCATCATTGGAATCCAATGCTTTGACCGCCGACAATTTACCCACAAAATTGTCAGCAAACAACAGTACTGTCAAAAGGGCGTTGGCTGATGCCGGATTCGCACAAACGAACGATATCGCAACAACGGTTAATAACACTTTGAACGGTTCAGGCGAAGGCAGTTTTTCTGCCAGATTGGCAAATGCCGGTGTTATTACCAACAGCAATCTAAATGATGCCGGAATTATCACAACAGGTAATATCGCAAGTAATACAAGTGTTAAAAACGCACTGGCCAACGCAACAAACAATTCATTAAAAGATTTAGGCTTGGTAAATATAGACGCTGAAACAGGTGCGGTCACATCAAATGCAATTACCACAAAAAATATTGCCGCCCAAGTATCAAACAATTTACCCAGCACAGTTGTCCGCACAACAAACGGCAAAATTGACGCATCTGCATTACCAACAACAGTTATCACAACCGGCAATATTGCAGACACATTGAACACCAGTGATGTTAAATCGGCATTGGAAACAGCAGGTTTTGCAAAAACAGATACAGTCACAGCATTGGCGTCCAGAACAAGTTCATTGGAAACAACCGCTGCCAAGGCAATTACCACAGATAATATTGCTGCCCAGGTATCAAACAATTTGCCCAGCACAGTTGTCCGCACAACAAACGGCAAAATTGATGCATCTGCATTACCAACAACAGTTGTCACAACCGGTAATATTGCAAACACATTGAACACCAGTGATGTTAAATCTGCGTTGTCCAGTGCGGGTTTTGCAAAGACAGATGATGTTGTCACCAAAAACAACCTGACTGCAACAATGACCAATGCCGGTTTTGCAAAGGCCAGTGATGTTGTATCAACTGCAAACTTTGCAACACAACTGCAATCCAGTTTAAACAACACAAATGTTAAAAATGCACTGACCAGTGCCGGATTCGCAACCAAAGACGACACCAGTTCACAGGTCGTGACTATGAAAGATTTGTCACAATTATTAAGTGGTGGTTTGGTTGTTGATTCTGCGGGTAATGTGAAATTGGATTCGTCGGCAAATAATACAAATGCGAATGCGATTTCATCAAAACTGACAGCCGCAAAGCAAAAAGACTCATCAATTGGAACTGCAAAAATTCGTGCAGAATCCAA